>NZ_CP126625.1:1244624-1555780 GCF_030219325.1 Geothrix sp. | reverse complement strand
CGAGGGCGTCGCGTTCGGTGGGGTCCATGCGCTCATTCCGGAGGGCGAGCTCCTCGGGACCGGGACCACGCATGACGACGCGGTGGGTATCCCGGGCGGGATCCTCCAGCAGCACCCAGTCCGGGGCGGTGCGACCCACCACGGCGGCGCCGATGGGCAGTGGGCCTGGCTTCCAGCGGATGTCGAGGGGTTCCCACAGGCCCGCGTTCATGAGGCGCCAGGGGCCCTCGGCAGGCGCGGCGGCCAGCTCCAGCACCGCGTCCCGGTCCAGGAACCGCACGATGAGCCGGGCCTGGGGCGGCGGCGCGGGCTCAGGTCTGCGGCAACCGAAGCCGGCAAGCAGGAGCATTACCACCAGCAGAACCCGCATGAGGCCTCCCGTTCCCAGTGTGATCCCACTCCATGGCTTCTCCCAACGGTACAAAGGGCACCTTTGTGCCGCGGGGCCGCCTCATGGGTGGACCCCTTATTTCCGGTAGTACGCCCGGATGGCATTCACCACCGCCACGGCGTACCGCTCACGGAAATCGGGATCGCGCAGGTTGGCGGCATCGTCCTCGTTGGTGAGGTTGGCCACTTCGATGAGAGCCTTGGTGGCGCTGCTGCTGTAGCGGAGGACCGCCGGCACCCACTTCCCGCCGCCACGGTAGATGACATTGCGGATGGGCCGGTTGGCGTGGACGGGGATGCGGTCCTTCTGGAGTGCCTTCAGCAGACCTTCGGAGAACTGCCGGCTGCGGGCCTCGCCCTGCAGCTTCTCCTTGCCGCTGAAGGCCACGCGTGTGGAGCGTTTGGCCTCGGCCACATGGCCGGTCTTGGCGCCGCCCAGAGCGAAGGTGCTGGGCACCAGGGTTGCACTAGGGACGTAGACCATGGAGCCCCGGGCCGAGGGATGCAGGCTGTCCGCGTGGAAGCTCAGGAACAGCGTCTTCTGCGCGTCCCCTTTCCCCTTGCGGAAGGCGGCGAAGAGGTCGTTGGCCAGCACCCAGCGGAGGTGGACGCTCACGGCCGAAGGGCTTTCGCCATCCACCGCGAAGGGGGGCGTGGTGAGGATCTCCGCGGCGCGGCTGGGGGTGCGGATCTCCTCACGGCTCTTGAAGCCCAGACCCGGGTAGCGGATGGTGCTGCTCACCTGGGCGTCGGTCTCCTGCTCGAGGAGGCGACGCACGCGCATGGCGATGTCGTAGACGAAGTCGGATTCCCAGATGCCGTTGGCCTGGGCGCCGGAATCCACGCCGCCATGGCCCGCGTCGAGGATGATGCGCACGCCCTTGAGCTTGGGCCCCGCCTCGACACGCACCGTGCGGCGCACCTCGGCGCGCACTTCGCGCTCCTCCGCCAGCGCCGAGCTGCCTTCGGACTGGAAGGGATCCGCCAGGAAGGCCACGGGGATCTTGATGAGCTGGCCCGGCTGGATGCCCCGCACGTCGGTGATGCCGGTGCGCTTGGCGATGCGGTCCGCCAGCTCGTTCACGCCCTTGGGGTCCACGCGGTCCGTGTAGCGGATCACGACGCTGGAGTACAGCGCCTCCCCCTTACGCATGCGGTAGGCCGCGTACTTCCCCTGGGCGTCCTCGCCAAAGGACAGCAGGGCGCGGTAGGCCGCCACGCGCGCCTCGTCGTCCAGGTCGTCCTCGGGCTGGGTGCGGTCGGGTCCCTTCCCCGCACCACCCAGGTCCACCGACAGCAGGGCCTTGGGGATGCGCCAGGTGTCGCCCTCCCGGAGCTTCTCCGGCAGGTCGGGGTTCGCCGCCATCACCTTGTCGTAGTTCTGCCCGTGGCCCGTGAACAGCGCGGCCATGGTCCAGACGGATTCCACGTCGGGGTGGCGGATCCGGTGCCGGACCTCATCCTGACGCCACTGGTCCTCGGGAAACAGCGCGGCCAGGGCCCAGCGCTTGCCCTCGGGGCTGAGGCCTTCGAAGGGCACCCAGCCGCCGGGATCCGCGCCCTTGCCCAGAAAGGCGCGGGGCAGCGCCTTCCCCTCCACGCTGAGGCCTCTCCGGAACTGCAGGCGCAACAGGATGGCCCGGCCATCCGGCGTGCGCGCATGGGACAGCACGGGTGCGGGGTCCTGCGCCGCGAGGACGGCAGGCACGGCCAGCAGCAGGCCCGCCAGGCCCATCGGCCGGAGGGACCTCAGGCCTCCCACGGGGCCTCGCCCGTGGGCAATGCCTCGCCGGTGCGGCCGGCACGGACCCAGGCGCGCATGGCCTCCTGCAACCCCTCCGAATCACCGGCGCGCTCATGCAGGAATCGTTTCAGACGACGCTCCAGGTGGCCTGCGCCCTCCTCCAGCAGGAAGATGCGGTCGTGGAGCCGCTCGTGGGGTGCCTTGCCGGTGCTGGGCGGCAGCTTCAGGGTGCCCATGTCCAGGGTGGCGGCATTGAGGGTGAACACCCACTCCAGGTCGCCGGACAGGATGCGCAGCTTCACCTTCGCGGGCCGCATGCCCCGGCCGAGGGCCTCGAAGGCCTCGCGACATTCGGACGGGTTGCCCTTGCGGAGGGAGATCTCCTTCACTTCGCCGCGCTCGGAGACGAGCTGGATGGCGTCATCCACGAAGCAGCCGGAGCCATCGCCATCCTCGCCGCTGGCGCCGCCTTCGGTCATGCTGCGCATCCAGAGCCAGAGCAGGAATTCCTCTCCGAGGAAGCGCCCTTGTTCCATGAGTTCAAGAGGCTTCACCTCAGGCCTCCTCGAGTTCGAGATCCAGGGGATCCAGCGCCATCAGGGCTTCCACGGACAGGTCCGGACAGAGCCGGCCCGACAGCACCAGGGGCGCCAGGGGGTGGATCTCGCAGCCGAAGGACTTGATGAACAGGGTCGTCAGCGCGCCCTGGGCCTTGCTGGACGAGGCCGTGGTCCAGAGGATGCCGCCCTTGAGATCCCAGGCCACTTCCACCACCTTGGGCGTGGGCAGCACCTTGCGCAGCAGCTCGACCTTCACCTCGTCCGCCAGGGAGATCCGCGCCTCCTTGCCGATGAAGGCCAGGTCCTTCTCCTTCTGCAGGCTCTGCAGCCGCAGGTCCACGTGGGCCTTCAGCAGGGATGGCGGCACGCGTCGGGTGTCGATGCGCAGACCGAATACCGCGAAGCGCTCCTGGCCCACCCAGTCCTCGTCCGGCGGGGTGATGAGCGGGTTCCGCCAATCGCACCAGCCCATGCGCTCCTCCTCGAGCCCATCCTGGAAGGGGCGGAACTGGTCCTGCTCCAAGCCGGCCTGGAGGTCCTTCTCGTCGGGCACGGGGCCGAGCACCAGAAAGCGTTTGAGGGACACGGTCCCCTGAAGGATGCTCATGGGGCACCGCCTCCGAAAAACCTGCGGAACCGATCCCAGAGCCCCCGCCCGCGATGGTTCAGGCCGGGATGGACCAGATCGATCGCCTCGCCGGGCTTGGGCAGCGGCAGGCCGGGGTCGTTGAGGGTGAGAATCACGCCCGTGATGTTGTCGCGGCCCCCGTGCGCGAGGGCCTCGTCCACCAGCAGCTCCAGGCTGCGCCGGGGACTGAGCCCCTGGTTCAGCACTTCCTGGATCTGCGCATCGGGGACTTCCCCGTGCAGGCCGTCAGAACAGCAGAGCAAGCGGTCGCCCCGCCGGAGCGCGAGCCGCGAGAGGACCACCCGGAGTGGCTGGGGCGACCCGAGCGCCTGGGTGATCATGTTGCGCTGTGGATGGGTGCGGGCCTGCTCACGCGTGAGGCTGCCCTGGGCCACCAGATCATTCACCAGGGTCTGATCCTCGGTGATCTGGTGCAGCAATCCCTGCCTCAGCAGGTAGGCCCTCGAGTCGCCGATCTGGGCCACGTAGGCGCAACCGTTCCAGATGACCGCAGCCGTCAGCGTGGAGCCCATCCCCCGCGCCGTCCGGTCGTCATCCGAGTAGCGCAGGACCGCATCGCTGGCTTCCTCCACGGCCGTTTCGAGGGCTCCGAGCAGTTCACTCTCTCGGTCCTTGGCTGCAGCGAGGCGCCCCCAATGGCCGAAGAGGAACAGGGATACCGCAGCCAATCCCTCACGGCTCGCCACCTCGCCGGCCGCAGCTCCGCCCATGCCATCGGCCACGGCCACCAGGAGCCCGGACTCCCCCACCTTGAGGGATCGCGCAGGTCTATTGATGATGGGCTCATCGCCATCGAGTGCGCTCAGCAGGTAGGCATCTTCGTTGTTCTTCCGGACCTTGCCCGGATGCGTGATGGCGGCGTAGTCGATGAGCATGAGGATAGATGGCCCTGACAGGGGTGGGCGGGGTTGCGGTGGCGTACGGGCGGCCCTTTCCGTTCATCATAGCGGGTGGAGGCGCGATTCCATGACTGAAGGACCCCTTGGATCGGAACTTCTCGGCCTCCCCTCCACGGGACCCGGGAGCAGGCCTTGAGCGCCACGCTCGCCATCCTGGGCCCGGGTGTCCTGGGCCTGTCCACCGCCCAGTGGGCCGCTGAATGCGGACTGGAGACCAGGCTGCTGGGAAGAGACCGGGGGCACGCCGAGGTGGGCCTCAGGGAGATCCACCGTCGCTGGGACCGCGCCATCTCCAAAGACCGGATGAGCCCTGAGACGAGGGACCGCTGCATGGAAAGGCTCTCGGCCGCGGCGTTCTGCGCATCGGCCCTGGAGGGTGCTTCTGCATTCCTCGAGGCACTGCCCGAGGCCCCGGACCTCAAGGCCCCGGCCCTGTCGGCGGCCAGCACGTGGGGTTCCCCTGAGCTGCTGGTCCTTGCGGGCACATCCGCCCTCCCCATCACGGATCTGGCCCGCAGGGCCGGGGTCATGGGCCGCCTGGTGGGGTTCCACCTGTTCGTGCCGGTGCCCCGGATGGCCGTGGTCGAAATGGCCGTGCCGGAGGGGACGCTCCCATCCTGGGTGGACCGGGCCAGATCCCTGGGGGCGGACCTTCGGAAGCGGGTGGTGCAGGTCCGCGACCAGCCGGGCTTTGCCGCGGCCAGGATGGCCCTGGCCCAGGGGCTGGAGGCCATCCGGCTGGTGGAGTCCGGGGTGGCCTCCGCCGAGGACCTGGACGCCCTCATGACCCTCGGCTATGGGCATCCCGTCGGTCCCCTCGAGCTGTCCGATCGGATCGGCCTGGATCTGCGCCTTCGCATCGCCGAGGGGCTGCTCGCCAGCGGTGAGGAGCGGTTCCAGCCGCCGGGACTCCTTCAGGCCAAGGTGGCCGCCGGGCACACGGGCCTGAAAGGCGGGCAGGGCTTCCACGCCTGGACGGCAACCCGGAGACGATCATGACGACCCCTTGGCTGGTCTTCTGCGGAGCGCTGATCTTCCTCGTGATCTATGTCGCATATCGGATCGGCAAGCTTCTGCTGCGGGTCTTCATCGGCCTCGCCGCACTGGCTCTGCTAAGCTGGGGGCTCTGGAAATTCTTCCACTCCTGAATCCCGATTCCCGAGGAGCCAGCATGGCCGCCATCTCCTGCACCCACTGCGGCGCCGACCTGACCGCACCCCAGAGCGTCCGCATCGCCGAATACCACTTCGGCCGGATGGAAAAGGTCGACGAAGATCCCGGCTTCAAGTACCACTTCGAGCAGGCCGACAACTTCACCATCCTGTGCAACAGCTGCAAGCGCCTGGTGCGGACCCTGCCGATCGCCAAGTAGCTTCTTCCCCATCATGAGAAACGGCCCCGTTCGGGGCCGTTTCTCTGTGGGCGGGTGAGACTACTGGCGCAACACGCGGGGCGTGATGAAGATCAGCAATTCCACGTTCTGGTCCTGCTTGGTGTCGTTCCGGAAGAGGAAGCCGATGAGGGGGATCTTCGACAGGAAGGGCACGCCGGTCGTCCCCGTTGAAGTGCTGGTGATGTAGACACCGCCCAGCACGGCAGTGCCGCCATCCCTGACCAGGACCTGAGTCTCGATGGCCTTGCGGAGGATGGTCGGCGTGCCTTGCACCGTCCGGGTGAAATCGGCCTCCGCCTTCTCAATCTTCAGATCCATGATGATCGTGCCTTCGCTGGTGATCTGCGGCGTCACATCCAGCTGGAGGTTCGCGTCGATGAAGGCCACCGTGATGGCACCGCCCTGGGCACCGCCCTGCTGAGTCGGGTAGGGAATCTTCTGGCCACTGAGGATGGTGGCCTTCTTGTTGTTCTGGGTGACAACCTTGGGGGAGGAGACGATCTTGAGCGTGCCATCCTTCTCCATGGCCTGCAGGACCGCGTTGATGCTGAAGCGGTTGCTGAGGAAGGAGAGCCACAGTTCGCCCGCCGGAGCGGTGATGGAGGTGGCGCCGTCCTTGCCAGGAGACCAGGCGATGGAGGCATCCTGCCCGGAAGCTGGGCGGTTGAAGCCCTGGACGCCATTCCAGAAGGGTGAGGAGCTTCCCACCCAGGGTGTGCCCGTGGAGGTCGAACCGCTGGTGATGGCGACCGATCCGTTGTTGGACTGGGGCCACTTGACGCCGAATTCCCGCTGCCAGTTCTTGTTGGCCTCCACCACGCGGGCCTCGATCTGGACCTGCTGGATCTGGACGTCCAGGGTCTGGAGCAGGTCGTCGATGACGGAGATGTTGCGGGGGAGATCCGTGATGATCAGGGTGTTGGTGCGGTCGTCCAGGATCGCGGAGCCACGCTTCGTGAGCATGTCCTTGAGGATCTTCTGGACCTCCGAAACCTTCGCATAGGAGAGGGGGCGCGTGATGGTCTGGAGCTCGCCGGCCAGGGCCTTGGTCTCATCCAGCTTCTTGCGCTCTTCCTCTTCCTTCTGGAGCTTGTCGACCTTGGCGACCCGCAGCACGCCGTTCTGGATCTCCTTGCCGAGCCCCGCATTCTTCAGGACCACATCCAGGACCTGGTCCCAGGGGGTGTCCGTGAACTTGAAGCCGAAGTTGCCCTGCACGTCAGGGTCCATGACCAGGTTGAGCTTGCCGGTATCGGCCAGGATCCGGAGGAAGTCGCGGATTTCGGTGTTCTGGAGGTCGATGGTGATCTTGGAACCGGAATACTTGGTAAGGCCCTCGCCGAGGGTCCGCCCGCCGGCCCGGCTGGGAGCCGGCGCCTGGGCATGGGGCTTCTCGGCCTCGGGGGTCTGGACGGCCTCGGGGCTCGCGACGGGCAGCGCGGTCGAGACCGCAAGCTGGGGCAGCAGCTGGAACGATCCGCCCACTGCGGGCAGCGCGGCCAGGGGGCGGGGCGCGGCCTTCTCGGGCAGCGGAGCGATGGCCGCGGCGGGAGCCGTCGTCATGGCAGCGAGCTCCACTGCGGCCGCAGGGAGGAGGATCGGCTGGATGGCCCCGTCGAAACGGGCCTGGACACGGCCTTCACCCGGCGTCAGGTGGAGCTGCACCCCTTCGGGGCTGGATCCGACCAGGACCTGGGTCCCGGGAGCGACTTCCAGGACCAGGCGGGTCACCGGCTTGGGATCCGTGGCGAACTGGGCGAGGCGGGTCTTCAGGATCAGGGGGTGAGCCAGCTGGGCAAGGTCCTTCCGGGTGACCGTGGTGCCACGATCCACGCCATGAAGGTCCAGTACCACCCGGTGGGGATTGGCCAGGACCTGCACTCCGGGCTGGGAGGTCATCCCGGTCACCCTGAGGAACACCTTGGCACCTGGACCGTCGGCTTCCATGGACGTGGACACCAGGACGGCCTTCCGCGCCGCGGCTTCAAGAGCAGGTGACGCGTGGAGGGACCCGGTGTGGATCCCCGCCAGGACCACGCCCCCTGCAACCAGCAAGGAACTCAGGCGAGCATTCATCGTTTACCCTCCTCACGCTTGAACGTCTTCGTGATGGTTCGGAATATGGAACGGTTGGTGGTATTCAATTCCCACTGATGGAAGGTCACGGCCTTGTCAGTGATGGCGGTGATCTCGCCGTCTTTGAACCGGTGTCCGACGGGAAGCCAGCGGACATTTCCCCGGCTGTCGGAGACGATTGCGAAATTCTTGCCATCCTTCTTGATCATCCCCTTCACGGCGATGTCATCGAGGACGTCCAGGGCATCCGCAGGCCGCTCATCTCTCGGAGCAGAGAAGGGGTCACGCTGAATGGCCGGCTTGTAGGGGGTCGCCTTGATGAGGGCCACATCCTCGATCGGGGCCGCCTGAGCGGGCGCCGGGGCAGGTGCCGGCTTGGCAGGTGCCTGGGCCAGGAGCGCGACGGCTGACAGGAGCGGAAGGGCGAGAAGTCGACAGGTCATGGTGGAACCTCAATCCTCTTTGGCGCCGGCCTTGGGGGCGGCGGCGACCGGCTTCTTCACGGGGTCAGCCGGAGGGGGCTCGGGATTGTAGATGAAGGCACTGATGGTGCACTTGACGGAAGCAGGGTAGACACTGCGGTTATCGGTTTTCCGGGTGAACTCGATGTTCGAGATGTTGATGATCTTGTCGTATCCGGAAACCAGCGATGCGAACTGGCCGAAGGAATGGAACCCCACGCGGAATTCGAATTCCACCGGCTTCTCGGTGTAGTAGGAATCCCTGCGCTCAGGCTTGAGCGAGAAGGACACCTGGTCGATGCCCGCATCGTCGGCGATCTTCTTGATGCGGTAGGGGATCTCGCCGTAGTCCGTCTCGGAAGGCATGATCTTGATCAGTTCCTCGATCCGCTTGTCCTGCTTGGCGACCTCTTCGCGCAGCTTCTCGTAGCTGGCCTTGAGCAGCTTGCCCTTGTCCACCTCAGCCTGGAGGATCTTCACGCTTTCGTTCGTGGCTTCGAGGTCGGAGCGCTTGCCGCCGAGGAGGAAGTAGACCAATCCGGCCAGGACGATGCCGACCAGCGCACCCACACCAATTTGTTTCTGAAGTTGGGGATTCATGGCCTACCTCAGACGGCGTTCTGGAGTTCGAAGGAGATGGTGAATTCGAAGGCCCCGCTGGTGCCGCGCTTGGCACCGGGATAATTGATCTTCTTGAACCACCGGGTCCGGGACTGGAGGTTCCCGTAGAAGGCGTTGATGGACTCGAAGTTCCGGCCCTCTCCTTCGATGGTGATGATCATTCCCTTCTGGGCGATCTTCTTGAACCAGACGTCGTCCGGAAGGCTGTTGGCCAGTTCCTCGATGAAATGCACCGGCAGGGCCTGCTGGCGCTTCAGGGCGGTCATGACCTCTTCCTTCTTCTGCAGCGCTTCCTTCTTCTCCCGGTATTTCTTCTCCTGGGCGATGTAGGGCTCGTACACCTTCTTGTCGCGGTCGAGGTCGGCCTTCTTCTTCTCGGCCTTGGTGGCCTCACTGTTCAGCCAGAGGTAGTAGACGCCCCCGAGGGCCGCGAAAATGAGACCCACCACCACGCCGGCGATGGGCAGGCTGGCCCGGCTACCGCCCTCGCCCGTATACACCTGGACGGGTTCGGCCGAGGCCTTGTCACCGCCCTTTTTCGCCCCGGCCTGGGCCAGCGCATCACCGAGCAGGTTGATCTTGATCATCGGTCCCCCACTTGGCGCATGGCCAGCCCGACGACGACGGCGGCGCCGCCGCCGATCTCACGGACCGTCACGGGATCCTCGGTGCGACCATCGACTTCGATGAGCTGGAAGGGATTGAACCGGTCCACAGACACGCGGAGCCGATCGCTCAGCACATCCATCAGGCCGTGAATCATGGAGCCGCCGCCACAGACCAGCACCCGGTCGAGGCGGTCCACCTTGAAGCTGCTCTTGAAGAAGTCCAGGGTCCGCGTCAGCTCGTCGGCGAAGGCATCCGAGACCGCATTGATGGAGGGCTGCACTTCCTCGGGCTCCCGGCCCTCGGAAGCCTGGTTCCGCTTCAGACGCTCGGCGGCCTCGCGACTCACGCCCCAGTCCTCGGAGAGCTTCTCGGAATATCGGCCGCTTCCCCAGGCCATGTCCCGCCAGAACACGGACTTGCCCCCCACCATCATGGTGAGGTTGGTGAATGTCGCACCCATGTTCACCAGGGCGACGACCTCGTCCCGTCCGGCCCCCATCGTATTGATTTCATAGGCGTTCTGGACGGCAAAGACATCCACGTCCACGACCTTCGGGCTGCAGCCGGCCTGGGCCACGCAGCTGACGTAGGCTTCGAGCTTGTCTTTCCGACAGGCGACAAGGACCACATCCATGTTGCCTTCGCCGGCCCGCTCCTCGATCAGGTAGTAATCGAGGGCGTAGGAATCCAATCCCTGCCCGGCCGGGAAGAAGCTCTCGGCCTCCCAGCGGACGGATTCGGCCAATTCGGCTTGGCTCATCAGGGGAAATGTCACTTTTTTGACCATCACCTGCTGGCCTGACACGGAAATGGCCACTTCCTTGGCTTTGATTTTCTGTTCTGCGAGGGCCTGGCGGATAGCCGACGCCACAGCGTTGCTATCCATGATGTCGCCGTCCACGATGGCATCAGCCGGCAGAGCCACCTGCCCCAGTTTCTGGAGCCGATAGCGGATGTTGCTTCCCTTCCCCATCTGTTGAAGTTCACAGACTTTCACAGAGCTGGAACCAATATCCAAGCCGACAAGACTTTTGGTTTTGCTTCCGAAAAGACCCACCGGATGCCTCACTTGGAGAAATTAGGTAAAGGAAAGAGTACCGCCAGAATGGATTAGGTCAAGGTTAACTATGCTTGCGTTAGGCTTCCTCGGATTCCCAGCCCACCAGGACGGCTGTGATATTGTCCTCGCCTCCGTGTTCCCTGGCCGCTGAAATCAATGATTCAACAGCATGTTGGATATCATTGGATTGCTCCACGATGTCCCAGATCTGTTTGTCGCCGATCATTCCTGACAGGCCATCGGAGCAAAGCAAAAGTCGCTCCGATTTGGAAAGTTCCAGATCCTGCAGTTCCACATCCAGCTCCCCGCCATTGCCCAGGGCCTGGGTGATCACGTTCCGGAAGGGATGGACCCTCGCCTCGGAGGGGGTCAGGATCCCATTGGCCACCTGCTCGGCCACCCAGCTGTGGTCGCGGGTCACCTGACGGATGCCTTCCGGCCCGAGCACATAGGCGCGACTGTCCCCCACATGGGCCAGGGTGACCTTCGGACCATGGAAGAGGCCGGCCACCACGGTCGATCCCATGGTCTCCCGTTCGGGGTTGCGCCGGATGTCGTCGGCGATGGCCTGATCCGACAGGAGCAGCGCCACCTTCAACCGGTTGCCGTCGTAGGAAAGGGTTGGATCGTACTCCACGGGCCAGGTCCGATCCTTCTCGAGCGTCTCCCCGACGAAGCGGGCCACGGTCTCCACCACGATCTGGCTGGCGACTTCACCGGCGGCATGACCGCCCAGGCCATCGGCCACGATGAAGAGCCCCAGGCCCGGATCCGAAAGGAAACTGTCTTCGTTGTGTTTCCGGACACAACCCACATCGGTAACGCCCGCGGCGCGGATCCCCATGATCAACCCTTTCCCGTCAGTCGGCCCCACAGGTCCTTTAGTTGATCGAGGAGGCCCTTGGGCGGTGCAGATCCCTTGGCCTTCTGGCCCGGGGCGGGCCTCCCCTTGGCTCCCTGGCCACCTTTTGGCCCTTTGGGGGCCGGCATGCGCAGCTTCGGGTGATTGGGGGAGATCTCGCGGGCCGTCTGGAGGTGGCGCTGAGCCCGGGCCTCCATGCCCAGGGTCTGGAAATGGTGGGCAAGGCGGATGTGGCTGTCCACGTCGCGGGGCGCGAGGCGCACGGCCGTCTCGAGCGCCTTCACCACGGCGCGGAGATCCCCCCCTTCCCGCTCGAGGATGGAGGCGAGCAGGGAGTGATAGTGCGCCTTCTCATCGTCCAAGCGGATCGCGTAGTGGATGAGCGCGCGCGCCTGATCGACATTCCCCTCTTCGAAGGCAGCCTTCGCCAGGGAGGCCCAGTCTTCGGGGGTCCGTTCCTGCGCGGACTCGGGTTCCCGTTCCGCGGTGACGGGAGATTGGGGTTTCGGCATCTGCTGCTGCAGCCCCAGCCGTTTGGCCGGATCCTTTAGGATGCTGAATGCCTCGGCCAGTTCGCGGAACTTCGATTCGGCCTCCTCCTTCTCGGCCCCGACATAGCGATCCGGGTGCCAGCGCTTGGCAAGCCGGTGGTACGCGGCCTTGATGTCCTCGGGCGAGGCGTCGGGCGAAATTTCCAGGACATTGAAGGGATTCATGAGTTTCCAGGGAGGCAAGCCACCAGCGAACCGAACGGGATGGAAGGACAGGGCTTGAGCAGAGGATGGTAGCCTATTTCCATCCTGAGCGCAGTTCCTGAGCTTCGAAACGGGGGGGATTCGCTTCGTGAGATGGGCCGCGGGCCCCCGTCACGAGGCTGGCAGTGCCTCAGGCTCGATGGCACAGTAGAAGGCTCCGGAGGCGCAGGCATGGCGGCAGGCACGGCGGTGGATTGGCGCGAAGGCCTCGATGCCGGCGACGTGTCCTCCGAAATCCTGGTCAAGACAGCCTTCGAGCGCATCCGCAGGCTGGACCCGCTCCTCGGCGCGATCCTCGCCGTGAATGAAGAACGCAGCCTCCAGCTCGCCCGGGCCGCCGATGCGCGGCTGCGGGCCGGAGAACGCTCTCCCGTGCTGGGTCTGCCCATCGTGCTCAAGGACAACCTGAACTGGAGGGGGCTCCCGGTTTCCTGCGGCTCCCGGGTGCTCGACGGCTACATGACGCCGTACGACGCCACGGTCGTGGATCGCCTCCTCCAGGCCGGGGCGGTACCCGTGGCCAAGGCCAACATGGATGAGTTCGCCATGGGTTCCAGTGGCGAATACAGCGCCTTCGGGCCGGCCCGCAATCCCTGGGACACAACGCGGGTCCCCGGAGGCAGCAGCAGCGGTTCGGTGGTCGCCGTGGCAGCGGGCTATGCCCCCCTGGCTCTCGGAAGCGACACCGGGGGTTCCGTCCGCCTGCCGGCCAGCTTCTGCAATGTCACCGCCCTGCGCCCGACCTATGGCGTCCTGAGTCGATTCGGCCTGACGGCCATGGCCTCCAGCCTGGATCAGGTCGGGCCGATCGCCGCCACGGCCGCGGACCTGGCTCTGGCCCTGGGCGCCATGGTCGGCCGGGACCCCCTGGACAGCACATCTTCCGACCTTCCTGGCGCGGAACGCTTGGCCTCCTTCCGACCGAAGGACCTCAAGGGGCTCCGCATCGGACTCCCCAGGGAATACTTCGGGGATGGTCTGGAGGCTGGCGTGCGCAGCCTCCTCGAGGGGGCGCTGCGCGTGTACGCCGACCAGGGGGCCGAGATCCGGGAAGTGAGCCTTCCCCACACCCGGTACGCCATCGATACCTATTACCTAATCTGCACCAGCGAAGTCTCCAGCAACCTCAGCCGCTTCGATGGGGTCCGCTATGGTCACCGCGCCAAGGGCGGGAACCTGCGGGAGATGATCGCCGAGACCCGGGACGAGGGCCTGGGCGCCGAGGTCAAGCGCCGCATCCTGCTCGGGGCGTTCTGCCTTTCCAAGGGCTACTACGACGCCTTCTACCTCAAGGCCATGAAGGCCCGGACCCTCATCGCCAGGGACTTCGAGCAGGTCTTCGAGTCGGTGGACGTGCTTGCCACCCCGGTCAGCCCCGGGGTGGCCTTCCCTTTCGGAGTCAAGACAGAGGACCCCATGGCCATGTACCTCGCGGATGCCTTCACGGTGACCGCTCCCCTGGCTGGGCTACCCTGCCTGTCCATGCCCGCAGGATTCACCGCGGGGCTGCCGGCCGGCATCCAACTCATCGGACCCGCTTTCTCGGATGTCATGCTGCTTGAGACGGCCCACGCCTTCCAGCTGCTCACCACCCACCACCTCGAGATCCCCCCCCCCCTTTCCGCATAGGAGCGAACCATGGCCTTTGACGTCGTCATGCCCCAGATGGGCGAGAGCATCGCCGAAGCCACTGTGCTGAAGTGGCACAAGCAGGTGGGAGAGGCGATCGCCAAGGACGACACCCTCTACGAGATCAGCACGGACAAGGTGGACGCGGAGATCCCGGCTCCCGCCGCCGGCACCTTGCTGGAAATCCTCGTGGACGTGAACGTCACCGTTCCCGTGGGCACCGTGGTCGCCCGCATCGGCGATGCCTCGGAAAAGCCGGCGGGCGCCCCGGCTTTGCTCCCCCCGGCCACTCCGGTGGAACAGGTCGCAGCCGCAGCCATCATCCAGGCACCCCTGGAGGATGAGAACAGCCTCGAGGGCCGCCTGAAAGCCAAGAGCAGCCCCCTGGTCCGTGAGATGGCCAAACAGCATGGCGTGGATCTCGCGAAGGTCCAGGGAACCGGCCAAGCCGGTCGCGTCACCAAGGAGGACCTCGAGGCCTTCCTCGCCAAGAGCCCTGCAGCGCCGGCTCCGTCCATCGCCCCCGCCCTGCCGGCAGTCCATGACCCCTCCGCGCCGACCATGGGGATCACCCCGGCCCTGGCCGTCCCACCCACTCCCGTGGCCCCGGCCTTTGCACCAGGCGAGCGGGTCAAGGTCGAGCCCATGAGCCGCATGCGGAAGATCATCGCCGACGGCATGGTGGCCAGCAAGCGCACCTCGGCCCACGTCTACACGGTCTTCGAGATCGACATGACGCACGTGGCCCAGCTGCGCAACAAGCACAAGCAGGCCTTCGGATCCCAGTTCGGCACCAAGCTCAGCTTCATGCCCTTCGTGATGATGGCCGCCTGCAAGGCCCTGCGCGCCTATCCCGTGGCCAATGCCTCCGTGGACGGCGACAACATCGTCTACAAGCAGGACATCAACCTGGGCATCGCCGTGAGCCTGGACTGGGGCCTCATCGTGCCCGTGGTCAAGAACGCCGACATGATGAACCTGGGGGGCCTGGCCCGCAGCCTCAACGATCTGGCCGAGCGCGCCCGCACCAAGCAGTTGAAGCCCGACGAGATCAGCGGCGGTACCTTCACCATCACCAACCCCGGCGTCTACGGCGACACCTTCGGTTTGCCCATCATCAACCAGCCCCAGGTGGCCATCCAGGGCGTGGGCGCCATCGTGAAGCGTCCCGTGGTCATCACTGGCCCCGACGGCACCGACTTCATCGCCATCCGCCAGATGATGTTCAGCAGCCTGGGCTTCGATCACCGGATCATCGACGGCGCCACCGGCGACCTCTTCATGGCTTTTGTGAAGAAGGAGCTGGAGACTTCGACTTTCGGGTTGGAGTAGGACCTAAGCGTCGTCTCAAAGCCCGAAGGAGAAGTCTCGCGTATCGCCCCCGCCAGGGGGTGATACCGAGATGATGGAGCTGGAGACTTCGACCTTCGGGTTGGAGTAGGAGCTAAGCGTCGTCTCAAAGCCTGAAGGAGAGGTCTCGCGTATCGCCCCCGCCAGGGGGTGATACCGAGAAGAAGGAGCTGGAGACTTCGACTTTCGGCCTCGAATAGCCGCCGTTCTGCTAT
This sequence comes from Geothrix sp., assembly GCF_030219325.1. NCBI lineage: Bacteria > Pseudomonadati > Acidobacteriota > Holophagae > Holophagales > Holophagaceae > Geothrix > Geothrix sp. Next base: position 1,540,507 of record NZ_CP126625.1, on the reverse strand, counting down.
CCGTAGGATGCGGTTTCCCGCACCATCTCCCGGTACATGGCGTACTCGCCCTGGAAGTGCAGCTGGATGATGGCGGTGGGGCCGTTGCGGTGCTTGGCCACGATGAGTTCCGCCGATGGGTCCGGCTCCTCGGTGGCCGAGGGCATCATCTTCCGGTGGATGAAAGCCACCATGTCCGCGTCCTGCTCGATGGCGCCGGAATCCCGGAGGTCGCTGAGCTGGGGGCGCCCGCCGGTGCGGTGTTCGACCTCGCGGTTCAGCTGGGACAGCACCACCACGGGGATGCCGAAGTCCTTGGCCATGAGCTTGAGGCCACGGCTGATCTCGCCGATGCGGACGGCCTCGTTCTGCTTGGCGCCGCGGCTCCCCTCCGGGCTGCTGAGCAGCTGCAGGTAGTCTATGATGACGAACTCCACCCGCCGGTTGCTCTGGCTGCCCTGTTTCACGATCATGTTCTGGATCTGCGGCACCGTGATCGAGGCCCGATCGCAGATGAACAGGGGCATCTGGGTCAGCTCGTCCCGCGCCTTCATCACGTCGTTCATGCGGCCGGTGGCGCGACCGGATTGGAGGTCCTTCATGTTGGTCTGGCTCTTGGCGGCGAGCAGGCGCATGAAGACCTCCTCGTGGCTCATCTCCAGGCTGAAGAAAGCGCCACAATGCCCCGGGCGGCCATCCCGATCCTGGGCCGCCCGCAGGATCCAGTTCAGGGCCAGGGCGGTCTTGCCGATGCCCGGTCTCGCCGCCAGGACGATGAGGTTGCCAGGCTGGAAGCCCTGGGTGAGCTCATCGAAACGGGCGAATCCCACGCGTACACCCGGGGACAGACGACCCTCCATCCGGTCCGACAGCCGCTCCATCGTGTCATCGGCAACGGCCTGGATGCTGAGCAGGCCCCGGGCCTTGGCGTCGCCCTGAGCCAGGTGGAAGAGGCTCTGGGCCGTCTGGTCGACCAGCACTTCAGGCGCCTCGTCCTCTTCGGCGGCCTGGCGCACCAGCTGGGCGCCCAGATGCACCAGCCGCCGGAGCTTGGCCTTGCGACGGATCACGTCCGCCAGCACCTGGGGCCGCTCCACGTCCTCTCCCGCCAGGAGCTCGACCAGCCCAGGATAACCGCCCACTTTGTTCAGGCTGTCGTCCTGGTCCAGGGCATCCTTCAGGGTGAGGGAGTTGACCTCGACCTGGGCCTCGATGAGGGTCTTCAGGGCCCGGAACACCGCTCGGTGCGAAGGGTGGACGAAGTCCTCCTCGGCCAGCGTGAATACCGCCTCGCTGGCCACGAAACCGGCCCCGGGAGCACAGCAGGTCGCCAGGAAGGACCGCTCCGCGTCGATATCCTCCGGAAGCCGTTCCGGAAGCCAGTCCGCCATCACCACTCCCGAATCAGAGTCCTGGAGGAGTGTAGCCGCCGCCATCCACATCCACAAAGATGGGGTTGGTCACGGCAATGGGATAAATCCCCCGCATGATCTTGTTCCAGGGGGTGCCGACCCGGTAGGGCCCGGACTGGTTCCGCGCCACCCCGGCCTCGGCGACAAACCAGGCATCCTTGCCCGTGGGCATGGGCAGGTTGACCGTGGCGGTCCTGAGCCGGGGGTCCGTGGCGGAGGCCGTGAAACTGGCCAGGGGCACGGGAATGGGTGCCGAACCGTTCACTACGAGGCGCACTTCGTCCACGGGGACCCAGTCGGGGGCGTAGAGCGAGATGGTCACGGTCACTGTCGTGTTGGTGCCGGTGACGAGCCCGCCGGGCCCGATGGCACCCACCGACACGTCCAGCAGCGGCCCTGTGGAGGCGACGGCGGCGCCGGCGCGGAGAGCCGTCAGGACGGGGTCCAGGGCGGTCTGACTGAGCGTGGTGGAAGGAGCGAGCTTCAGGTAGGTTCGGGCCAGCCCCACAGGGGTGTCCAGGCTGTAGCGGGCCGCGGACAACCCGAGCCCCTTCGTGAAGGCCGCGGGGGTCTGCTGGTTCAGGATGGCGAACCAGTCATTCCGGACGGTGCTGAATTCGGCGTACCAGACTGAGGGGTCCACGGGATCGCAGCCTTCGGCCCGCAGCAATTCGAGGGCGTCGAAGTCGCCCACCCGCTTCCCGAGAGAAGAGGGACCGGTCTGGGTCCACCAGGCGTTGACGCCCGTTCCGAGCGGCACGGTCCGGTCGAATCCGCGCACGGTGAACAGACCCTTCGCACCTCTGGGTTGATGGATGACGGTATAGCCACCCTCGGCCTGGGTGATGAACTCCGCCAGGTTCCAGCCCTTGGAGGGTCGGGCCCCGCCATTGCGGTCGGTGTTGGGCGCGGGCGTGAAGAGCGCCGTTACGAAACCGTCCCCGAGGGATGCGCTGCGGGCGCCCACCACGAAGGGATCCAATCCAAGGGGTACGCGCTGGGCGTCGGTCACGGCGGCAATGTCGATCTCGGCCCTGAACTCCGTCCGCAGGGCGGTGGGATCCGTGAGGACATCCTCCTCCGTGCGGGCCACCACCTGGATGCCTTCTGCCACCGAGGAACTCAGCAGTTCGCCGGGATTGAAACCTCCGGTCGTCACCTGGGTCGGAGCCGGAACATCGAAGCTGGTCCAATCGGTCGGCAGGGTGGGAGGGCTCACCACAAAGCCGTGGGCGATGTTCTGTTGACCATCGAAGGCCTTGACTGGCAATGAATCGAGGTGGGACATGGGGCCGCGTGTGGCGTAGGCCAGATAGTCACCAGGCGGGAAGAACATGACAGCCGTCGCGGCGGTGGATCCGAATGCGGTGCCGAAAATCTGATTCCCGGCAGTGTATTGATAGGCCCCGTAATTCCGTCCGACCCCGAACTTCGATTTATAGATTTCGCTGTAGCTGCTTGAGAGTCCCCGAATCCTCTGCATCTTGGGATCCGCAACCCCCACCCCCAGGAAGGTGATCCGCAACGGAGTGAGGCCTGCATATTCAAGCGTCCCAGATTGCCTCGCGGAGAACCCGTGGGCGGTTTGCTTGTACTTTATGATATTCCCGGCCGCATCAAGCACCTCCCCACGCTCCGGGCTAATGGCTTCAGCCAGACGCCAAAGCTGTGTCTTGGAGAGAGTGATGGGAGTAGGGAGGATGAACCTCGTGGTATCGCTCGCATTGGTGCCGAAATAGAGCGGGTCGCTCACCTGGTTGGCATTGCGGGCGGTGATGCGGTACGGGAAGGAGAAAGTAGGATCGGTAGGGTAGATCACCGGAAGGAACATCCCAATGGCATCCTGACCAGCTGGTATGTCCGTCGGCTCCCGCCAGTCGACACGTTCCAACTGCCAATTGTTGGGGTTTCTCGTGGGATTGGTCGGGTCTGTGGGGTCGAATTTGGGCGGGTTGTTGGGATCGACCGTAGGGTCCTTCTTCCAGTCGTAGGTGTATCTCTCGAACTTGATCTCGGTCTGGAGGGGGCCGTTGCGAAGGGCGGTTCCGAAGGCGCTATAGGCGAGGTAGCCCACATCTTCGTTGCGGAAGCCCGCCCGGGCCTGGGTCATCAGACTGAATACGGCGGTCCCCTGCGCGGGCGCGACCGTGGAATAACTCGGTCCGCCCAGGATGTAGAGGCGGCGACGATAGGTGATGGGTTCTCCAGCGCCCAATCCGGCTTTTGCGGGGCTGCCAACGACCAGGCGGGCCGGGAATTGCGGCCGGCATTCTGTCAGGGCATGCTGGGGATCGGATGCCACCAGCGCCGAGCCTTCATCGTTGAGAGGAAGGATGCCGAGAGAGGCGTGGAAATCCTCCGTATTCCCGGCCGACTCGGCCCCCATGAGCGCCACCATGGAGGCGTGGACGCTGGTGTGCAGGGGGTCGGCGAAATCGGATCCCGGGATTTCGACGCCCCAGGTGTTGATCGGGGTCGTGCCATCGAAGGCAAACTTCGCGGGCACGTTGAAGCGGAATCCGCCTCCGCGCTGGGACAGGAAGTCGCCCACGCTCTGCACGGGCAGGGTCGTCCCGCTGGCTGGCGTCAGGGTCGTCTCCAGGGTAAAGAAAAGCTCCCCCTTGTTGAGGGTGATCCTGTGGAGCACGGAGACTCCAGCCACGCGTCCCTGCAGGTCCGTGACCACGCCGAGTTTCCCCTTGGGGTCCAGCAGGTAGCCCTGCATGTCGAGGTGGACTGAATTGACGTCGGTGCCCGGGACGTACCGGTCGAACACCAGGGGCAGGTCGGGATCCTGGTTGGCCACCGGGCCGAGGCGCTCAAGCAGGTCCGTGGGCATCGACACTCGGTGGAAGCTCTGGTCCAGGGCGATGGAGCCCACATCGAGCACGGCCCCGCCCGAGGCGGCCCCGAACTGGCCCTCCCGGTCGCCGAAGGCTGCCCCATCGACGGCCAACTGGATGGAGTCATTGCCCAGGTAGAAATCGCCAGGTCCTGCCGTCGCCTTCAGGCCCAGAATTCGGTCACCACCGATGGCGGGGATTTCCTCCACGGCCACGGCGGGACGGGCCACACCGGTGGCCCTGAAGCACCCCATCCCTCCGGCCGAGACCAGCAGGGCGAGGGGCACCAGGATCCGTCGATGGAGCGGACGGAGGTCCCGGAGGGGGGTGGCAGCGGAAGCAGGGCTCATGTTCATCAATCGATCTCGCAGGAAGCGGAGGTCCATGGGTCTGGGCGGACGAAAGGTCTATGCTAACTCACGATGCCGATCTCCGCCTTCCTTCATCGCTGCTGGCAACGCCGGTGGCCCCTGATCCTGGTCCCGACGCTGGCCCTCCTGGGAGATTTGCTGTGGACCCTGGGAAGGTTCCCCACCATGCATCGCCTCCAGATCTTCCCCGCAGACCGCATGCCCGTGGTGGGTGGGGCGGTCCTGGTGCTCGGGGCCGGTGTCTACGGCGATGGGGAACCCACGTCGATCCTGGAGGGCCGGCTCCGGACGGCCCTGGACCTCTACCGGAGTGGCCGGGTGCGGTGGTTCCTGGTCTCCGGCGACAACCGCCACCCCACCTACAACGAACCCCAGGCCATGCGGCGCTGGCTGGTCAAGCAAGGCGTTCCACCCACCCACATCGTCAGCGACTACGCGGGGCTGCGCACCTGGGACAGCCTGCGGCGGGCCCAGGTGGTGTTCGGACAGCGTCAGGTCGTGATCGTGACGTCGGATTTCCACCTGCCGAGGGCCTTGTATTTGGCGGATCACATGGGGCTCATGGCCTGGGGCGTCCCCGCCAGGACGGACGACCGCCCCTGGGCTTCCAGGTTCCGGTTCTGGACCCGGGAATACATCGCGCGGCATCTGGCCCTGTGGGACGCCTGGTTCCCCCCGGACGCCCGGCTCGGCCCCCGGGAACCCACCCCGGACGACTGGGATCCCGTCCGATGAAGGGAGCGCGCGATGGGGTCATCCTCGAGGCCCGGAGGCTGCCTCAGGGGCGCTACGGGGGAACCCTCGCCGGCCTCGGCGCGACCAGCCTCGGACTGACCGTGGTGGAGGGAATTACCGGGAACGCCGCCCTCCCGCAACCCCGCAGCCTGCTGTGGGGCATGGCCCGCAGCCACACCCAGGGCATGAACCCGGCCCGGACCCTGGCCCTGAAGGCTGGATTGCCCCACGACACCCCCGCCTTCACCCTCAACATGGCCTGCGGCTCCAGCCTCCAGGCCCTCATCCTCGGAGTCCAGCGCCTGGCGGGCGACGGCAATCCCGTGCTGGTCGGCGGGAGTGAGGCCATGTCCGACACGCCCCATCTGGTCCCGGGGCTCCGCTGGGGCTTCCGCATGGGCCACCGCCAGCTTCCGGACGTGATGCACCAGGACGGCCTCCGCTGCCCCGTCACGGGCCTGCTGATGGGAGAGACCATCGAGCTGCTGGCCAGGAAACGCGGCATCACGCGCCTGGACGCAGACACCTGGGCCGCGGAGAGCCACCGTCGCGCCCGGCTCGGAGACACGCGCGCCGAGCGCCTGCCGCACCCCAAGCTCGATCACGACGAGTGCATCCGCTCAGAGGTCTCGGAGGCCTCGCTGGCCCGTCTGGCACCTGCCTTCGACCCCGCCGGCCAAGTCACGCCGGGCAATGCCTCGGCCCTCTCCGACGGCGCCGCGGCGCTTCTGCTGGCCCGCCGGGAGCAGGCGGGCGATGCCAGGCCCCTCGCCCGGATCCTGGGCTGGAGCGAAGCGGGCGTGGATCCCCTGGACATGGGCGAGGCCCCCGTACCAGCCGTTCAGCGCCTGCTCACCGACCATGGGATGACAGTGGGCGACATCGATCTATGGGAGCTGAACGAGGCCTTCTCCGCCCAATTGCTCGTCTGCCAGCGACAGCTCTCGATTCCAGCCGAGCGGTTGAACGTGGCGGGCGGCGGCGTGGCCCTGGGCCACCCCATCGGTGCCACCGGCGCTCGCATCGTCTGCACACTGGTCCACCAGCTGCGGCAGCGCGGCGGCGGGCTGGGCATCGCCACCCTCGGCATCGGAGGGGGGCTGGGGCTGGCTCTGCTGATCGAAACCGAAGCCTAGACTGCCGCCTCGGCCAGCAGAGCCTTCAGCGCCCGGTAGTCGGTCTTGCCGGTGCCCAGGGTGGGGATCTGATCGACCTGGCGGACCACCCGGATGTTGTGCAGTGAGGAGAGCCCGGCGGCCCGGATAGCCGCATTGGCTTCATCCCGGGCGATGCCGGACACCGAGAAGAGGATCAAGTCGGGATTCAGCTCCTCCGCCGAGGACTCGACCGCCAGCAACGGCTCCGTCTCCTCCTCCCCCTGGAAGCGCCGGGACAGGGCCTCCTCGATGGCCGGCAGGGAAACCATCTCGCCGCCGAGCTTCACGAAGCGCTTCAGGCGTCCCGAGAACACGAGCACACCGCGGTCCTGGAAGACGAGGTCACCCGTGCGATACCACTGGCGCCCCTCGAAGGTCTCGAACGGTGATTCCACATCCGGGTTGAGGTAGCCGGAAAAAATGCTGGGTCCGCGCACCAGGAGCATGCCAGGCTGCCCGGGTTCGACCCTCCGGCCGGACTCCAGATCGACGATGGCCCACTCCACGGAAAGCAGCGGTTTCCCGATGGTGCCGGTCCGGGGATCATCGTCCCGATTCACTGCCACCACGGGAGAGCATTCCGTGATGCCATAGCCTTCCAGCACGGTGGTCTTCGGCCACCGCCGCGCCAGGGTGGCGTAGACCTGCTCGGGGCACTTCTCCGCGCCGGACACGACGATGCGCAGGGACTCCAGGTGCCGGTCCTCGGCCATGCGGAGGATGCCCCCCAGGAAGGTGGGCGTGCCGACCAGCAGCGTCGCATGGTAAGCCTCGATGAGGCGGGCCAGCATCCGGCCCTCCGTGGGATTGGGGTGGTAGACCACGCGCAGTCCCACCAGGAGCGGCAGGATGGTCGTGGTGGTCAGGCCGAAGGCGTGGAAGGGCGGCAGGCAGCCCATCACCCGCTCGTCCTCGCGGAAGTTCAGGGCCTGGGCCGAGTCCCGGATGTTGGCCAGGATGTTCCCGTGGCTCAGCGGCACAGCCTTGGGCAGGCTCTCGCTGCCGCTGGTGAAGAGCACCGCAGCGGTCTCCGGGGGCTTGGCGGCCAGGAGGGAGACCCAATTGAACCGGGCCCGGAAGGCCGCGGCCAGCTTGGTCGGCAGGGTGATCTTCTTGCCAACCTCATCCAGCAGCAGCAGGCGGCCCTTGACGGCCCCGAGATCGACCCCCTGCGCATCCAGCCGGTTCACGAGCGTGGAGACCGTGATGACGTGCTTGACACCCACCAGGTCCAGCCCGTAGCCCATGCTCCTGGCACCGGCGGTCCAGTTCACCAGCACCGGCGTCTTCCCGGCGAAGAGCAGGGCCAGGTAGAGGATGCTGGCGCCGCCCGAGGCGGGCAGCATCAGCCCCACGTGGGAGCCATCCAGGGTCTCGAAGATGGGCTTCAGGACCATGATGGCGGTGATGACGTCGCGGTAGGTCTTCACCCCGCCGGTCTGGTCCGCAAGCACCACGCGGCGGGGATCCCGCCTGGCCTGCTTGAGGAACACTTCCGGAATGGTGTCGCCGTCCGGCATCTCGATGGGGAGGTCCGTGCGGGAGTGGAACCAGGCGTGGGGAACGGCCTTGAGCTCGCCCTGTCGCAAAGAAACGGCGGCCCCGGTGGCGGCCAGCATCACGTCGGAGACGCTCTGGAGCGAGGCCGGATCGCTGCAGGCGTACCCGTAGGCCCGCTGGATCCAGAGCTCCAGTTCCCGATGGCCCAGGGCGTCCAAGCCGAGATCCCGGACCAGCGAGTGGGGTTCCTGGATGTCGGCTTGGCCCGTCACGGCCTGAAGGTGCCGGCGCACGGCATCCCGCACGGTCGGCGGCACGTTGCGGGGATTGCCTTCGACCCGGGGCCTCGGCGGTTCCGGCAGGGTGCGGGGGGCATGGTCCTTCCACACCAGGTAGGGCACGAAGGTCCGGGGCGTGGCCTCCCGGTTCAGGCGGGCTTCCAGGGCCTGATTCAGGGAGGCGCGCCCCTCTTCGACCGGCAATCCGAACACCTCCTCCAGGACCAGCCGGACTTCCCGGCGGGGCATGAAGAAGACGCCGTTGGCGAAGAGGTAGCCAAGACTCTTGACCAGTTCAAGCCCCAACGCGGGCCGGCGCCCCGAGGCGGCGCTGAGCCGGCTGCCCCAGAGGCCCTGGAGCCGGACGATGACCACCCTTGTTCCGGGCGCCTGCCGAAGGATGGAGTTCACCACGCTGTTGTCGGACAGGTCCTCGGTCTTCTGGCGGGCCAGGCGCCCCCCGGGAAACAGCAGCAGGTTCTGTCCGGAATCGAGACACCCGGCCAGGGAGGTCAGTTCGCGGTCCAGGACCTCACGGCAGCGATCCCCATGCGTGACGGGATCGGGCAGAGCCCTTGCACCCATCAGGCGCGCCAACCACCTCAGGGGCGCCGGTGCGGCGTGATCCCGCCCGGCAACCAGGGTGGGAGCATACCGATGGTGCAGCTCGGAGCTGAGGAGGAAGGGGTCCACCAGGGTCGGATGGCTGGCCAGAAAGAGGATGCCCTTCCCGCCCCCGCAGGGGGGTGGGTCGCCGCCCTCCCGGTGGATTCGGTAGCGCAGCCGCAACAGCGGCCGACCCAGGGCTCGGATCAGGAATGCAATCATCGGGAATCAGGACCTGCCTACCGGAAAACGGAGGAATCCAGGATTGTAGCGGGAATTATTTCCAAGCCCTAAACGGGTTCGCACACATCTGCGAAGATAGATGGGGCTCCTGCGCGGCCCCTTGAGGTCTTCATGTCCGACGCCCCCCTGATCCGACTCACTAACATCACCAAGGTCTATCAGATGGGTGATATGGAAGTGCGGGCCCTGGACGGTGTGTCCATGGAGATCGCCCGTGGGGAGTACGTGGCCATCATGGGGCCCTCGGGCTCCGGCAAATCCACGATGATGAACGTCATCGGCTGCCTGGACACCCCCACCGATGGCACCTATGAGCTGAATGGCAAGCTGGCCTCGGCCATGACGGACGACAACCTGGCCCAGATCCGCAACGAGGAGATCGGCTTCGTCTTCCAGACCTTCAACCTCCTGGCCCGCACCACCTCGCTGCAGAACGTGGAGCTGCCCCTGATCTACGCGGGCAAGACCCCCGCCGAGCGGCACGAGATGGCCCAGAAGGCCCTGGAGAACGTGGGCCTCGGCACCCGCAGCGACCACATGCCCAACCAGCTCTCCGGTGGTCAGCGCCAGCGCGTGGCCATCGCCCGGGCCCTGGTGAACGACCCCTCCATCCTCCTGGCGGACGAGCCCACGGGCGCCCTGGACTCCAAGACCAGCATCGAGATCATGGCCTTGTTCGAGGAGTTGTACCAGAAGGGCAACACCATCATCCTCGTGACCCACGAGGAGGACATCGCCCGCCATGCCCACCGCATCGTGAAGCTGCGCGACGGCAAGATCATCCACGATGAGCCGAACACCCCGATCACCCCCGAAGAGCACCTGGCCAACCTGAGCCTATAGGCGTGATGACAGGACCTGACCTCCGGTAGAATCTTCGGATGCAGAAGCTCGTCCAAGGCATCCACCACTTCCAGACCCAGATCTTCAGCTCCCACAAAGAGCTGTTCGAGCGTCTGGACCAGGACCAGACCCCCGAGACGCTGTTCATCACCTGCTCGGACTCGCGCATCAGTCCGAACCTGATCACGCAGACCCAGCCCGGGGAGCTCTTCATTCTCCGCAACGTGGGGAACCTGATCCCGCCCTACGAAAGCATGGGCGGCATGGCGGCCGGCATCGAGTTCGCCGTGGCCAGCCTCCAGGTGAAGGACATCATCATCTGCGGCCACTCCAACTGCGGGGCCATGAAGGCCCTGCTGGAACCCGAGACGGTGGGCGAGCTGCCGGCCACCAAGGCTTGGCTGGCCCATGCCCGGACCACCGAACGCATCATCTGGGAGAGCTACGGGCACCTCAAGGGCAACGAGCTGCTCCACGCCACGGTGGAGGAGAACGTCCTCGTCCAGCTGGAGAACCTGCGCCGACACCCCGCGGTGGCCAAGGCCATGGCGAACGGCATGCTGCATCTCCACGCCTGGTACTACAAGATCGAGACCGGGGAAGTCTTCGCCTTCGATCCCGGGCGTGGGCAATACGTCTCGGTCACCGGCACGGAGGGCCTCGCCCCGCTGAACGAGGAACACCGGGCGACGGATCTCTCGATTTAGCCGACCGCCGGATCGCGAAGCGGCCTGCGGGGCTGGCCAGCGCAGCGAGGCTCCGGCGAGGAGGCTATGCCGCCGTCGGGCTAGATGGACAATCGGTCCAGCCGTTCCGGCCGGTCTCGCCAGCCCTCGTCCACCTTCACGAAGAGCTCCAGGCGCACGGGACGCTGGAGCAGCTTCTTCAGCTCGCGCTGGGCGCTCTGGCGGATGTCCTTGATCATCTCGCCGCCGCTGCCCAGGAGGATCTTGCGGTGGCCATCCCGATCCACCAGGATCTGGGCCGCGATGAGGACGCCCTCGGGGCCGAGATCCTCGGGATAGTCCTCATGGCCCGGCTCCAGCCACTGCTCGATGAGCACCGCCACGCCGTGGGGCACTTCCTCGCGGGTCTTGCGGAGCACCTTCTCCCGGATGAACTCGGAGGCCAGGGAGCGCTCGGTCTGGTCCGTGAAGACCTCCTCGTCGTGGAGCCAGCCGGGCTGGGTCGCATCCCGCTCCAGGATGGTCCAGAGGGGGTCCAGGTTCAGGCCCATCTTGGCGCCGATGGGGACGATCTCCTTGAAGGGGAGCAGGTCCTTGTAAGTGGCGATCTTCTCCAGCAGGCGGCCCTTGGACAACAGGTCGATCTTGTTCAGCAGCAGGTAGGTGGGGCGGCCCAGCTTCCGGAGGCGCTTGGCCAGGGCATGCTCGCCGGTGCCCAGGTAGTCGTCCGCGTCCACGACCCACAGCAGGAGGTCAGCCTCTTCGAGGGCCTGCTCCACGTGGGCCATCATGCGCTCGTTGAGGGCGTGCTTGGGCAGGTGGATGCCGGGGGTGTCCAGGAAGGCCAGCTGCACGTCACCGCGATCCACGACACCGAGGACGCGGGTCCGGGTGGTCTGGGGGATCTGGCTGGTGGCCGCCAGCTTCTGGCCCAGCAGGGCGTTCAGCAGGGTGGACTTGCCGGCGTTGGGAAGGCCGATGATGGCGAGGGTCGCGTGGCGGCGCGTGGGCTCAGCCACGGTGCACGCCCCGCTTGGCCTCTCGGATGAAGGTCAGCAGGTAGACGACCTCGGCGATGTGGCCCACTTCCTTCTCGGTCTGGGCCATGGCCTCTTCCCGCAGGAGCCCCGCGTGGAAGAGCAGGCGGTGGGCCTTCTTCAGGCCTTCGACCACCTCGACGGGGAAGCCCTTCCGCTGCAGGCCGATGGTGTTCACGCCGTAGCTCTTGGTATCCCGGGCGCCGGCCGTCTTCATGAAGGGCAGCACGTCCTGGGTGGCCACGGTGAAGCCGCCCATGAAGGCATGGTGGCCCACCCGGCAGAACTGGTGCACCGCCGAGAAGGCGCCGATGTTGCAGCCGTCGCCCACCTCCACGTGCCCCGCCAGCGTGGCGCAGTTGGCGAAGATGTTCTTGTGGCCCACATGGCAGTCGTGGGCGACGTGCGAGCCCGTCATCAGGAAGTTGTCATCGCCCATGGTGGTCAGCCCGCCGCCGCCCTCGGTGCCCCGGTGGAGGGTGCAGCCCTCGCGGATCACGTTGCGGTTCCCCACCTGCAGGCGCGTGGGGGCACCCTTGAACTTCAGGTCCTGGGGGCCCATGCCCAGCGTGGCATGGGGATAGATGTCGTTGTCCTCACCGATCTCGGTATGGGGGCCGATGACGACGTGGCTGCGCAGCAGGGTACGGGCACCGATGACGGCATTGCCCTCGATGACACAGAAGGGGCCCACGACGACCCCCTCGCCCAGTCGGGCCTCCGGGCTCACCACGCTGCTCGGATGGATCTGTGCGCTCATTGTCCCTCTCCCTCCGCCAGGTCCATCAGCATGGACATGAATTCGGCCTCGGCGACCTTCTGGCCGTCCACGAAAGCCTCGCCCCGCATCTTGCAGATGCGGCCCTTGAACTGGACCACCTTCACTTCCATGACCAGCTGATCGCCGGGGAGCACGGGTTTCCGGAATTTCACCGCGTCGATGCCCATGAAATAGATCACCTTGCGGGCGCGATCCTCGTATTCCTGCATGAGGAGACAACCGCCGGTCTGAGCCATGGCCTCCACGATGTAGACGCCCGGGAACACCGGCCGGCTGGGGAAGTGCCCCTGGAAGACCGCCTCGTTGAAGCTGACGTTCTTCAGGCCCCGGATCCACGCCTTGGGCTCGAAGTCCAGGATCCGGTCCACCAGGAGGATCGGATAGCGGTGGGGCAGCAGGTCCATGATCCCCTGCAGATCGATTGTGCGTGGTTCGCGTTCAGACATGGACACTCCAATTCTCTAGCCTACCGTCTCCGGCCTCCTGCCTCCAGCCTTAGCCCCGAGGCACAGTCCGTTCAAACACTTTGGCTTCCATGAACAAGTCCAGCAGGGGCCGGTCGAGGGCCCCCTCGCGGGCCTCCTCGTCCAGGATGGCCAGGCTGCGCTCCAGGGGCACGGCACCCTTGTAGGGCCGGTCCCGGGCGGTCAAGGCGTCGAACACGTCGGCGATGGCCATGGCGCGGCTCTGGACCGGGATTCCGGCGGCCCCGAGTTGACGGGGATAGCCCCGGCCGCTCAGGCGCTCGTGGTGGGCATAGGCGATCTCCGGCACGCCCGCCAGGTCCTTGGTCCAGGGGATGCGCTCCAGGAACCGGAAGGTGTGGGTGACGTGGCTCTCGATCTCGAGCCGCTCGGCCTCGGAAAGGCTGCCCCGCCGGATCCGCAGGCTGGCCATGGACTCCGGCTCCACCACCTCCCGGCGCTCGCCACTCCAGTGGGTGAAGGTGAGGGTCTCCAGCAGGCCCAGGCCCTCGGCCACCTCCTGCGCCATGACCGTGGGCTCGTTGCTCTGCCGGATGAGGTGCATGAGCCGCTCGGTCTCCACCTGGCGGTCGCGGATGATCTGCTCCCATCGGTCGCCATCGAAGGAATGACCCACCCGCCAGGACTGGGACAGCAGGTCCAGGGCCTCCTCCAGCTCCCGCTGCCGCAGACGCTGGAGGATGAGCTCCAGCTGGCTGGGGTCCAGCTTCTTGGCCTTCACCAGCACCTGCTCGCGCACGCCCACTTTGCCGAAATCGTGGAGCAGGCTGGCGTACCGGATCTCCCGGAGCTGGCGGTCTGTGAACAGCAGCTCGCCGTAGGTCCCGTTGGGCGTGGCGTTGACCGCCTCGGCCAGGCCCACGGTCAGGTCCGCCACGCGGCCCGAGTGGCCACTGGTGACTGGATCGCGGGCCTCGATGGCCGTCACCGAAGCCGCCACGAAGCCCTCGAAGAGCTGCTCGATCTCCAGGCGCAGCTGGGCGTTCTTCACGGCCACGGCGGCCTGGCCGGCCAGACTCTGGGCCAGGTTCTGGTCTTCGGAGGAGAAGGTTCCGGCGCCTGCGGAATCGTCGTCCAGGCGGTTCAGCAGCTGGAGGATGCCCAGCACCTGACCCCCGGTGTCCAGCATGGGCACCACCAGCACCGAGGTCGTGCGGTAGCCCGCCTGCCGGTCGAAGCTGTCGTTGAACCGGTAGGGGGCTTCCTCCGGGATGTGATAGACGTCCCGGATGTTCAGGCTCTCGCGGGTCAGGGCGACGAAGCCGGCCAGGGTCCGATCGGAGACCGGCATCACGATGCGGTGGAAGGGCAGCTTCACCCGGGCGTTCTGCGTGTGGGCGAAGAGCAGGTCTCGCCGCTCCCCTTCTCCCGAGAGGAGGTAGATGGAGCCGGCCTCGGCCTTGAGCAGTTCCCGGGCCTTGGTGAGGATGAGGTCCAGCAGCCGGTCCAGGTTCTGCTCTGAGACCAGGGCCCGGCCCACCTCGTGGAGCCGCTCCATGGATTGCCGATCCTTGGCCCGCTCCCAGCCCGCCTTCGTGAGGGCCAGGGCCGCCTCGGCCCCGGGCCAGGTCCCGCAGCCCGCGAACTGCCCGTCTCCCGCCAGGCCGAGCACCACGTCCGCCGGGGCCTCATCCACGAAGACCAGGGCCCCGCGCATCTCCCCGGCAACGCAATCCAGGAGGGTGTTACGGTGCTCTGGGGGGATGGCGACGGTGAAGCGCAAGGCGGAATCAGGCTCCAGAAAGGTCGATGCAGGCTCTGGGACGAAGAAGGTGCCGCCAGCATATCGGAATTCCCCTTCCCGCAAGGAAGCCTGGCGGGGCCCCATCGAACGGCTGGCCTGGGGCGGCATGGGCGTGGGCCGTTCCGAGGATGGCCGCCTGCTGCTGCTGGAGGCACCCCTGGCCCTCTTCCCGGGCGAGGTCGTCGAGGCCGAGGTCATCTGGAAGGCCCGGCACGGCGAAGGCCGCATCACCCACTGGGTCACCCGGGATCCCCGCCGGGCCCAGGCCACCTGCCCCGTCGCGGAGTCCTGCGGCGGCTGCGAGCTGTGGGAGGCGGGCCGGCACACCTCGGAGCTAAAGCGCCAGATGGTCGCTGACCTGCTGCGCCGCCAGGTGGGAGAGGGCGTGCCCTGGACCTGGCACCCGGCCCCGGACACGGCCCGCCGCCATCGCATCCAGCTCCACTGGGACGGCGCGGAGCTGGGCTACTTCAAGCGGCATAGCCACGCCCTGGTCCCGGTCACGGAATGTCCCGCCGCGGCCCAGCCCCTGTCGCATGCGATTCCGCGGCTCCTGGCCGCACTGGATGGCCGCGCCCTGCCCGCCCGCCCCGGCCGCTGGGAGCTGTCCACGGGCACTCCCGCCGACACCGTGTGGGCCACCGACGAGCGGGGACGCACCTGGATCCTGGAGCCGGATGGCTGGCACCGCAACGCCGAGCCCATCCGCCACCGCCTGGGTGACGCCACCTTGCAGCATGAGCCCGGCGCCTTCTTCCAGGTCAGCCCGCCCTGGGCCGCGGAGGCCTTCGGTGGCCTCCTGAAGTCCTGGGAGGTGAAGGGGCACACCCTGTATGACCTCTACGGCGGAGTCGGCCTCTTCTCGGCCATGCTGGGCGACCGCTTCAGCCATCGGGTCCTGGTCGAATCCGGCGAAACGGCCGTGGCCTGGGCCCGGCGCAACCTGGAGGCCGCAGGGCTTCCCGCCGAATGCCTGGTGGCGGATGTGGCGGCCTGGGTGCCCGAAGGCCTGGGCGTTCCGGAGGATGTGATCCTCCTGGACCCGCCACGGGCGGGGCTCGAAGCAACCCTCTGCGACCGCCTCGCCACCGCGGGCGCCGGCACCCTGGTGCTGGTGGGCTGCGATGGCGCGGCCTTCTGCCGCGACGTGAAGCGCCTGTCCGGGGCCTGGAGCCTCGATCAGCTGGCCGTGCTCGATCTCTTCCCCCTCACCAGCCTCGTGGAGTGCGTGGCCCTGATGACGAAGCGCCCATGACGGCCCTGGGCCATCACCTGCTGGCCGAGTTCACCGGCTGCGACGCCGCCTCGCTGGCGGACCTGGAACGGGTCACCTCCGCCATGCTCCAGGCTGCGGAAGCCTCCGGCGCCACCATCGTCACCCACAGCTTCCACCACTTCAGCCCCCATGGCGTGAGCGGCGCCGTGATCATCGCCGAGAGCCACCTGGCCATCCACACCTGGCCCGAACACGGTTTCGCCGCCGTGGATTTCTTCAGCTGCGGCAAGGTGGACATGGACCGGGGCTTGGCGGTGCTGAAGCAGGCTTTCGGCGCTACCGCAGAGACCCGGCTCGAACTGGAGCGCGGTCCCCTGGGAACAGTCCGGGTCTGAGCGCGCCTTCCAGCCGCAGCAACCGCTCCTTCATGGCCAGTCCGCCTGCGTAGCCCGTGAGGGTGCCATTGGCACCGATCACCCGGTGGCAGGGCACCAGGATGGACACGGGGTTGGCGCCGTTGGCCCGACCCACGGCGCGGCTGAGGTTCGGATCGCCCAGCTCGGCCGCCAGCTGACCGTAGCTGCGGGTCTCGCCGAAGGGGATGCGCTGGAGGCCCGCCCACACCCGCTGTTCGAAGGGACTGCCGTGCAGGCGGAAGAGGATGTCGAAGGCCTTGCGCCCTCCCGAGACATAGGCTTCCAGCTGCTCGTGGAGGCGATCCACCACGGCGGCATCCAGTCGGGATGCGGGGCCCAGTCGGGCCACCTTCGCCAGCAGGGCCTCCCGGAATTCGTGATCCGCAAAGCCCAGGTAGATCACGGCGCCCTCGGCGTCGAAGGCCGCCTGCACGGGGCCGAGGGAGGTATCGATCAAGCGGATGCCATTCATGCGGGAGTTCCTTTCAAGCTGGACCAGAGGTGGAAGGTGGCGAGGCTGCGGTGGGGCGCGAAGGGCGCCATCAGGCGCAGCGTCTCCGCGGCATCCGGGCGCGTGTCGAGCTTGAACCAGCGCTGCAGGGCCAGAGTGAGGCCCGCATCCCCCACGGGCACGCAATCGCGGAAACCGAAGCCCCGCATCAGCGCGTACTGCGCCGTCCAGGGCCCGCAGCCCCGCAGGGCGAGCAGGTCTCGGGCCAGGCCCGTGGCCGTGGTCCGCCCTTCCAGGAGCAGCCGGCCCGAGGCCACCTCGGCGGCGGCATGCAGCAGGTACTCGGCCTTGCGGCGGGAGAAGCGCAGGGCCAGGAGCTCCTCGACCTGCAACCCGGCGATCCGGGCCGCATCAGGATGGGCGAAGAGGCCGCCTTCTACTGGGTCGCCCGCCAGCCGGATCAGGTCACGGCGCAGGGCGTAGGCGAAGGCCAGGTTCACCTGCTGCCCCAGGATCGCCCACACCAGGGCCTCGAAGGGATCCAGCGTGAGCAACACGCGCAGTCCCTCACGGCCCCGCGCCAGTCGGGGATGGGCCGTTTCGAAGGCGGAGGGATCGCCCTGCCAGCCCAGCAGGCGGAGGGCCGCACCATGGGCCGTCGCCATGGCGGCGGGACCCGTCGCCCCCTGCAGGGACACGTCCACGGCCTCTTCCTGAAAGGCCAGGCTGAGCACGGAAGGCTTGCCTTCGCAGAGGAAGGCCTTGTGCAGTCGCTTCCCGTCCACACGCTCGGACACGCTCTGGCCATCGCGACCGTGGAAGGCCAGCACGTCCTGCACCCGCAGGCCTGCGGGCATGGACAAGGTGAAGTGGTCCGAACCCAGCATGGTGCGGAAGGCGCCGGGGCTCAGTCCCGTCTGCCGGCGGAAGGCCTCGTGGAACCCCGACGCGCTTTCGTAGCCGGAGTCCATGGCCAGGTCCGTCAGCTCGCCCTGCCCCGCCGCGAGCCGGACGCAGGCCGACTGGATTCGGATGCGCTGGAGGAATGCCGCGGGCTGGAGGTGGACATGATCGCGGAACAGGTCCTTCAGCTTCGTGACGCCCACGCCGGCCGCCTCGGCCAGGGCCTCGACCTCGGGAAAGGCGGCCGGGTCCGCCACGGCCTGGGCCAGGGCGGATTCCAGTCGGGCCAGGTCAGCATCCTCGCCCCGGTAGAAGGCATCGGGGCGGCAGCGCTTGCAGGGACGGAGCCCCGCAGCCTGGGCGGCCGGTTCGTCCGGAAAGAACCGCACGTTGATGGCCAGGGGTTTCCGGGCGGGGCAGGAGGGCAGGCAGTAGATCCCGGTGGTGAGGACGCCCGTCAGGACCCTGCCGTTGAAGGAGGCGTCCTTCGCCAGGATCCGTTCGTAGAGGTGCTCATCCGACCAGCGCATGGCTTCATGCTACGGGCTCACGCCAGGGCCGTCCTCCGCTGGGCGGCGCCGGAATTTTTTCAATCCCAGGTGAGGGGCAGCCGCGGCTGGGGGGGGGACTTCGGCAGCACGCCTTCGAGGCGGAGGAGGAACTCCTTCATGTCCAGGCCACCACCATAGCCCACGAGGGAACCATCCGAGCCGATGACGCGATGGCAGGGGATCAGGATGGAGATGGGGTTGGCGCCGTTGGCCCGGGCAGCGGCGCGGATGCACTTCTCATCGCCCAGGCGGCGGGCCAGTTCCAGGTAGGAGATCGCCTGGCCGTAGGGGATTTTCAGGAGTTCCTTCCAGACCCGCCGCTGGAAGTCGGTGCCCTCCACGTGGGTGGGGATGTTGAAGTCCCGGAGGTTGCCGGAGAAATAGGACTCCAGCTGGCGCTTCAGGAAGGGGAGGCACTTCGGGGCCGGGCCCGGAGGTTCCGGGGGTGGCGCCCCATGGAACCGGATGAGCTGGAGCAGCTTCCCTTCGTCATCAAAGACGGCTCCCAGGTCCCCGACGGGTGAAACGATGGGATGGAAGGAACCAGGCATGGAACCAAGCATGTCAGAATCGCGGTTTTTTGGGATGACGAGTCAGCCTGGGCGGCAAATCGGGGGTGCCCATCACGCCCCGGGCTTGCGCCAGCCCAGGCCCGATTCGAGGTCCCGCAGGGCCTTGGGCAGGGGGCCCTCGCCCGGCAGGACCACCCTGTGGGCGGGGATCAGGAGGGCGATGGGATTGCTGGCACAGGCCATCACCACCACCTCCTCGTCGAGTCCCAGCCAGGCTGCGAAATCCGAGGGTTGCCGGGTCTGGCCGTAGGGGATGGTGCGCACCGTGTCCCAGATCCGCAGGTGGGAGGGCCTGCCCTGGGGGTCGAGCGGAACCGTGAAGGTGCGGAGGGTGCCGGCCAGGTAGGCATCGATCTGGCGATCCAGGAACCGCTTGGCCTCCCGCTGTTCCCTGGGCGGGAGGGGACTGGTCTTGCGGGGGTCGAAGCCTTCCAGCACCAGCTCCAGAAGCCGCCCCCGGCCATCAAAGGCGGCCCGCATGGGCCCCATCGGAGTGTTCAACTCGTAGTGCCAGAGGATCATGCGTGAATCATCGCATACTGAGGATATGACTGCCGCACCCTTCCGCCTGTCCATCATCGACTACCTCAACGCCGCCCCCCTGAACCACGGTTTCAAGCACGGGCTGGGCTGGGAGCACTTCCACCTGAAATTCCACTATCCCTCCGCCTGCGCCGACCGGCTGCGGGATGGCGAGGTCGACGCCGGCATCGTGAGCTCCATCGAATACCTGAGGATCCCGGATCTGCGCATCGTGCCGGGGCTCTGCATCGCCTCGCCCAAGCGCGTGCGGAGCGTGCTGATCCTGTCCAAGGTGCCGCCCGAGCAGATCCGCAGCCTGGCCCTGGACACCTCCAGCCGCACCAGCGTGGTCCTGGCCCAGCTGCTGCTGCGCGAGCGCTACGGCGTGACCCCCGCGGTGGTGGACATGGGACCCGATCTGCCCGCCATGCTGGAGGCGAACGATGCGGCCCTCATGATCGGCGACGCCGCCATGCGGGCGCCCAAACAGGGTCTCTTTGTCCTGGACCTGGCGGAGGAATGGCACGCCTGGACCGGCCTGCCCTTCGTCTTCGCCCTGTGGCTGGTCCGGAAGGATGCTGCGGAGCTGCCCGTACCGGGCGGCGTGGCCCCCTTCTTCCACAAGAGCCTGGAGATCGGCCTGGCCCAGCTGCCGGCCATCGTCGAGGAGGCCCGGCGCACCATCGGCTGGACCAAGATCGAGCTGCACGAGTACCTGACCGAGAACATCAGCTACACCCTGGGCGAGGCCGAACGGGAGAGTTTGGCCCTATTCTTCGAGAAGGCCGTCCGCCATGGCTTCGCCCCCGACATGAAGCCCCTGCGGTTCCTCTGATCCCCTGAACCCCCCACCTGGACACCTCACATGACCGACCTTGCCGCCCTCTTCCCCGCGCACATCGCCGAGCGCCAGCGCACCACGGCCGAGGCCCTGGCCCGGACCGGATACGAAGCCCTGGTCATCTCCAGCGGCAAGGCCTACACCCACTTTGCCGACGACCAAGAAGCCCCCTTCCACCCCACGCCCCACTTCGCCCACTGGTGCCCAGTGGCCGGCCCCCACCACGTCCTCGTGATCCGCCCCGGTCACCGTCCAAAACTGATCCGGTTCGCCCCCGAAGACTTCTGGTACGAGCAGGCCCCCCTGGGGAACCCCTTCTGGGCCTCGGCATTCGAGATCGAAGAGGCCGGGAACATCGACGAGGTCTGGAGCCGGCTGGGCACCCTGAGCCGCACCGCCTACATCGGCCCCGAGACGGACCGGGCCGAGACCGCAGGCCTCGAGCTGAACCCCGCCCCACTGACGGCCCACCTGGACTGGCACCGCACCACGAAATCGGCCTACGAGGTCCAGTGCATCGAGGAGGCCACGGTGCTGGCGGCCAGGGGCCACGACGCCGCCCGGGCCGCCTTCCTGGCGGGAGCCAGCGAGCTGGAGGTCCACCACGCCTACGTGCAGGCGGTGGGCATCGTGGACCATGAGATGCCCTACGGCAGCATCGTGGCCCTCAACGAGAAGGGCGCCATCCTGCACTACGAGGGCAAGCGCAAGGTGGGGAACGGCGCCGTGCTGCTCATCGATGCCGGCGCCCAGGTGCGCGGCTACGCCGCCGACATCACCCGCACGGTAGCCGCGCCCCGCTGCGACAGTCGCTTCGCGGCCCTCGTCGCGGGCATGGAGAAGATCGAGCTGCAGCTCTGCGATCTGGTGAAGCCGAAGATGCCCTATGGCGACCTCCACCACCAGGGGCACCTGCTCATCGCGGGCCTGCTGAAGGAGAGCGGCATCCTCCACGCCACGCCTGAGGAGGCCGTGGAAAAGGGCCTCAGCCGGCCCTTCTTCCCCCACGGCCTGGGCCACCACCTGGGGATCCAGGTCCACGACGTGGCCGGCCGCCAGGGCACGCCGGACGGGACGCCGGCCCCGCCCCCGCCCCAGCACCCCACGCTGCGCACCACGCGCGCCATCGACGCGGATCAGGTCTTCACGGTGGAGCCGGGCCTCTACTTCATCCCCATGCTGCTCCGCCCCTTCCGCGAGAACGAGCACAAGGCCAAGTTCGACTGGACCCTCATCGACGAGCTCACCCCCTGTGGCGGCATCCGGATCGAGGACAACCTTCTGGTGACCGCCGATGGGCACCGCAACCTCACCCGGCCCCACCTGCCCCTCTAGGCCGGTCGGCAGAGACCTGCGCGAGGCCCATGGAGGCCTCAATATGCGATATATATAAGGTCCCCTTCGGAGAGCGCCATGTCCTTCCGCGCCAGCTTGGCCTGCCTGATCCTTGTGCCCTGCCTGCTCGGCCAGGGGACGGAGCGCCTCACCCTCGAGGCCATCGCCCACCCCACCCTCAAGAAGACCTTCGTGGGGACGCCAGCCACCCGGCTGGAGTGGCTTCCCGATGGAGGGCTGATGCAGACCCGACGGGAGGGCGACCAGGTCACCCTCCTCCGACTGGACCCCGCCACCTGGGAATCCAAGCCGCTGATCGAGGCGGCTCCGCTGCAGGCGGCCCTGGTGGCCGCGGGGGCCACCGACGCGGATGCCCGGACCGCCCTCGGCCGGGGGAACCTCACCTGGAACGACGGCCGCAACGCCTTCCTGATCTCCGTGGCCGAGACGCTCTTCCATGTGGATGTGAAGGCCTCCACCGCCAGGCGCCTGGCGGGCGGCAAGCCCGACGAGCCCACCTTCAGCCCCGACGGCACCCAGGTGGCCTACCTGCGCGGAAACGATCTCTACCGCGTGGACGTGGCCACAGCCAGGGAGACCCGCCTGACCAGCGGGGGCAGCGAGACCGTCTTCAATGGCCGACTGGACTGGGTGTACCAGGAAGAGGTCTATGGCCGCGGCAGCTTCCGGGCCTTCTGGTGGTCGCCGGACTCGAGGCGGCTGGCCTACCTGAGCCTCGACGAGACCAAGGTCCCGGTCTTCACCCTCGTGGACGATCGCACCCAGCCCCAGCAGTTCGTGAAGGCCCGCTATCCCAAGGCCGGCGATCCCAACCCCACCGCCCGCCTGGGCGTGGTGGACCTGGATGGCCACACCGCGTGGCTGGAGGATGCCTACGCGGAACGGGAGACCCTCATCGTGCAGGTGGGCTGGGATCCGACCGGCCGCCTGCTCGCCGCCCATCAGGACCGGGTGCAGTCCTGGCTGGATCTCCGCCGCTACGAGGGCCCCGCCTCCTCGGTGCTGATCCGGGAGGAGCGGAAGGCCTGGCAGGAGCGCCTGCCCCTGCCCCTGTTCCTTCCCGACGGCACCTTCCTCTGGGAGTCCGAGCGGACAGGCCACCACCACGTCTACCGCTACGACCAGGGCGGGCGCCTGCTCGGCGCGGTCACTGCGGGCGACTGGGACGTCAGGAAGATCCATGGCGTGGATGCCAAGGGTCGCCTGCTCTACTTCGACGCCACCGAGCGCAGCCCCATCGGCCTGGACGTCTACCGCATCGGCCTGGATGGCAAGGGCCTGACGCGATTGACGGCCCAGCCCGGCACGCACCGGGTGAGGTTCAATGCAACCCGGACCGCCTTCCTGGACACCTGGAGCGACATCCATACCCCCGCGCAGCAGTCACTGCATGATGGTGCCGGGAAGCAGGTGCGCCTCATCGACGCCAACCCCAGCGAGAACCTGAAGAACCTGAAGCTGGGCGAGGTCCGGTTCCAGCAGGTGAAGACCCGGGACGGCTTCCCCATGGAGACGATGCTCGTGCTCCCAGTGGACTTCGATCCGTCGAAGAAATACCCGGTCTTCCAGCACACCTACAGCGGCCCGGCGGCGCCCACCGTGCGCAACGCCTGGAGCCGGGACATGCTCTGGTTCCAGTTCCTGGCCCAGCAGGGCATTGCCACCTGGATCTGCGACAACCGCAGCGCCTCCGCCAAGGGCTTGGCCAGCGCCTACGGCGTCCACCGGAACCTGGGCGTCCAGGAGCTGCAGGATCTGCTGGACGGCCATGCCTGGCTCAAGTCCCAGGGCTGGGCGGACATGGACCGCATCTGCCTGGATGGCTGGAGCTACGGCGGCTTCATGACCGCCTTCGCCCTCACCCACAGCAAGGGCTGGAAGCTGGGCATCGCCGGCGCCCCCGTGGTGGACTGGTCCCTCTACGACAGCATCTACACCGAGCGCTACATGGGGCTTCCTGCCGAAAATAAAGCCGGCTACGAGGCCAGTTCCGTGGTGAAGGCCGCCAAGGACCTCTCAGGGCGGCTCCTCATCCTGCACGGCACCCTGGACGACAACGTGCATCCCCAGAACACCGTGATGCTCATCGACGCCCTGCAGAAGGCCGGCAAGGACTTCGACCTGCGCCTCTACCCGGGCGCCGACCACGTGAGCGCCTTCGGCAGGCCCTGGCAGAATTGGGACATCGTCCGTGCCCGCTGGGACTTCATCTCCAGGTATCTCTAGTCCGCCTTCGCAGGCAGCATGCGGTCGTACGCCCACAGCAGCGCGGCCGTGAGCACGCCCACCCCGATGATCGTCCAGAGCATGCCGGTCGGCTGGTGTCTCACTTCTCCGAAGTGGTGCATCAGCTTCCCGCCGAACCAGCCGCCGATCAGCGAACCGAGGCCGATCGGAAGGAAAGCGAAGCCCATGTAGGTGCCCTGCTGCCCCGGGGGGGCCAGACGCGAGATGTACTCGTAGTAGCGCGGCGACTGCACGATCTCCCCGAGCGCGACGCAGACGAGCGTGATGATCACGCCGGTCACGGTCGGCATGAAGATCAGCACGATCCAGGCCAGGGAGGACATCAGGGTTCCCAGCGTGACGGCCTTCACGGACGCGATCTTCTGCGTGGCCAGGTTGATCAGGACCGTCAGCGAGATCACCGCCAGGGGACCGGTCATCAGCAGGAGCTCCGTGTCCGCCTTCGGGTCGATGTACTTCGCGACGTACAGGGGCAGCGTGATGAACTCCTGCCAGTACACCACCCAGTACCCCGTGAAGATCAGCAGGAACAGCATGAACTTCGGGTTCGAGATCACGGTGGCGAAGTTCCTGCCGGTTTCCGCCAGGGAAGGCGGTGGCGCATCGCCCTCCTTGCGCGGCTCCTTGAACATCATCAGCACCGCGAAGAACATCACGAACACGCTGACCGCGGCCACGCGGAAGACGTTCTCCACGCTCATGTGCCGGTGGACGTAGGACGCGACGAAGGGGCCGGCCGCGCCGCCGATGTTCACCAGCGTGTAGTAGATCGAATAGCCGATGGAGCGGACGTTGTCCTTCGAGGCCCGCGCCGTGGTCCCGACCACGGCCGGTTTCACCAGCGCGATGCCCAGGGCCGGCAGCATGAGCAGGAACGCGACCAGCACGCCGAGAGGCACCAGGCCTCGGATCGGCAGCATCCACGAGGAACCCAGCGACCCCAGCAGGAAATAGGAGCAGCTGAGGATCAGGTACGCCAGGGAGAGCGCCCGGCGGAAGCCGAGGCGGTCTGCGATGGCACCCCCGAAGGCCGCCAGGAACCAGACCAGCCCTCCGAAGAGGCCGGCCAGGCTGCTGGCATCCTGCGTCGGAAATCCGAGCGACTCGTTCAGGTAGCGAGCCAGGGAGGCGAAGGCCGCGTAGTACGAGAGGCGCTCGAAGAGCTCGCTGACGTTCGCCACCCAGAAGGGTCGTTCAAATCCTTCGCGGATGTCGCGCAGGCGCTGAGCTGGACTCAAGGTTCCTCCAGGAGCAGGGGATTGCCCTTCGATCTTCCCGGGGAACCGGAGGCAGGGTCAACCCACCCGCCCCGCCTGATGGTCCTTACCTGCCTGATTTCGCGAACTCCACGACGGCGCGGAGCATGTCGCCGACGGACATGATGCCCACGAGCTCGCCCTTGCCATCCACCACGCAGAGGCCGTAGAGCTTGTGGTCCAGGATGGCCTGGGCCGCGGTGGCGAGGTCCTCTTCAGGCGTGATGGTCCGAGGCGAGGGGTTCATCACGTCCTTGACCGGGGTCTTCGAGAGCAGGTAGTGGACTTCCCAGGTATCCAGGGAGGTGGCCTTCCCGGGTGTGTAGTCCTTGATCATCCGCTCCGTGATCAGTCCGGTGAACCGGCCCTTGGCCATGACGGGAAGGCGGCGGATGCCCTTCTCCTTCATGAGGTGGATGGCTTCGATGATCGAGGCGTCCTGATCGATGGTGATGGGGTTCTTGGTCATCCACTTTTCGACGGAAGTCATCGTCTGCTCCTTACATGCCCAGGAAGGCCTTCTTAATATGATCGTTGTTGAGCAGTTCGTCACCTTTCCCCGTGAGCACCACCCGGCCGGTTTCCATGACATAGGCCCGGTGAGAGATGCGGAGGGACTGGTAGACGTTCTGCTCCACCAGGAGAATGGTAACCCCCTCCTTGTTGATGCCGGTGATGATGTCGAAGATGTTCTTCACCAGCAGTGGGGAAAGACCGAGGGACGGCTCATCCAGCAGCAGGATCTTCGGGTTGGCCATGAGGCCCCGGGCGATGGCCAGCATCTGCTGTTCGCCGCCCGACATGGTGCCGCCCAGCTGCTTTTCGCGCTCCTTGAGCCTGGGGAACAGATCGAAGACCCAGTCGATGTTCTTCTGCCGGTCGGCCCGGGTCGCCTTGACGTAGGACCCCATGCGGAGGTTCTCCATCACGGTCATCTCGGGGAAGATGCGCCGGCCTTCAGGCACCTGGACCAGTCCCGCCTCGACCACATGATGGGACTGCATCTTGCCCAGATCCTTGCCCATGAAGGTGATGGTGCCCGAGCTCGGCTTGACCAGCCGGGAGATGTTCTTGAGGGTCGTGGACTTGCCGGCGCCATTGGCGCCGACGACGGTGACGATCTCCCCCTGGCTCACCACCAGGTCGACGTCCCAGAGCACCTTGAGGTCGCCGTAGGCGAAATTGAGCTTCTCGATCTTAAGCATGGGCTTCACCCAGGTAGGCGCTGATCACTTCGGGGTTGCTGACGACCTCCTGGGGGGATCCCTCCGTGAGCTTCTCGCCGGAGGTCAGGACGACGATCCGGTCGGAGATGCGCATGATGGCCTTCATGTCGTGCTCGATGACCATCTGGGTGAGACCGCGCTTCTTGATGTCGAGGATGAGCTGGATGATCTCCTCGCTCTCGGCCGGGTTCAGACCGCCCATCACCTCGTCCAGCAGCAGCAGCTTGGGCTGGGTGGCCAGGGCGCGGGCCACTTCCAGCTTCTTCCGTTCGCCGATGGGCAGACCGCCGGCGATGAAATCCGCCCGGTGCTCCATGCGGACCACCTTGATCTGTTCCATGGCCAGTTCCCGGGCGACCTTCAGGGACGACGTGCGCGCCAGGGCGCCCACCATGACGTTGTCCAGCACGGACAGCTTGGCCAGGGGCCGCACCTTCTGCCAGGTCCGCACCATACCCAGCATGCAGACCTTGTCCGGATCCAGTCCGTTCATGCGCCGGCCATCGAAGATGATTTCCCCCTTCGAGGGCGGGTAGTAGCCGGTGATGCAGTTGAAGAGGGTCGTCTTGCCGGCGCCGTTGGGCCCGATGAGGCCCATGATCATCCCCTCCTCCACGGAGAAGGAGACGTTCGAGTTGGCCGCCAGACCCCCGAAGAACTTGCTGACGTTCTTGATCTCCAGGATGGCCATCAGACCGCCTCCGGCTGCCGGCGCCTGGCCAGCTTCTTGATGAACCCCATGAGCCCGTCCGGCATGAAGAGGATGACCACGACCACGAGGATGCCGTAGAGCAGGACGTGGGCGTGGGACAGGTTGTCCTTCAGGAAGATCCCGAGTTTCGATTCCGCGTTCACCAGGCCGACCTTCACGAGCGCCTCGGTGATCATGTTGCTGCGCAGGGCCTCGGAGAGCGGTACCAGGACCAGGGATCCGAGCACAGGTCCCCAGAGCGTCCCCATGCCGCCGATGATGCAGATGAGCATGATCTGGACCGAGACATCCAGGCCGAGCACCGTCGGTGGATCCACGAACCCCACGTAGATGCCGTAGAAGCTGCCCGCCAGGGAGGTGAGCACCGCCGAGATGACGAGCGCGATGTTCTTGTAGAGGGAGATGGAGATGCCCAGCGAGTGGGCCGCATCCTGGTCCTCGCGGATGGCCTGAAAGAAGTACCCCAACTTGGAATGCTGGACCAGGTAAGTGACGGCGATGGTGAGCGCCACCAGGAAGAGGCCGATGTAGTAGAACGGCACCTTGGTGGCGAAGTCTGTGACGATGGTCCCGCCAATCTTGAAGGCAGGAAGTTCAGTGGCCAGGATGCCCTCGGCGCCGTTGGTCAGGGTGGTCAGGTTGATGGCCGACAGCCGGAGGATCTCCGCCACGGCGATGGAGGCCAGCACGAAGTAGGGGCCTCGCAGACGGAAGCAGATGCTGCCAATGGCCAGCGCCACCACGATCACCAGGGCCATGCCGGCCCACACCCCGAACCAGGGGGCGATCTGCCTGGTGTGCATGAGCATCATGGTGGTGTAGGCACCCACGCCGAAGTAGGCCGCATGACCGACGGAATGCTGTCCGGCATAGCCGCCGAGGATGTTCCAGCTCTGCCCCATCATCACGCTCATGAACAGCAGGATCATCATGTGGAGCGCATAGGGGCTGTCCACGAACCTCGGAATGATCAGGAGGCCGCCGAGGACCGCGAGAATGGCAATGGCCTTGAGGATGGTCTTGTTCACGGTGGTCTCCTAGGTCCGCGACTTGCCCATCAGGCCCGAAGGCTTGAAGAGGAGTACCAGCAGGAAGAGCACAAAGACGATCACATCCTTCCATCCCGAGGAGATGTAGACCGCGCTCATGGATTCGGTGACACCGATCAGGATTCCACCCAGCGTGGCGCCCACCACGCTTCCCATGCCGCCCAGCACCGTGATGACGAAGGCCTTGAGCGTGAAGACCCCGCCCACCTGGGGGAAGATGTAATAGGTCGGCGAGATCAGCGCGCCCGCCGTGCCCGCAAGGGCCGACCCGAGACCGAACGCGATGATCGACATGCGCTTGACGTTGATGCCCATGAGCTGGGCCGCATCCCGGTCCTGGGCCGTGGCGCGGATGGCCTGCCCCGTATCGGTCTTCAGGAGGAACCAGTACAGCGCCGCCGTGATGGCCGAGGTAATCAGGAAGGAGATCAGCAGGGGCGTGGACACCGAGACGCCGCCGCCCACCTGAATCGTGGACGAGGAGTAGGTCGTGGTGAGGATCTTGTAGTCCGACGTGAAGATCAGCATCACCGTGTTGCTCATGATGAGCCCGAGGCCGATGGTCAGGAGGATCTGGTTCTGGGCCAGCGCATTGAGCACCCGGTTGATGAACACCTTCTGGAGGAAGCCCCCGAAGAGGAACATGAGAGGGAACGTGATCAGCACCGAGACGAAGGGGTCGATGCCCAGCATCGTGAAGATGATGTAGGTGAGGTACATCCCGACCATCAGGATGTCTCCGTGGGCGAAGTTGATGACCCGCATCACCCCGAAGATCAGCGTGAGGCCGATGCCGATGAGCGCGTACACTCCGCCGATCAGGATGCCGCTGATGAGGGACTGCATGAAGACGGCCATGGGGGCTTGACCTCCAGGAATGAAACAAAAGTCCAGCTCAGCCGAATGCTTGCGCGGGGGCCCGGGAACGTGCGCGCAGCACGGATTTTCCGGGCAGATCCGCCATCACTTCCACTTGGGGAAGGGGTAGACCGGCTTCTTCGTGGCGAACTTGGCGGGCAGGATCGTCTCGTAGTTCCCGGCGATGATCTGCTGCACGAGCATCTGGTGGTTGTTCTGGTTCGTGAAGCCCTCGTAGTCCGCGAACTGCACTTCACCCATCACGCCGTTCCACTTGCCGGCCTTGAGCGCGTCGCGGGTCTTGGCCCGATCGCCCCCGGTGTGCTTCGCGGTCTCCGCCATGATCATCATCGATGCGTAGGCACAGGCTGCGTGGTAGGTGGGCTCCTTGCCGAACTTGGCCTTGTACCGGGCGCCAAAATCCTTCGCGCCGGGCCAGGTCACGTCATCGGTCCACTGGGTGCAGGAGATGACGCTCTCGGAGATGGCCTTCTCCCTGGCGAACTCGGCGGTCGTGAAGCCCGCGCCGGCGCCGAGGAAGGCCTGGGGCTGAAGCCCCACTTCCTTCGACTGCCGCATCAGCAGGATGGCGTCGGCCACGTAGGAGACCATGAAGACCAGATCCGGATTCTTCGACTTGATCTGGGCCAGGGTGGACCGGTAGTCCGCCGAACCCTTGGGATAGGAGACGTCCGATACCACCTGGATGCCCTTGGAGGCCACGTAGTCCTTCGCGGTCTTCGAGGTGGACGTGCCGAAATCCGTGTTCTCGTAGACGAAGGCGATGGACTTCGGCTTGCCCAGTGACAATGCCGCATCGATGAGGCTGGAGGCGTACTTGTCGGCCGGCGCGTTCATGCGGAAGACGTACTTCAGTCCCTGGCGCGTGATCTCCTCCTTGGCGGCAGCCGGGATGAGCAGCGACACCTTGTACTTCTCGGCCAGCTTCGCCACGGCGTTGGAACAGGCCGACGTGTAGGGGCCCACCACGCCGACCACGTTGTCCCGCGTGGCCAGCTTCTCCATGGCGCTCATGGAAATCTGGGGCTTGCCCGTGTCGTCCTCCCACACGAGCTGGAAGTTGATGCCCTTCTTCTTGAGATCCTCCTCCGCCAGCTTGATGCCGTTGGTGATGTTCTCGCCGATGGGCGCCTCGGGCCCGCTCATGGAGTTGATGACACCGATCTTCTGTGCCAGCAGGCACGGTGACAGCGCCAAAGTGACGCCAAAGGCCAAGAGGTGCTTGCGCATGGCTGCTCCTGAACAAAGAAGATATGGATGGGTGGTATTGGGAATTCTACACCCGTTGGCAAAAAAAACCACGGAGCCCATGGGTGGCAACCCAGGGGCTCCGTGGTTTTCAGGGCTGAAGGAATTCAGCTAGGAGAACTGACTCAGTAGGACCACATCAGGGAGGCGACGAGGCTGTTGCCGCCCTGCTCGCCGGTCTGGCCGGCGCGAGGAGCCAGGAAGTTCTTGCTGCGCATGACGTAGTCGAGCTTGATCTTGCCCGCGGACTGCTTGGTGGGGATGAACACGTAGTTGTAGCCCACGGTGATTTCGGTGTACTTCGGGCTGTAGTCGTTGCCAGTCGCCACGCCAGCGGTCGTGTTCTTGTAGGGGTTGAAGGCGGTATACCAGTTGTCCCCGGAGTTGTAGTTCAGCATGTCGTAGCGGCCGGTGATCCAGTGGTTGCCGAACTTGAGGGCGCCGTCCACCACGTAGCCGGTGAACTTCTGGTCCAGGTGCTCGCGCAGGGGCGCAGTGCCGGCGGCGGTGAAGAGGGTGGGGTAGCGGCGGCCCAGCAGGCCCGTGGCGTACTCAGCGCTCACCTGCCAGGTGGGGCAGTTGAAGGCGTAGTACACGCCCTCGAGGGTGGTCTTGTCCTTGTTGTCCTTGATCTGGGTGGCGGAAGGGGCTCCGACGGTCCAGGAGGCCGGAACAGCGGCCGCCGACATGGTGGAGTCCTTCAGGTTCGTCACGCCCTCGCGGTAGTAGGCACCAGCCTTGTGCTGGGACAGGAAGGTGCTCTCGAAGCGGAGGGTGAAGTCCTTCTGGGCGTTGCCGGAACCGGCCACGGTGTTCTCGTTGTTCTTGCCGCCGGCGCCGTCATCGGTGGTGCCGTTGGAGATGGCGAGGTTCAGCTTGCCCTGGAAGGCCTTCGCATCGCCGTAGGTGTAGCTGAACCAGAGGCCGCGGTCGCGGGCATCGGCGAAGCGGCGGTTGATCTGGTTGCGCTCGAAGAAGAGGATCTCGCGCGCGGCGACGAGGGTGGCCTCATAGGAGGTGGGCATCTTGAACTGGCCGGCCTTGACGTTGAAGCCGGGGGCGAAGGCCCAGGTCAGCACGAAGTCCTGCAGGACGTTGTTGGGGGCACCAGGGGCGGCGGCGTTGGAATTGTTCGGGTCGAACATGATGTTCCAGCTGATCGTGTCCGTGACCGTGCCGCTCAGGTAGACCTCAGAGCGCTTGACGGCGAAAGTGTTCTCCTGGAAACGGGAGTCGAGCGCGTAGTACTTGGAGGTATTCCCGGCCCCAGGTGCGGCTGTGGCATTCATGCGCAGGTTGTTGTCCATCATCTGGGTGGCCCAGAACTCGAGGAGGACGCCATCCAGCTTGATGGTGGGGGTCTGGGCCGAGGCGAACCCGGCGGTGAGCAGCGCGGCGATGCCGGCGATGCGGGAGATCTTCATAGGTGTTCTCCTTAGAGGGAGGGTTGGGGGGCGAGGGGAGGAGCAGGCAAAGGGCGGTCTGACCAACGGACCAATCTGCCTTAGGGGGAACTGTCGAGTTCAAGCTAAACGGGCCTCAGGATGGCGTCCATCAAAAAACCCTGAAGGTTCCCACCCTTGTGATGCAACGCACAAAAGGGTATCCAGGTCCCGGTGAATTCGTGGAAACAAGGATGTTACGAATTGATGCCCAAACAAATCAATCGACCGCTAAATCTCTGTCGGCACTGAGTTCATTTTCGTCATCGCCTTGGAAAAAAATCTGCATCCACAAGGATCCGGACTGGTTGCAGAACCCCTGGTCCTGATTCGACATGAAAAAACCCGCTAATCGCCGAAGGCGATCCCCAGGTCCCGCCCGGTCTGCAGGGTGTCGCAGTCCAGCGGCACGGCCTTCATGCGGCCCGCGACCTCCTCGAGCGGCACGTAGTTCACACCCGCGAGGGCCAGGGCCACCATGATGCCGTTCTGGCCCTCCTCCAGGGCCCGCACGGCGGCCGTGCCGAAGCGCAGGGCCGCGAGTCTGTCGAAGCTGGTGGGGCGGCCGCCGCGCAGCAGATGCCCCAGGACCACCACCCTGGACTCCTTGCCCGTGCGGGCCTGCAGTTCCTTGGCGACCCACTCGCCGATGCCGCCCAGGCGCTCGGCGTGTCCGACCTCGGCCTGCTCCAGCACCGAGCGGTGGCCGTGCGCGGGGGTGGCGCCCTCGGCCACCACCACCAGTGAGTACATGCGCCCCACCTGGTCGCGCGCCCGGATCTTGGCGGCGACCTTGTCCAGGTCGAAGGGGATTTCGGGAATCAGGATGGCGTGGGCGCTGCCGGAGATGCCCGAATTCAGGGCGATCCAGCCCGCGTAGCGCCCCATCATCTCCACCACGAACACCCGCTGGTGGCTCTCGGCGGTGCTATGCAGGCGGTCCAGGCATTCCGTGGCGAATCCCACGGCCGTATCGAAACCGAAGGTGGTGTAGGTCTTGTCGAGGTCGTTGTCGATGGTCTTCGGGACACCCACCACCCGCAGCCCCTTCTGGAAGAGGGCATGGGCAATGGTGAGGGAGCCATCCCCTCCGATGGAGATCAGGGCATCCAATTCCTTGCGCGCGAAGCACTCCAGGATCTCGTCCGTCCGGTCCACGTCCTTCACCGAGCCGTCCGGCATCTTCATGGGGAAGTGCAGCGGGTTGCCCTTGTTGGTGGTGCCGAGGATCGTGCCCCCCAGATGGCCGATGCCCCGCACGCGATCCCGCGTCAGGCGGAACACGCCCCCTTCCGGAAAGCGTTCGGGAAAGAGGATGCCGTTGAAGCCCTCCCGGATGCCATAGCACTCCCAGCCGCGGTTGGAGGCGGCGATGACCACGGCGCGGATGACGGCGTTGAGGCCAGGGGCGTCGCCGCCTCCGGTGCAGATGGCGATGCGTCGGATGGGATTGGACATGGCGGCACTTCCTGGATGAGGTTTTGAGGGGTGGATCGGGCTAGGGCAGCGGGACGGGAACGGCCGCGGCCTTCCAGATGTCCCGGGCGTATTCCCGGACGGTGCGGTCGATGGAGAACTTCCCCATTCCGGCCACGTTCAGGATGGATCTGCGGGCCCACTCCCGGGGATCCGCATAGGTGGCCGAGACCTGCTCCTGGCCTTCCAGGTACGAGGCGTAGTCCGCGCAGTGGAAGTAGTGGTCCGAATCCAGCAGGATCTGGCCCAGGGACTGGAAGCGCCCCCCGTCCAGGGTCGAGATGGTGTCGATGGCCCGCCGCAGCTCAGGGTTGGCCTGGATCCAGTTCCCGGGCCGGTGGCCCGAGTCCCGCAGCCGGACGATGCCTTCCGCCGTGTGCCCGAAGATGAAGATGTTGGCTTCGCCCACCTCTTCCTTGATCTCGATGTTGGCGCCGTCCAGCGTGCCGATGGTGAGGGCGCCGTTGAGGGCCGCTTTCATGTTGCCGGTGCCCGAGGCCTCGGTGCCGGCCGTGGAGATCTGCTCGGAAAGCTCCGCCGCCGGGAAGATCAGCTCGGCCAGAGTCACCCGGTAGTTCGGCAGGAAGGCGAGGCTGAGGCGGCCCCGGGTGGCCGGGTCGGCCTGGATCGCCTGGGCCATGGCATTCGTCAGGTGGATGATCTGCTTGGCCACCCAGTAGGCCGGGGCGGCCTTCCCACCGATCATGACCGCCCTGGGCACCCCGGCGTCGCCGCCGTCCCGCAGGCGGTTCCAGAGCGTCGCGACGTGCAGGAGGTTCAGCAGCTGCCGCTTGTATTCATGGATCCGCTTCACCTGGACATCGAACAGGAAGGCCGGATCCAGGCCCGATTCCAGGGTCTGCCCGGCCCAGGTGGCCAGTGCCTCCTTGTTGGCCCGCTTGACCTGGGTCCAGCGCTCCTGGAAGGCCGCATCACCGGCGAAGCGCTCCAGGCCCCGCAGGGCATCCAAGTCGCGGGTCCAGCCTTCACCGATGGCCTCCGTCACCAGGCTGGCCAGGCCGGGGTTGCACTTGAGCAGCCAGCGCCGGGGGGTGATGCCGTTGGTCTTGTTGTTGAGGCGGCCGGGAAAGAGCTCGTTCATCTCGGCAAAGGTGGAGGCCTTCAGGATGTCCGTGTGGAGCTGGGCCACACCGTTGACGGAGTGGCTGCCCACGATGGCCAGGTTGGCCATGCGCACGCTGTGGCCATTGTCGACGATGGCCAGGCGCTGGAGCTTGGCATCGTCGAAGGGGTAGCGCTCCCGCACCGTCAACCGGAAGCGGCGATCAACCTCCTCGACGATCTCCGCATGGCGGGGCAGCAGGTTGCGCCACAGCTCCATGGGCCAGACCTCCATGGCCTCCGGCAGGATGGTGTGGTTGGTGTAGGCGCACACCTGCTGGGTGAGGCCCCAGGCCAGGTCCCACTCGAGGCCCTCCTGGTCCAGGAGCACGCGCATCAGCTCCGGGACCACCAGCGCCGGATGGGTGTCGTTCATCTGGACGGCCACCTTGTCCGGCAGGTCCTCCCAGCGCCAGCTGGGCCGCTTCTTGAACCGGCGCACCACGTCCTGAAGGGTGGCCGACACGAAGAAGTACTGCTGCTTCAGGCGCAGCTCCTTCCCGGCGCTCTGATCGTCCGCGGGATAGAGCACCTTCGAGATGTTCTCGGAGATGGTCTTGTCCTCCACGGCCCGGACGTACTGACCCGAATTGAACCGCGCCAGGTCGAACTCGCGGCTGGACTTGGCGGACCAGAGCCGCAGGGTGTTGACCGTGCCGTTGCGGTACCCCGCGATGGGCGTGTCGTAGGCCATGGCCCAGACATCCTGGGTATCCAGCCACTCCACCCGGTAGCGACCATCGGCGTCGAAGTGGCCCTGGGTCCGGCCGTAGAAACGCACCGGAAAGATGGCGTCCGGGCGCTGGATCTCCCAGGGATTCCCGTAGCGGAGCCACCCGTCCGGGAACTCCGTCTGCTGGCCGTCGATGATCTTCTGGTAGAAGATCCCGTACTCGTAGCGGATCCCGTAGCCGTAGAAGGGCAGCTCAAGCGTGGCCGCGGCATCCAGGATGCAGGCGGCCAGGCGGCCGAGGCCCCCGTTGCCCAGCCCCGCGTCCCACTCCTGCTCCGTGATGTCCTCGAGCCGGAAGCCGAGCTCCCCCATGGCCTGGCTGTAGGCATCCCCGGCACCGAGGTTCACCACGTTGTTGAGGAGCGCCCGCCCCATGAGGAACTCCAGCGACAGGTAGTAGACCCGCTTGGCGTCCTGGCGGTAGTAGGCACTCTGGGTGCCGAACCAGCGCTCCATGAGGCGATCGCGGACGGCGAAGGCCAGCCCCTGGTAGACATCGAAGTCGGACGCCGTGTGCGAGTCCTTGGCGATCGAGTACATCATCCGGTGGGCGAAGGCATCGATGATCTCAGGCACATGCATGCCCCCGGCTCGGGGCGTGGGGATGTTTCGGGGTCCGGCAGTCATCGGCGCGCTCCCTTCGGACGGGCCACAGCCTGATCTTCACTGGGCCAGGTTCGGGCCCCTGCTGAGCCAGCAGGTAACCCGCCTATCGGAAGCCGTTCACGGGAGGGTGAAGAGTGGCATCCGGGGCAGGATGACGGGTCGACCGGGGGTCTGGGGTCGGATGAGACACGCGGTGGTCTCCCCGCTCAGCCTGGCAGGTCGGGCAATGCCCCGTGCAGGTCCAGGAGCAGACGAGACCCGGGCGCCTGAGCTCCGGCATTCGGGTCTGCGTGGGGACACGGGTGGGCATGCCCATCAGGTTACTCCGATGGCGGCTGTTCTGGCGGAAGGTGGAGATCGCCACCTGGGCGCTTCTCAGGTGACTGGATGCAGCGGCAGCCCCAGCGTGAATGTGGTCCCCTCGCCGGGCCTGGATTGGACGCTGATGCGCCCCTTGTGCTGATCGACCATCACCGCACGGGCGATGGAGAGCCCCTGGCCGGTGCCTTTGCCGACCTCCTTCGTCGTGAAGAAGGGATCGAAGATCCGGGCCTGGATATCGGGGGGCATCCCCGCACCGTTGTCGGAGACCTCCACGACCACCTCGTCCCCGATCCGCTGCGTCCGGATGACGATGCGTCCCGGGGTGGCCTCGCCTCTCTTCGACCGCGACTCCTCAATGGCATGGGCGGCGTTCACGACCAGGTTGAGGATCACTTGGTTGAACTCCCCCTGGAAGCAGGGCACCAGGGGAAGGTCCGTCGCGAAGTGGGTCTCCAGGACCGCGCAGTATTTCCAGGCGTTGTTGGAGACCGTGAGGGTGCTCTCGATGGCCTTGTTGAGATCCACGGCCTGGCGGATCGCGTTGCCTGGATGCGAGAAGTCCTTCATGGCCGACACGATCTTGGAGACCCGGGCGACGCCGTCGAGGGATTGCTGGATGGCCTTCGGGATCTCGAGGCTGAGGTAGTCGAGATCCAGAGCCTCCAGCCGCCGCTGCAGGTCCTCGGGCGCCGGGACCCGCCCCGCCGCGAAACCTTCGAAGAAGGCGATCAGCTCGGTGAAACCCTGTCCCAGGAACTGGCAGTTGTCCCCGATGAACTGGATGGGCGTGTTGATCTCGTGGGCGATCCCCGCGGCCAGCTGGCCGATGGCCTCCATCTTCTGGGCATGGCGCAGCTGGATCTCCATGGCGGCCTGGGACTTTTTCAGAGCCAGGCCCGCCGAGCGCCGCTCGATGGCATAGCGGGCCATGCGCCGCATCCCATCCGGAGGGATCCGGCCCTTCATGAAATAGTCATGGGCCCCCTCCCGCATGGCCTGGAGGCCCAATTCCTCATCCGCCACGCTGGTCATCACCAGCACGTTCGCGTCCCTGGCCTTGGCCTGCACGGCGATCAGGGTATCCAGGCCACGGGAGTCCCTCAGGTGGAGGTCCAGGAAGACCAGGGCGAACCCCCCTGCCTCCAAGAATTCCAGGGCCTGTGCGAGGGTCTTGGCCCGCTTGATCTCGCCGAAGCCCGCCTTGGGTGACAGGAACCCCGCCAGCAGGTCCGAAAAATGGGGGTCGTCCTCCACGATGAGGATTCCATCCCCGGTGTCGGGAGGCGGCGCGGGGCGTTCCGAGGCGTTGGACACCGGCGTTCTCCGGCGTGGAGGAGGGTCGCTGAGGGGGTTCCTGGAGTGCTTCATCGGCTGGCCGACCCACCGGTGTTAGAAGCCCGGCTTTCCGCTCCTTTCCCCGCCGCGAAGTATCTGCTCCCTATTATTCAGTTCGCCGTTCCTGCCCCCGATAACGAGAGGGAGATCAGGCGCGCCCGAAGAGTGGGATGCATCCGCGCTCATGGGATCTGGGGAGGCGGCCATGCCCTTTGCCACATTCACGGAGGACCTCCGGCTCGGCCATGAGCGGATCGACGGCCAGCACGCCGCCCTGTTCGAGGCCGTGAACCAGCTCCATGAGGCGCTGCGCCTCGGAAGCTCGCGCCATGAGCTCGCCGGCATCCTGGCGTTTCTGCGGACCTACACCGTCGAGCATTTCCAGACGGAGGAAACCTTCATGCGGGACACGGACTACCCGGGGGTGGTGGCGCACACGGCCGAACACGACGACCTGGTCCGCCAGGTCAAGGAGCTGGAAGAGAAGCACGCTGCCGGATCCATGACGCTTTCCCTGACCGTGATGGCCTTCCTGAAAGACTGGCTCGAGCATCACATCCGCGAGGTGGACCGCAGACTCGTCACACACCTCAATACCCGGTAGGACCTTGGATCTCTTGCCAGTCGGCCCATACTTCGAGCAGGAGCCCGACCCGTGGCAGTCATTGCGATCGTGGACGACAGCAGGCTGGCGAGGTCCTTCGTGGCCGCCTCACTGAAGCAGACCGGGCACGAGGTCGCTGAAATCGAGCCCGTCAGCCTCGGCCAGGTGCTGGAGTCCCTGCGAGACCTGAGGCCGGAGCTCCTGGTGCTCGACCAGCAGATGCCCACCTTCTCAGGTTCCAGCCTGGTCCGGGCCTGCTTCGAAGATGACCTCCTTTCCACGGTGAAGGTCATGATGCTCACGGCCCACCGGAATGAGGACCTGGAACACCGCATGGAGAAGCTCGGCGTGCACGCCGTCCTGCACAAGCCCATCAGCCCCGTGGACCTCAACACGGCGGTGGCCGCCCTCATCGGGGAGGCTGGATCCGAGTCCTAGGCCTCGTTCCGGTTCACAGCCTGATCGGCGGCGCCTCGTTCACCACCGCCCAGAAGGCGCCCAGGGAGGACACCGCATGCACGAAGTCTGCGAAGTTCACGGGCTTCACCACGAAGGCGTTCACGCCATGGTTGTAGCTTTCGATGAGGTCGGTCTCCTCCCGCGACGAGGTGAGGATGACCATGGGGATGGTATGGAGCCTGGGATCCGACTTGACGATCCTCAGCACCTCCAGGCCGTCCACGCGGGGCATCTTGATATCCAGGAGGACCAGGACCGGGTTGACCGGATCACGACCGGCGTAGGCGTCCCTGCAGTACAGAAAATCCAGGGCCTCCTGGCCGTCCTTCAGCCAGATCACCTCGTTGGCCAGGTTCCTCTCCCCGAGGGCCTCCAAGGTCAGTTCGGCGTCATGTGGATTGTCTTCCACCAGAAGGATCTTCTTGAGGTCGATTCTCATGTCCCCGCCTCCTTGTCGCATGGCAACGTGAAGTAGATGGCCGCCCCCCTGCCGAGTTCTCCTTCGGCCCAGGTCCTGCCGCCATGCCGGGCGACGATGCGGCGCACATTGGCCAGGCCCACCCCCGTCCCTTCGTATTCCTCGATGGCATGAAGACGCTGGAACAGGCCGAACAACTTGTCCACGTATTTCATGTCGAATCCGGCGCCATTGTCCCGGACGCTCACGGTCCATCCGTTGTTGTCCTGGGAGGTCCGTGCATCCACTTCGATCAGGGCGGTTTCCACATGCCTGGAGTATTTCACCGCGTTGGAAAACAGGTTGGCGAAGACCTGGCGCAGCATCGCGCGGTCTCCGGTGACCACCGGCAGGTCGCCGACGCGCCATTGGATGGCTCTTTCCGCCGGCAGGTCCCTGGAGAGCTCTTCGATGGCCTCCTGGGCGAGCCGTTTCAGGTCGACGCTCTGCTTCATCATCTCCGCGCGTCCCATCCGCGAGAAGGAGAGCAGGTCGTCGATCAGGCAGCCCATCTTCTGGGCGGAATCCGACACGACTTTCAGGTAGTGCCGGCTCTTCTCGTCCAGCCCATCCATTTCCCTCTTTCCAAGCAACTCCACAAAGCCCGTCATGTGCCGCAAGGGTGCCCTCAAATCGTGGGAGACGCTGTAGGAAAAGGCCTCAAGCTCCTTGTTGGCGGCTTCGAGCTGCACCGTCTTGACGGACAGTTCCCGGTTCAGCGCAAGGTTGGCCATGTCTGCTTTGATGCGCGCGATGACCGGAGCAGCCCTGGAGGCGAGCGTCTCGAGGGCCTCCCTCGTGGTCTCCGGCACCGATGGCAGCGTGAAGGAGCCCGCACTCAGGCAGCCCAGGACGGTTTGTGAGGCGCGAAGGGGAACGACGGCCAGGGCCTTCAAGTGGCCAGGGCCGGCCTCGCCGCTTCCGGGGGGAGCCGGGAGTGTGACGTACGCAGGCCGGCCGGCCAACACCAGGCTGGCGTCCAGCGAAGGCCGCTCGAACGGGGAGGAGCTCTTGATGAAATCCTCGGGAAGGTCCTTGGCGATCAAGAGCTCGAGGCACTCTGCCGCCTCATCCACGGCGTAGATGCCTCCGCAATCCAGGCCGGAAATTTCGATCGCCGCATCCAGGAAGGCGGAGTAGGCGCCCATGAGGTCGGTGTGGCCCCCCAGAAGCTGCACCAGGTCGCTCTGGATGGTCTTGATGGCCTCGCTTCTCTTCCGGGCTGTGATGTCCTGGAAGACCCCGCCCACCCGGGCAATCCTCCCGTTCTCCCGGTAGCCCTTCCCGATGGCCCTTACCCAAATGCGGTTCTGTTTCGCAGTTATGAACTCCAGTTCCTCATCGAAGGGCGTCCCGTCCTCCATGGCCGATCTCACGGCCTCCGAAATGATGGGAGCAGATTCCGGAGCATAGAACCGGAACCCCTCTTCCACCGTCGGCTTGTAGTCGGTTCCGATTTCATGGATGGCATAGGTCGTTTCCGTCCAGGTCAATTCGCGGGTGCCGAGGTCGATCTCCCAGCCGCCAATCCGGGCCAACCGCCCCGCTTCATCCAGGATCGCGGTGGTCCTGGCCATGGCGCGTTCAGCCTGCCGCCGTTCCGTGATGTCGCGGGCCGCTGCGAAGATGCCCCCGATCTGGCCATCCTTGTTCCGGTAGAGCGAGGCGTTGTAGAGAACCGCCATGACACCACCGTCCCGGTGCTTGATGGAGAGCTCGTAGTCCCTGACCATTCCCTCTTCGAAGACCTTTTCGTAGCCTGCCCTGGCCTTGCCAGGCTCGGTGAAGTAGCTCGTGAAGTCCGACCCGATCAGGCCCTCACGCGAGACACCAGTGGCCCTGACGGTCGCATCGTTGACATCCTGGATCCTGCCATCCGCCGCGATGGTGACCAGGGGATCGAGGCTGGCCTCGAGGAGGCTGCGGTTGTAGGCACTGAAGGCCTGGATCGCCTCCTCGGCCTTCTTCTGCGCGGTCACGTCCTCCGAGACCATGAGGAAATGGGGGAAGTTGTCCCGGATGAACCTGGTGATCTGATATTTCATCCAGATCTCGCGGCCGAAGGTGGTGACCAGTCTGACAGTCTCACCCGCGTCCGCACCGGTGGAGAGCACCCCGTTGACCTTCTCCATGAGTCCGTTCTCATGCCAGGAGGCGAGATCGTGGAAGTTGAGGCTCTGCATCGTCTCGAGGGAGGCCCCGGAGATCCGGGCGATGGCCTCATTGGCGAACACGCAGGGCCCATCCGCCCGGCAGGCGAACATGCCCAGGGGCGAGGCGGAAATGATCTTCTGATTGAGCTCGAGAGCCTCCCTGAGCTCCCCCTCGATCCTCTTCATGTCCGTCACGTCCCGGGCGGCAGCGAAGACCCCGGCCACTTGACCTTCCTTGTTCCGGTACACCGAGGCGTTGTAGAGGACCTGCCGGGTCTCTCCCACCCGGTGCCTGAGGGCGAGGGGATAGTCCCGCACGAACCCATCCCGGAAGACGGCTTCGTAGCCTGCCTTTGCCTTGTCCGGATCGGTGAAGTAGTCGGAGAAATCGGAGCCGACGAGCTCGGCGCGGGAGGCCCCCGTGGCCTTCACCGTCGCCTCGTTGACATCCTGGATCCGGCCATCCAGGCCGATGGTGACCAGGGAATCAAGGCTGGCTTCCAGAAGGCTGCGGTTGTAGGCGTTGAGGTCGTTCAGCTTCGCCGTGCGCTCCTGGACGCGGTGTTCCAGGTCCTTGTTGAAGGCGAGGATCTCGGCCTCGGCCAGCTTCCGCTCGGTGATGTCGGTGACCGAACCGATCCATCGGATCGGGACTCCTTCCGCGTTCCTGGCAGCCGCGCCCCGGGCGGACCACCACCGGTAGCTTCCGTCCTTCCGCCTGACGCGGTATTCGACGATATAGGGTGAGCAGCCCTCCAGGCGGGCCTGGATCGCCGCCATCGTCCGGCCCAGGTCCTGTGGGTGGAGGGATGACGTCCATCCGTCCAAGGTCCGGGGGAACTCTCCCGGGTCATAGCCGAGCAGCGCATCAAT
Source organism: Geothrix sp. (assembly GCF_030219325.1). Classification (NCBI taxonomy): domain Bacteria; kingdom Pseudomonadati; phylum Acidobacteriota; class Holophagae; order Holophagales; family Holophagaceae; genus Geothrix; species Geothrix sp. The sequence continues at coordinate 1,498,778 of NZ_CP126625.1, read as the reverse complement.
GTTCCCGAACCATTCGACGTTCTGCTTCAGGTCCCATTCATAGACCACGTCGTTGGCAGTCTCGGCGGCCATCCGGAACCGCTCCTCGCTCGCACGCAAGGCTGCTTCGGCCTGCTGACGCTCCTGTTCACTTCCCTTCAGCTTGGTCTGCGTTTCCGACAACCAGCCCAGTACGCTGTTCTCCAGGCCCGCCCGCACCGGGATGTCTTTCGAGAAGTCCCCGGCTCCGAGGGTGGCGATCTGCCGATACACCTCGTCCACCGCACCCCCGAGGATGTCGCCCAGGGCCCGGTAGGTGCGCCAGAGCACGAAGGCCAAGCCGAAGCCGAACGCCGCCAGGAGGTAACGGAAGATTGTCGCGGTGTTCTCCGCCGCCTGGACATGGGCAAGGGTGCGCTTGTCCACCAGGTTCAGAAAGTCGAGGATCGGCACCATGGTGGCCGCTTTGGCCTCGTGGTACCGGGCGTCATACAGCATCCTGCGGGCCTTCGCCCGGTCAGCGTCCGCCCCTGGCCCTGAGGACTCGGCCAGGGCCATCGCCTCGGATTCCAGGGTGGCGGTCTTGTCCGAGTTGGCCTTGGCCTCCAGCAACAAGCGGAATTCCTCGCGGGTGAACCCGGTCTTCCGCATCGACTCCAGCAGTGGCACAGCCTGTCCATCGCCGCGCGGCGCCGGGCCATCCCCAAGCACCAGATCCCAATAGGGCCTCTGATAGTGCTCGGGCCGGGGTTTCTCCCCCTCCCGGATGGCCAGGATGTCCCGGAAATGACGCTTGTAGGCAGCATCACCGGTCATCACGTAGGTCCTCGCCATCCGTGTGAGATCGTCCGTGGACTGGCGCAGCTCATCGGCCATGAGCATGGACTGCAGGCGCAGAGTATTGGACCGGTCGACCTGATTCTCCGCCCGGACGTACAGCGCGAAGGATACGGCCAGGGCGCCGAAAGAACCCGACAGCCACCAGAGGTAATTGGAGAATTCGGCCAGCCGTGGACTCAGGGCCTCCCGCCAGGAGGCCTGGATGATGGCAAGGCCCAGCACTGCGAACAGCGTCGCGGTGGGAAGCGCCATCATCGTCAGACCGCCCCAGCCATAGGTCCGGAGGACCGGCGTGAAATACGAGAAGATCTCCACCAGCGCCAGCGTCGTCACCAGGGACCCGACGATGACGGAGAAGACCCGGGCCCTCCGCATGGCGTGCCAGCCTTCGGCGAGCCGGGCCGCTGCAAGGAGAAGGAAACTCACGGCCGTGTCCGGCGCCATTCGGCCTGGATTGGACGTCCCCACCGCCCCGGCCGGTTCCTTGAACAGCCACTGATCAAAGCCCGGATTCCAGCCGAGGGCGTACTCGCACAAGGTCAGCAGACCGATCAGACCGGCAAGCAGGGCGCAGGCCTGTGAGAGATAGAAGACTGCGGATGGTTTCCGAGGGCTGGGCGACGGCGCCTGGGGGGAAGACAGCAGCATCGCGCTTCCCATCAGCAGGAACGCAAGGGCCGTGTTCGGCTTCATGCTTACCCAGCCCGGGAGGAGGCTCTTCAGGACGACGACGTCGGCGGCCCAGCCCACCAGCGCCATGCCCCCCACTGCCACTGCCAGTGCGCCTGCGACAAGGTGCCTGATCTTCATCGCCAGCTCCCTTCTCCGTTACGCGTGCGTGGCGCCCCCCGGGAATCCAGAGGGGCATGGTGGGAGTCACCCCGGGATCATCGAGGCGTCTCCAGGGGGGTTCGGGTCAGTTCGGGAAGCACCCGCAGGATGGCCTTGGCGATCTCCCTGGTCGACATGGGCTTGGTGAGACAGGCCTTGAAACCGGCCTGCTCGATGCGGGGCGTGAGCACCCCCATGTCGGGATCTCCGGACAGCAGGATGATCGGGACATCGGGCCGGATGGTCCAGAGGGCCTTGGCCAGCTGGAGCCCAGACAGGCCAGGCATGACCTGGTCCGTGAGGACCATCTGGAATGCCCGGGGGTGCGCCGCGAACGTACGCAAGGCCAGCTCTGGGTCGGTGAAGGGCGAGACCTCGAACCCCATCTGGATCAGGTTGGCGCACACGGCCTCCACCAGAGCCGATTCATCATCCACCAGGAGGATGTGGCCCTGGCCCCGCACCGATCCGTCCTCGCTCGGGGAAGGCTGATCGGAGGCCTTGACCGAGAGAGGCAGATACACGCTGAAGGAGGCCCCGGCGCCTGGCTGGCTGGTGACCTTGATCCCGCCTCCCGCAGCGCACACGATGCCGTGGGTCACCGACAAGCCGAGGCCCGTGCCCTCGCGCGGTGGCTTGGTGGTGAAGAAGGGCAGGAAGACCTTGTCCAGATGCTCGGGAGGAATGCCCCGGCCCGTATCGGTCACCTCCAGATGGAGATACTCGCCTGCTTCGAGCTGGACATTCATGGCGCAGTCGGTGGCCGGGAGCCGTTCCCGCCTGAGTTGCACGATGAGCTTGCCGGCGATGCCCCGCATGGCGTGGCTGGCGTTGGTGCAGAGGTTGAGGATGATCTGGTGCAGCTTGGTCGGATCCACCTTGGCGAAGGCCCCCTTCGCGTCGAGGCCCACCTCGAACCGGATGGAGCTGGGCACGGTGGCCCGCAGCAGCTTGAGGGACTCCGAGAGCAGGCCCTGGACTTCGATGGGCGCCTCTTCTTCCTCGCTTTTCCGGCTGAACGTGAGGATCTGGCGAACCAGATCCCGGGCCCGGTAGGTCGAGGCCTGGATGATCTCCAGGTCATGCTTGAGCTTCGGGTCCCCCACGGCACGGGTCAGGCCGAGTTCGGCGTGACCGAGAATCGGCATCAGGATGTTGTTGAAGTCGTGGGCGATGCCGCTGGTGAGGGTGCCGATGGTCTCCAGCCGCTGCGTCTGCTCCAGGAAGCCCTGCAGCTGCCGTTCCAGGGTGATGTCCCGGGCGGTGCACAGGTAGTTCTGCAGATCTCCGCTGGTACTGAACACCGGGGCGATCACCGCCTCGGCATCCCAGGGGGTTCCGTCCTTCCGGCGGTTCACGATGTGGCCCCTCCAGGTCTCACCGCTGAGAAGGGCCTCCCACATGCTGTGGTAGAAGGCCATCTCATGCTGGCCGCTCTTGAAGATCCGCGGGTTCTGGCCGATGAGTTCCGCGCGGGAGAAGCCCGTGACCGCCGAGGCCGCAGCGTTGGCGTAGAGCATCACGCCGTCGCGATCCGTGATGACCACCATGTCGGGCGTCTGCTCCATGGCCGTGTGCAGCAGCCTCAGCTCCTCCTCGAACCCGCGCTGCTTCCGGCGCAGGTCCGCGTCCTTCATCTCGCGCTCGATGGCGGGAACCAGGCGCGACAGGTTGCCCTTGAGCAGGAAGTCATTGGCCCCGTTCCGCATGGCTTCGACGGCGGCCTCCTCGTCAAGCACGCCGGACAGGAGGATGAAGGGCAGGTCGGGATCCCTCTCCCGCAGGCAGGCCAGGATTTTCAGGCCATCAGTCCCGGGCAGGCTGAAGTCGGACAGGACCAGATCCCAGGGTTCCGTCCCGAGCGCGGCGGCAAAACCCTCCATGGAATCCACCTGGAAGCTGGTAAACGCGATCCCGTGGCTTCTCAGGTGCATCAGGATCAGCTCGGCATCCTCCAGGGAGTCTTCAACCAGAAGCAGACGGAGGGCGGAATTCATCGTTCACCTCATCATGGGATGGATGACATTGAACGAGAGCCAGAAGGCCCGGAGGGCTTCCACCAGACGCACCAGCCCGTTGAAGTCCATGGGCTTCTGGACGTAAGCGTTGGCTCCGAACGCATAGGCCTTCTGGATGTCGGAGGGCATTTCGGAGGTTGTCATGGCCACCACGGGAGTCAGCCACCCCCTGGGCTCCTGCCGGAGCGCCCGAAGCACGTCCAGGCCACTCAGGCGGGGGAGTTTCAGGTCCATCAGGACCAGGGCCGGATAGACCTCCTCGTCCCGATCCTCGTGGGCCCCCTTCCGGAACAGCCAGTCCAGGGCCTCCTGCCCGTCCGTGGCCACCGCGGTCTCGAAGGGGACACCGGCCTTCTCGATGGCCAGCATGAGCAGGGCCAGGTCGTTCGGACAATCCTCCACGATGAGCACGACCGGGCGCTTCATAGCAGGCCCCCCTCAGGCTTGGGCAGCGTGAAGGACAGGGTGGCGCCATGACCCAATTCCCCTTTGGCCGCGATCCATCCCCCATGGCGGTTCACGATGCGCTTGACGATGGCCAACCCGATGCCCGTCCCCGGGAACTCCTCAGCCTTGTGGAGGCGCTGGAACGGGGTGAACAGCCGGTTGGCCTGGGAGGACACGAAACCGACGCCATTGTCGCGGATGGCCACCTCCACGGAGCTGCCGTTCACGGAATGGGCCGCCACCCAGATGCGTGGATCCGGCGTGTGGGAGGTGAACTTCCAGGCATTGCCCAGCAGATTCTCCAGGAGGATCCGAAGCAGCCTCGGATCCCCCTTCACGAGGATGGGGCGCTCCACTTGCCAGATCACTGGGCGGCCCGGGTCCGCTTCCTTGAGTTTGGCCAGCACCTGCTCGGCCAGGCCGCCAAGGTCCAGTGGCATCGCAACGAAGTCATCCCGCCCGACGCGGGACAGCTGCAGCAGATCCTCGATGAGCTGGGCCATCCGGATGGCGCCTCCCTGGATCCGATTCAGGTGGCCAAGGCCCTCGGATGACAGCACGGAGTCCCCGTCCCGGCTCAGGGCTTCGCTGAATCCGCTGATGGTCCTGAGGGGGGCCCGCAGATCGTGCGACACGCTGTAGGCGAAGGCCTCCAGTTCCTGGTTTGCCGACTCGAGCTGGTGCGTCCTCACCTCCACCCGGTGCTCCAGGTCTCGGTTCAGGTGCTGGATCTCCGATTCCATTCGCTTGCGTTCCGTGATGTCCTCCACCACGTTCAGGATGTACCCGGCTTCGTTCTCGCTCGGGGCGACGAGGGAAGCCAGCAGCTGGACCCAGACGATCGCGCCACCCGAACCCAGGTAGCGCTTCTCCTGGATGAAACTGCCCCCCATGTCCTGCAGGATGTCCTGGAACATGACGCCGTCGGGCAGCTGATCCCCGGGATGGGTGATCCGGGAGATCTCCATGCCGGCCAGGTCCTGCGGGTCGAGTCCCAGGATGTCCGCGAACCGCTTGTTCGCCCTCAGGATCCTCCCATCGAAGCCGAGGTGGACGATGCCCACGAGGGCCTGATCGAAGGTAGCCCTCAGGCTCGCCTCGCTGGACATCAACTGCTTGACCACCATCTGCCGGGCATAGGCATTCCAGAGGTCCCCCGCCACCACCTCGAGCTGACCCACGTCCAAGTCGTCATAGTCGGTCGGCTTGTTACCCACACCCACGATCATCCGGACCTTGCCGGATTCCACGACGGGCACCACCACTTCCCGGGTCAGGGGGAAGTGCCCCTCGGGCATGCCCTTCCGATCCGTCCGCTCCGCATAGTCGTTGTGGATCACCGGTTTCCTCAGCCTGACCGCATCGGCCCAGATCCCGGCCATGGCCACGGGATAGTGGGTATCGAAGCTGGCCGTGCAGTGCTTCATGGTGTCGGCGGTCCAGGCCGTGAGTTCGAGGGTCTCCTGATCTTCCAGGAGCAGATGGAGGAACCCCACCCGGCTGCCCGAGATCCTGGCGATGCACTCGAGCCCTTCCTTCAGCAGGTCCTTGCCCGAATGGCTGTCGGGGAGCGAGGCCAGGTCGAGCATGACCTGGAGTTGGCTCACCCGGCTGTGCAACGCCAGTTCGGCGGCACGGCGCTCCGAGATGTCCAGGACCACGGCCAGGAAGACCTCCAGGCCACCCGGACCGGCCAGCTGGACATGGACCTCGACCGGGTAGAGGGACCCGTCCGCCCGGCGATGCATGGTCTCGAAGGAGACCAGCTTCTGTTCATGCCGCAGCAGAGGAGTCAGGACTGCCCTGAAGGCCGCTTCGGTGAACTCCGGCTTCAGGTCCAGGGGGGTCATCGTGCCAATGTCCCCGGCCGAATAGCCGAGGTTCCCGAGCGCCGCGCGGTTGACGTACTCGAAATGCAGGTTTTCCCGGTTGAAGATGTAGATCTCGTTGAAGCTGGACTCCAGGATGTGGAGGAGGCGGGCATTGGCCTCCACGGCGCGCACCCGGTCAGTGGTGTCATGGATGATGGAGTAGAGCAGCGTCCGGCCTTCGATGACGATCGGACCGCTGTAGACATCCACGTTCCTCAGCGACCCGTCGGCCCGGCGATGGACGAACTCGAAGTAGTCCTGGAATATTCCTGCCGCGGAGCCGATGGCACTCTGAAGCTGGTCCGAAGGCAGGGTGTTGATCTCATTGATGTTCATCCCCTGGAGCTGATCCCGCGACCAGCCGTAGAAGCGGATGGCGGCCGGATTCGCGTCCACGATGCTGCCATCCGACGGATCGATGAGCATCTTGATCGCGTGGTTGTTGTCGAAGAGCGTGTGGTAGCGCTGTTCGCTCTCACGGAGAGCCTCCTCTGACCTCCGGCGCCGGGTGGTATCGCGCGCGGTGACCGCCACGCCGATGACTTCGCCACCATCGTTACGGGTGGGGGTATGCCACACTTCGAAGTAGCGCCGCGCATGATCTTCCGCGCCGGACATGCCCTCTTCCACGAAGGATTCCCCATCCAGCGCCCGATCCAGGTTGGCCTTCGCGACGGCACGGTCCGCCGGGGCGGTCTGGTAATCGAGAAGGCAGGAGCCGAGGCTGATCTCAGCGCCGTACAGGAGCTTCATGGCCGCGGCGTGGGCCCGGTTGAAGCTGGTGTAGCGGTATTCGCGATCCAGTGAGAAGATCGGCCCCTCGGCGCTCTCCATGATGCTTGCCAGCACCGCGTGGTTCTTGGCCAGGGTCTCGGCGGCCAGGCGCTCCTCGGCGATGTCCCGGAAGGCGCCCACCACCTTCACCACCTGGCCGTCCCTCATGACGACCTGGCTCGTGGCATGGATCCAGATGCGCCGGCCGGTGGCAGTGAGGAGCTCCAAGTCCAGATCGAAGTTCTCACCCCGGTCGATGGCCAGCTGAACCGCCCGGGTGATGACCGGCCGCCATTCCGGGGCATAGAACTGGATCGAGGTCTCGACCGTGGGTGCGTAGGTGGCAGGGTCCAGTTCGTGGATGCGGAAGACCTCTTCGGACCAGTAGAGGGTGCCCGCCTCCAGATCGATCTCCCACCCTCCCACCTTGGCGATGGATTCCGCCTGGCGCAGCAGCCGGTGCATCCGGCGGTAGTCGCTGCTGCTCTTCCGGCGTTCCGTGAGGTCCGTCAGGACGCCCGTCCACAGTGACGCGCCATCTGGAAGGACCCGGGGCTGGGACTCGAACCGGACCCATCGCCAGTCCCGGCCAAACCCCATGCGCCCCTCCCACTGGAACGGCGACATCCGGGTCAGGGCCTCCGCGTTGCGCTCGCTGAAATTCGCCCGGTCCTCGGGGTGGATGTGGTCCAGGATCAGGCCCGGCGAGGCCTGGAAGGCTTCCCGGCCGAGGCCGGAAATCTCGCAGAACCGGTCGCTGACGAATTCGATGGTGTAGGTGGAGCGGCAGATGTCCTCCCACTCGCTGGCCGTCATGGCCCGGCTCGGTTCCACTCGAAGGCGGTAAATCCCCGAAGGCAGGGCCCTGACGAGGTCCTGGTAGATCCTTTCCTCTTCCCGCAGCCCGGCCTGGGGTTCTCCGGGCTCCCGCACCCTCGCCTGCATTGCAGACGAAGCCACCCGGTACCGCCGGCAGGGGCGGGGCCGCGTCATGCCGGTTCCCCCTTCACGATCAGCGGTTCCCGGATTCCGGAAAGACGGGCGAAATTGCGGAGTTTCTGGAGGTGGGCCAGTCCGATCACCGTGGCTTCGGGAACCACGAGCAGGCCATCCACGGTCTCGATGCCTGCCAGGAGCACGTGGCCGATCCTGAGTTCATGGAGGCCAATCCGCTGGGTGGGCGTGGACGGGGCCTCCGTGTCCTCGCGCTCCAGGCAGCGCTTGAAGGCGCGCAGGACATCCAGGTCGTACCAGGTCGTCCGGCCCTCCATGTCGCGGAGGGCCGAGAGGGGACCGCTGAACTTCGGAAGCAGGCGCTCGTAGTCCCAGACCACCCGGAGGATGCGGCCGCCCAGGGGGATGTCCTGATCCTTCTTGTCGTCGGGGGGGTAGCCGGTCCCGTTCAGGTTCTTGTTCATGTAGAGCACGGCCTCGGCCACTTCCTCAAGGCGGGGGATGTTCCGGATGAGGTCCGCACCGATCTCGGGGATCCGATTGGCGAGATCCCTCTCGGCGCTGGTGAGGAAGGTCCCGGTCTGAAGCTTGGTGGCCACGCCCTCGGGCACCGTGAGGATGCCGATCTGGGACAGGATCGACGCGATGCCCAGCACCCAGGGATTCTCCATGCTCATCTCCCGCGCGATGGCCTCCGCATGGGCAGCCATGGCCTGGGCCCGGCCGAAGGAGATGGGGTCGAGGCACGAGAGCAGTTCCACCAGCATCCGGATGGCGCCCTTGAGCGTGTCCTCCACCAGGGACTTCTCGGCCGTGATCAGCTGATGCTGGCGCACGGCCAGATCCAGGGTCTGGCTGAGCAGCTCCGAGTCGCAGGGCTTGGTGAGAAAGCGGAAGATCGAGCCGCGGTTCACGGCTTCCATGGCCGTGCCCTGGTCGGCGTTGCCCGTAAGCATGATGCGGACCGTGTCAGGATGCTGGGCCATGGACCAGGCGAGGAAGGTCACGCCATCCATTCCCGGCATCCGCATATCAGACACGACCACCGCGTAGGGCCCGCGGTCCGCCATGCACTCCAGCGCCGCTTCCCCCCCCAGAGCCGTGTCGAGGGCGAACCGCCCGCGCAGAACCCGGGCGTAGGCCTGAAGGACATTCGCCTCGTCATCCACCAGCAGGATCTTCGGCTTCATGGGCTACCCCTGGGCCGGGCCGTCGAGGACCGGGATCCGGTCCGGAATCCCCAGGATGTCCACCAGGTTCCTCAGCAGCTCGAGGTGGCCATGGCCGAGGCGGAGCCCCTGCCCCAGCACCAGCTGCCCCGCGGTGGTATGGAGGTCACCGGCCAGGATCAGCCCCGGGACGAGGTCCTCCCGCCGCACCAGCCTGGGCGCCGGCCTGGTCCGGACGGAGTTGCCGAAGCACTGCTCCATGGCCTTCAGGACCGCCGGATCGTAGGCCTTCCCATGGAGCTTCAACTCCTCGAGGGCGACCGCCCCGCTGTGGCGTTGGGTCTCGAGGGTGGTGAAATCCTGCACCGCCTTGAGGATCCGCGCCCCGAGCGGAATGTCCTCTCCCGTCAGGCCCTCTTCGGGAATGCCCGACCCGTCGAATCCCTTGGCCTGATACCGGATGATGTCGGCCACCGACTCCAGGCGCGGGATCGTCTGGATCATGCTCGCCCCCAGCTCGGGGACCCGGATGAGGATGGCCTGGGTCTCGGGCTTGTAGGCCTCGGCTTTCAGCACCTCCCTCGGGAGCGCGATCCTGCCGATGGGGGCCAGCATGGCGGCCACCTCGATGGCCCAGACATCGCCGGATCCAAGGGCCCGGGCCACTTCGCCGCACCGGCCACGCACGGACAGGCCGAGGCTGAAGGCGGCGGGGTCCACGCTGGCGAGCAGCTCCGCCAGCACTTCGATGGCCCCCGTGAGGGTGCCCTCCAGCAGTTCCCGTTCCGCCCGGACCAGGTCGTACTGCCGCTGCCCCGCGTGGATCGCCAGCTCGAGATCCTGGGGAGAGCAGGGCTTGGTGAGGAACCGGAAGACCTGGCCCTGATTCACGGCATCCGCCGCGGTCTTCTGGTCCGTGTTCCCGGTGAGCATGATGCGCACCGTGTCCGGGCAGGCGAATTGGGCCTTGGCCAGCAGCTCCAGCCCGGACATCCCCGGCATCTGCATGTCGGCCACCACCACGCCGTAGGGCCCCTGCTCGAGAAGCATCCGGAGGGCCTCCTGCCCCCCCTGGGCCACGTCGAGGATGATGTTCTTGCGCAGCACGCGCTGATAGCCGCTCAGGATGTTCCGGTCGTCGTCCACCAGCAGGGTTCTGTGGGTCATGGAAGCTCCTTTTCCGACGCGGATGCGCAGGCAGCGGCCCACGCGTCCTGGTGCCCGGCAAGCCCTGCGCGCTCCAGGGACTCCTGGTTGAAACGGCCCGATTCGAACAGGGCCTGCCCCCCCTTCGCGCCGCAGATCACGTCGGCCGCATGGACCGCCATGGCCGAGCACATGCCCTCGCTCTCGAAGGCGTGGGGCCGATGGTGGAGGCTCACGATCTTGAGGATGCCGGCGGGCAGCCCCCACAGCCCCAGCAGATAGGCGCCGACTTCCGCGTGGGTGACGCCGAACATCTCCTGCTCCGCCGTAGGCAGCAGGACATGCTCTTCCGTGACGAGCTCGACGGCCCGGTTGTACAGGTCCGGAAAATTCGAGGCAAGGATCAGCACGCCGACGTCATGGAGGATCCCGCCGACGAAGGCCTCCTCCTGGAGCACGCGGTCCAGGCCCTCGGCCTGCGCGATGGCCTTGGCTCCGGCGGCCACGGCCATGCTGTGGTGCCAGACGTCGGAAATGCCGAAGGTCCGCGTCTGGAAGGGCTGGGACTGCTGGAAGATGCTGTTGGAGAGCACCAGGGTCTTGACGATGTCGATGCCCAGGTAGGCCACGGCCTCCTGGGGGTGGTTGATGGTCCTCCGCAGCCCGAAGAAGGCGCTGTTGACGAGCTTCAGGATCTTCGCGGTCATCCCGGGATCCTTCTGGATGATCTCCCCGAGAACCCTGGGATCGGATTCCTCCCGGGAGAGGGCCTGCTTCAGCTCGACGTAGACTTCCGGGACATTGGGGAGCCGGTCGATGGCACCGATCACCCGCTTCACCTCGTCATCCACGAGCTTGCCCGCCAGGGCGCAGGCGTTCCTGACCATGGCCTTGAGCTGCTCGGGGTCGCAGGGCTTCGAAATGTACTGGTGGGCCACGCCCACGCACTGGGTCACCAGGTCCTTGTCGGCATGGCCGGACAACACCATCCGGACCGTGGTCGGATGGCGCCGCATGACCTCCCGCAGCAGCTCGGCGCCGTTCATGCCGGGCATCCGCATGTCCGAGACGATCACATCGAAGGGATGGCCGGCCATCAGCTCCAGGGCCCTGCCCCCGCTTTCCGCGAAGACCATGTCCCATTCGCCCCGCAGGGGCCGGAGGATCCGCTGGAGCCCCTGGAGCACCATGGGCTCGTCATCCACGAAGAGGATCTGCTGTTTCAGCATCGGGGCCTCAGGTGCCCGGCTGGGGGAGGGGCAGGAACAGCCGGAAGGTGGTCCCCCGGCCCGGGGTGGAGTCCACGAGGATCCTTCCTCCATGCTTGTCCACGATGACCTTGTAGGCGATGGCCAGGCCCTGGCCAGTGCCCTTCCCCACGGGCTTGGTGGTGAAGAAGGGTTCGAAGATCCGTTGCTGGATCTCCTCCGGAATGCCGGTCCCATCGTCCGACACGGATACTTCGACTTCCCCTGAATGGAGGGCGGTCCTCACGGTGATCTTCCCCAGCCCGCCGGCTGGGCGCCGCTCCTTCGAGGCCTCGATGGCATGGGCCGCGTTGACGATGAGGTTGAGCACCACCTGGTTCAGCTCCCCGGGGAAGCAGGGCACCATGGGAACCGCCTCATCGAATTTCATATCCAGTTCCGCCACGTACTTCCATTCATTCCTGGACACTGTGATGGTGCTCTCGATGGCCCTATGCAGATCAGCCATCACCTTGGATTCGCTGCCGGGGTGGGAGAAATCCTTCATGGCGCTGACGATCTTCGAGATCCGCGACACACCATCCAGGCTCTGCTGGATGGCCTTTGGAATCTCGGTCCCGAGGTAGTCCAGATCCGTGCCTGCCAGGTCGTCCAACGCCTTCCCCGCGGCTTCGCCCGCGCTCCCGCCCATGACCCGGATCTCCATGAGGTGGGCCATCAGGCGGCCCATCAGGGAGAAGGCCTCATCAAAGGAGTCCCGCAGGAACGTGGCATTGTCACCGATGTACTGCGTGGGGGTGTTGATCTCGTGGGCGATGCCAGCCGCCAGCTGACCGATGGCCTCCAGTTTCTGGGACTGCCGCAGCTGGACTTCCATGGCCGCCCGGTTCTGCTCGGCCTCCTTGCGCTCGGTCACGTTCCGCGCGACCACCAGCGCCCGGACGTTGCCGGTGTCCTGGTCGGGGATGATCGCGGCGGTGCTCTCGAAGTGGAGCCAGCGGCCATCCTTGTGCCTCAGGCGGTATTCCAGCCCCTGGGTCAGGTACCCGTTCATCAGGTCCCGGATGGCCTGGGACACGCGGTCGAGGTCATCGGGGTGGAGCAGGTCCATGGAGGACAGCGACAGCATTTCCTGCTCTGAATAGCCGAGTACGAACTGGTAGGAGGGGCTGTTGTAGAGTCGCCGCCCTTCGCTGTCGATGATGGCGATCAAGTCCACCACGTGGCGGTGGATGGCCGAGAACAACGACTCGTTCTGCCGCAGGGCTTCCTCCGTCTCCTTCAGCCGGGTGATGTCGAGGAAGGTCGCCACGTACCCGGCAATGTCCCCATCCGCCTGGAAGAACGGCGCCTTGCGGAAGATCGCGTGGTGGACGGCCCCATTGGGCAGCGTCCGCCTGAAGGAGGCCTCAAGGAGGCCAGAGCCGTCGGTCCCCTGGAGCTCCGCTTCGGGGAGCACATCCCGCGCCGCCAGTCCGAGGATCTCGCGGGTGGGCCGGCCCAGGAAATCCTGGAAGGCCTGGTTGCAGCCCAGGATGAGGCCGTTCGGATCCTCGTAATAGAGCGGGTTCGGCAGGGTCTCGATGAGCGTGCGGAGGAACTGGAGGTTCTCGAACTGCTCCCGCTCGAGCGCCTTCCGCTCGCTGATGTCCCGGACGACGCCCACGGCGGACCACGCGTCGCCTTCCTGGAGCGCCGAGAGGCTGAACTCCACCGGGAACTCCTCGCCGTCCTGGCGCTGGGCGATCAGCTCCGTCACCTTGCCGATCGCACTGCCCCGCCCGTTGGCGCTGAACGTCGCGAAGGCCCTGCGGAAGGCCACATGGAAGCGGACGGGGGCGATGAGCTCGTGGAGGTCCCGCCCCATGGCCTCCTGCTCATTGAATCCGAAGATGCGCTCAGCAGACTGGTTCCAGAAGGACACCCGTCCCCTCGGGTCCATCATCACGATGCCATCCAGGGCTGCCCCCGTGATGGCCCGGAAGCGGTCTTCCGTCGCCTTCAGCTCGGTCCTGGCCTCGACTGCGCCGGCTCGCACCTGGCTCTCGGACAGTTCGCGTTGGATGGCGGGCATGAGGCGGGCCAGCCTGAATTTGCTCACGAAATCCTTGGCCCCCGCCCGCAGCGCCTCGACCGCCGCCTCCTCGCCGATGCGGCCCGAGACGACGATGCAGGGCAGCCCGGGAACCAGCCGCCTGGCCTCCTTCAGCACATCGAATCCATCGAGGGTGGGCAGGGCGAAATCCGTGAGCAGGAGGTCCCAGGTACGGGTCGTGAGGGCGGCCCGGAGCGGTTCCATCTCCTCGACCCGGACCACCTCGCAGGCCAGCCCCTCCCCCTTCAGGTGAGTCTGGAGCAGCAGGGCATCCTCTTCCGAATCTTCGACCAACAGGATCTGGATGGGTGCTGGACTTGCCATGGTGCATCCCTCTGGCCGGGCATTGCACGCGCGCTGGAGAGCCTCGGTTGGATCGCGAGCCGCTGGCCGGAGGGCTCACCCGAGTCCTATCGGCTGAATCATCCTCTGGCCCAGCTTTGGTCATTCCGTGATGGCGTGGTCCCCTTTCCGGGCCCGCCAGTGGACAGGGTTTGAGACCTGGTTGCAATTCGCTCGGGTCGGGGCCATAAAATAAAATTCATGTATCTATCGCGCCAACCCGAAGAATACCTGTCGGAGGCAAAGACGCCCCCCGCTTCCCATCATGGAGGATGCTATGAGTGGAATTCAGGGTGTATCCGCGGCGGCCTCTGCGGCGGCGGCCATCAAAGAAGAAGCCAATGAGTCACCGGCCGTGACTCGGATCGAGGCCGCGAGCGGAGATCCAGCAGCCGTCCGGAGGCTGGCAGCTTCCCAGCCGCCCCCGAGCGCCAAACCGGCCGAGAAGCCGTTCACCCCTGCCGGGGGCTTCGACTTCAAGGCTTAGACACTAAAAAGCCCCTGAATGATCAGGGGCTTGAGTGGTGGTCCCGGAGCGACTCGAACGCCCGACCCTCAGATTCGTAGTCTGATGCTCTATCCAGCTGAGCTACGGGACCGCATTGAAAGAATGATTCTACCGGATCTGCGCGGGCTGTCCATCCCAAAGGCTGAGGGGCTCGGTGGTAGAGGCCGGGCAGTGGAGGCCGGTGAGGTCCGTGGCCAGGCGGTCCATGAGGGCCCGGGCGGTGGTCAGCTTGCCACCGAGCACCAGGGTGAGGTTCGCGAAGCGGGCGTGCCGTTCGAGGACAGCCTCGCGGCTGAGGTGGGTGGTCTGGCCGTCCGCCGCGACCAGGGGGCGCACACCCAGTTCCTCGGCACGCACGGGCAGCTGGCGCCAGGGGATGGCCGGCAGGTTGGCTTCGAGGGCCTCGAACAGCTCCGCCCGCTCGGAGGCGACGATGGGCACCCAGCCATCCTCGACCTCGCGCTCGGTGGTTCCCACCTGGAGCAGACCGTCCCGGGGGATGACGAAGAGGATGCGCCCCTTGGGGCGGCGGATGGCCCAGGGCCGGTCGCAACCGGGTACGGCGTCGAACCAGAGGTGGATGCCCGAGGACAGGCGCAGGCGCTTCCGCGTCTCGCCGAACCACTGGCCCAAGGCCCCATCCGTCCAGGGCCCCAGGGCAACCACCCAGCGCCGGGCGGAGAGGGCGCGGGTCGAACCATCCCGGCGATCCCGGAGGCGCAGGGTCTTCAACTCGCCACCCGCATCCCCGAAGGCCTCCGGCTCATGGAAATCCAGGCGGAGGGCCTGGCTGGAGGCCGCCAGGTCCCGGGTCAGCTCACGATCCCAGGTAATGAGGTCGGCGTAGGCCGTGGCGCCCCGGAAAGGGCTCCGCGCCCCACGGGGATCGGCCTCGAATGCGGCGCGCGGCACCTTGCCCAGGGTCAGGTGCGGGGGCCAGTCTGGCCGATCGGCGCCCCAGTGGTCGTAGAGCCCGATGCCGAACCGGTGGGCCAGGCCCTCTCCCCAGAACCGGTGGGGCATCCAGAAGGCCTCCCAGCGGCAGCGGCGGGGCGCGATGCGGGCCCAGTTGGCACGCTCGGCCAGGCCCTCCCGCATCTGGGCGATGTCGCCCGTGAGCATGTAGCGGATGCCACCGTGCAGGAGCTGGCTCGACCACTGGCTGGTGCCGCCCCCGACCTCGCCCCGGTCCACCAGGGCGCAGGACACGCCACGCAGGGTCAGCTCCCTCGCCAGGGCTGCGCCGTGGATCCCCGCACCTAGGATGGCGATGTCGGCATCCAGGGTCCGGGGCAGCGTGCAGAGGCCTTCAGGTGGTGCGGGCCAGGCGGTCTCGGGCACGGGCTCCTCCTCGGCCCAGTGTGCCCGAGCGGAGCCCCCCCTGTCGTCTGCCCCGGCGCCGCCTCTTGTCTGTAGATGCATTCGCATGAACCATGGATTCATCCTCCCCAGCATCGGAGCAGCCCTTGAAACACCCCTGGAAGGCCATCATCAACCTGACCGTGATCGTCGGTGCGCTGGGGTACTTCGTCGACATCTTCGACCTGATCCTCTTCCCCATCGTGCGGACGGCCAGCCTGTCGGACCTGGGCGTGGCCCCGGACCGGATCCTCCCCACCTTCGTCTACCTGTTCAATTTCCAGATGATCGGCATGCTCGTGGGCGGCGTGCTCTGGGGTGTCCTGGGCGACAAGAAGGGCCGCATGTCGGTGCTCTTCGGCAGCATCACGCTCTACTCCCTGGCCAACATCGCCAACGCCTTCGTGACCACCATCCCCGCCTACGCGGCCATGCGCTTCCTGGCGGGCCTGGGGCTCTCGGGCGAGCTCGGCGCCGCCATCACCCTGGTGAGCGAGGTCCTGCCCAAGGAGGTGCGCAGCTACGGCACGGCAGTGGTGGCGAGCCTGGGCATCACCGGGGCCCTCGTGGCCGATCTCGTGGGGAACAAGCTCGGCTGGCGGGGGGCCTTCATCACGGGCGGCGTGATGGGCCTGATGCTGCTGGTCCTCCGCATCAAGGTGACGGACTCGGGCATGTTCAAGCAGCTGGCCCACCAAAACGTGGCCAAGGGCGACTTCCGGATGCTCTTCACCAACCGCGCCCGGTTCGTCCGCTACCTGCGCGCCATCCTCATCGGCGTTCCCATCTGGTACGTGGTGGCGATCCTGGTGGCCTCCTCGCCGGAGCTTTCCAGGAGCCTGGGCGTCGTGGGCGCCGTGAACCCGGGCCATGCCATCGCCTCGTGCTACCTGGGGCTGGCCGTCGGCGACCTCGGCTCGGGCTTCATCAGCCAGTGGATCGCCAGCCGGAAGAAGACTGTCCTGCTGTTCCAGGCCCTCACACTGGTGACCGTCCTGATCACGCTCTTCAGCCGCGGCGTCTCCGCCCAGACCTACTACCTCCTGTGCGTGGCGCTCGGCTTCTCCGCCGGCTACTGGGCGGTGTTCGTCACCATCGCCAGCGAACAGTTCGGCACCAACATGCGGGCCACCGTCACGGTCACGGTGCCCAACTTCGTGCGGGGGGCCGTCGTCCCCATCACCACCAGCTTCCTGGCCCTGAAGGCGCACTGGGGCATCGTCCACTCCGCCCTCTTCATCGGTTTGTGCTGCCTGGCTTTCGCGGCCCTCAGCCTCTGGGGCATGGAGGAGACCCACGCGAAGGACCTGGACTTCCTCGAGGTGGATTGACCGGGCGCCTGGTTTGAATCTTGCAACCTTGATTCAGGATCAAAACGCCCCATGTTGGGGATCTTCATCCAAGGCACCCTGCGCCAACCGCGAGGGGGCTCTGTGGATGCCGACCCAGCGCTTCCCCCGCGGCGACCTGTCGATGGGTCGTCCTGCGCCAGGAAGCGTGCTTTCCAAAGGAGGAACCATGGGCAACACCGCAACCATGCACAACGGCGTGAACGTCGAGGAACTCGGCGCCCTCGTGTCCCGGGTCAAGGCGAACCCGGCCCTCGGCAAGTTCCAGTTCCGCTCCAAAGCCAGGTGGATCAACCGGGCCCACTCCCAGAGCACCTTCGATTCCCTCTACGGCGTGGGGGTGAACCACAAGCGGGCCACCCCCCTCTTCCAGGAGTGCGACGAACCCGCGGCGCTCCTCGGAACCGATTTGGCGCCCAACGCGGGCGAAGCAGCGCTGCATGCGCTCAGCTCCTGCATGAGCGTGACCTATGCCTACACGGCCGCCGCCATGGGCATCGACATCTCCAGCCTCAGCTTCGAGCTGGAGACCGACACGGACCTGCGGGGCTTCATGGAACTGGACAAGGATGTCCGCCCCGGACTCTCCCAGATCCGCGTCAAGGTCAACCTCGCCTGCAACGGAACCCCCAAGCAGATCGAGGAGCTCCATGCCCAGGTGCTGAGGACATCCCCCATCTACGACACCCTGCGCAACCCGGTGGACATCAAGGTCACCACCGGCTGAGCGCCTGCTCCGCCCTGACAGCGGTAAGGCCGACGCCGTGGCCCTAGAAGACGGCGTCGGCTCCGCCGTCGAGCGTCATCACCGTCCCTGTCGTCCAGGTGCTCTCATCACTCAGCAGGTGGACGGCCAGGGCGGCAACCTCCTGGGTCGTCCCGAGTCGCCTGAGTGGGTTCACGCCGGACAGCCTTGCCAGCTCCCCCGCGGGATCGGCACTGGCCGCCAGGCGGGCATCCACCATCGGGGTGTGGATGGGCCCCGGGGCGATGGCGTTGCAGCGGATCCCCCGGGGAGCCCACTCCAGGGCCAGCACCTTTGCCAGCATGTGGACGCCGGCCTTGGCCACGCTGTAGGCCGCGCTGTCGGGGATGGCGCGGAGGCCGATGTTGGAACCCACGAGCACGACGCTGGCCGCGTCCTTGAGCCGCGGCCCCAGATGGTGGGCCATCAGCCAGGTCCCCGTCAGGTTGGCGGCCAGCATGGCCTCGAAATCGGAGGTGGAGGTGCCCGCCACCGAACCCGTCTTCAGCGCACCAGCCGCGAGGAACATGCCATCCAGGGCCCCGCAATGATCGGCAAAGGCGGCCACGGCAGCATCCAGCGTGTGATCCAGCACCACATGCTCGGCGTCCGGGAGGGACTCCTGCAGCGCGGCCAGCCGGCGTCCGACCAGGATCAGCTCCGCGCCGTGGTCCCGGAACATCCGGACCGCGGCCCGCCCGATGCCGCTCCCTGCGCCCGTCACCAGGATCCGCTTGCCGGCCAGCGAGGTCACGGCACGATCCCGGATTCTGGCCTTGCCTGGGTGCCGCCGGCATGGTGGACATGCTGGGCCATGCGCCGGTCCTCCTCGTTGATGTGGCGCAGCAGCCAGTCCGTCAGGAAGTCGATGACCTCCTCGGTCAGGGTGGCGGGATTGCCTCTGGCCGCCTCCACCAGCTGTCCCACCCGGGCGCGCATGCGGTCATGGATCGCCTTGTGGCCCGCGAAGCCCGGGTAGTCTGCCACCTGCATCAAGCCCTCCTCCAGGGCGAAGTGCGTCTCCACGTAGTCGGCCAGGAACTGGAGCAGGGGCGGAATCCGGTCATCCGGATGGTTCTCGTGGATCGCGACCAGAAGCGCCTCGAACTGGGCCAGCAACGCCTGGTGCTGCTGGTCGATGAGCGGAATGCCCGTCTCCCAGGCCGGATTCCAGATCACCATGCTCATCGGGCCCCTCCGGTGATGAACGCCTGCTTCAGTCTAGGGAATCTGCACGGGAATCCGGGGGGAAACCCGTAATCCGGCTCTCATCGCCCGCGGAGGACGTCCGGCACCACGACCCCGCCGCTGACGGCCCAGGTCAGGGCCTGGTCCGCGTTGAGGTCCACGGGCCGCACTTTGGAGGCCTCGAGCATGATCACGTAGCCGGAGGTGGGATTGGGCGAGGTCGGGACGTAGACCGCGATCATGCCCTCCCCGCCGGGGACGGCCCAGGAACAATCCCGGCTGGCCACGAAACCCAGGGTGAAGGCCCCTGCGTGCGGCCACTCCACCAGGACCACATCCTTGAAGCTGCCACCCTGCCCCGACTGGATGGCGCCCATGAGCTGGCGGGTGGCGCCGTAGATGGATTTCACGACCGGCACGTGGAGCATCAGCTCGTCGAGCCAGGACAGGACCTGGCGCCCGATGAAGTTGCCCACCAGGGCCCCCACCAGGAGCAGCAGCAGGATCGTGGTCAGGGCCGAGAACAGGGCCAGGCCCCAGGTCGGCGGATCCGGCACGTGGATCTGATGGGCCATCCAGGTCAGGGGACCCCGGAAGATGCCCACCAGGGCCTCGAAGATTGCCTTGAGGATCCAGAGCGTCACCACCAGGGGCAGCAGAGTGAACAGGCCGGCGAGGAGATACTTGCGGAGCATCAGGAATCCTTTGGCCCGGTCAGGTGGCTGTTCTCGGCCATGATGCGCGGCCCCACCACCTTCCAGAAGCCGTGGAAGTAGGAGATGGCGCTCCAGATCGCCAGGATCACGGCACCCCACAGGAGCAGGACGCCCATGCCCCAGAAGAAGCTGTAGGGGCGGTTCAGCTGGATGAAGAAGTGGAAGATCTCCCGCTGGGTCCAGTCATAGAGCCAGTAGTCGAGACGCGGACCGAGGATGAGGCAGGAGATGGCCGCCACCTGGAAGCCCATCTTCCACTTCCCGATGGTGCCCGCGGGGATGGTCAGGCCCTCCTCGCTGGCGATGCCGCGCAGCCCGGTGATCGCGAATTCCCGGGAGAGGATGATGAAGGTCATCCACGCCGGGGCCAGGTTCAGTTCCACCAGGGAGATCAGGGCGCCGGCCACCAGCAGCTTGTCCGCCAGCGGATCCAGCAGCTTGCCCAGGGTCGTCACCTGCTTCCAGCGGCGGGCCAGGTAGCCGTCCAGCCAGTCGGTGATCGAGGCCACCCAGAACACCACCACGCCGATGACCTCATGGTTCGTCACCTTGGTCATGAGCACCACGACCAGGACGGGAACCATCAGGATGCGTGCGAGCGAGAGCAGGTTCGGCAGGTTCATGGGGTGGGGATCGACTCCGCTTCCAGCCTAACGCCTTTTACAGGACGGTCACCCCGCCGCGCGCCAGGAGCTTCTGCCAGCCGCCGTCCGGGACCTGGTCGAACCCGCCAGCCTCCTGTCCGCCATGGGCCAGGCTCGCGGCGGAAAGGTGGACCGGGATGCCCCGGGCCCTCAGGCCCTCCAGGATGCCCACCGCGCCGGGATCGTCCAGCAGCTCCACCGCCTGGTGGGCCAGGCAGAGCCAGGGCGTACCCGGCTCAAGCTGTTCGAGGGTCTCCAACAGCAGGCGTCGGCCCAGGGCACGGTCGCCGGGGGCGAAGGCGGAGCGCAGCAGCAGCACGGGCCGAACCGTCGGAGCCGCGGGCGACACCAGGGGCACCGGCCGGGAAGCCTGGGCCACCTGCAGCTCCCACAGCGCGCCCTGGCGGACCACCCGGACCGCCCGCCCCTGTTTCTCGAGAAATCCCGTGACGTTCACGCGGAGGAGGTCGTCCTCGCCCCGGATGAGCATGGCTTCGCCCGGGTGGTCTGCCAGCAGGCCCCGCAGCTCGAGGAGGGCCTGGAAGACCGTGACATCAAGCAGCTCGAGGGTGAGGATATCCATGGGAGGTGGCCTTCTCGTGCCAGTTGAACACCTGGATCCGCTGGCGTTCAAGGCCTGGCTTCGATCCGAGGCCCTGTCCGCGGGCTTGGCGCGGGTCGGCTTCGCGGCCTGCGAGGCGTTCCAGGCGGAGGAGGCGCGGCTCCAGGCCTGGTTCCAGGAGGGCCGCGGCACCCTCCTGCCTTACTTGGATCCGACAACCCTTTTGGAGCCCAGGGCCCTCTGGCCCCTGGCCCGCACCGCCCTGGTGGGTTTCTTCCCCTACGCCCGGCCCGAGGCCATCCCGGGCTCGGTCCCGGGCAGCCTCAAGCTGAGCCGCTACCTCTGGGGCCCCGACTATCACATGCTCCTGAAGCCCCGGCTGACCCGCTTGCTGGAGGCGGCCCAGGCCCGCTGGCCCGGGCTCGAGGGCCGCGTGTGCGTGGACACGGCCCCCCTGCTCGAGCGCCAGCTGGCGGCCCGGGCCGGGCTGGGCTGGCAGGGCAAGCACACCCTGCTCATCGCCGGCAAGGACGGCTCCTGGGGTTTCCTCGGCGTGCTGCTGCTGTCGGTGGACCTGCCTCCGGACGAGCCCGTGGCCACCGAATTCTGCGGCACCTGCACGGCCTGCCTGGAGGCCTGCCCCTCCGGGGCCCTGGAGCCCTTCCTCCTGGATCCGGCCCGCTGCCTCACCACCTACACCATCGAAACCGAGGCGGAGCCACCCGCCGGGGTGGTTGCCGCCCTGGCCCACAGCCGCTGGGCCGCCGGCTGCGATGCCTGCCAGGAGGCCTGCCCCTGGAACCGGGCGCCGGTCTGGGGCGACCCGGCCCTCTGGGGCGGTCCGAGCCCGCTCCACACCCGTTCTGCGGATGAATTGCCCCGAGGCGCCGCCCAGTGGCGGAAGCTCACCCGGCGGACCGCCCTGAGGCGCGTGCGGGACCGCCACTGGCGGGCCACCCTGACTCGGATCCTCGGCCCGTGATTTTTCATTGGAAGTGTTTGGCTTTTGCCCATATAAACGAACTTCCGGCCAAAGGTGGCCGCCCCGGTTTGAGGAGGCCCCTCGGATGCCCATGAAGCACTGGACGGTCCAGGACGCCGCGAGCCTGTACGGCATCCGCGAGTGGGGAAACGGCTACTTCGGCATCAACGCCAAGGGCCATCTGGAGATCACCCCCACCAAGGACGAGTCCCTGAGTTGCGACGTCTACGAGATCGTCCAGCACCTCAAGAAGAAGGGCATCCGCACTCCCGTGAACCTCCGCTTCCCCCAGGTCCTGGCCCACCGGGTGATCGAAGTGAACGAGGCCTTCCGCCACGCCATCATCGAGTTCGGCTACGAGGGTGGCTACCAGGGCGTCTACCCGGTGAAGACCAACCAGACCAAGGAAGTGGTCGAGGAGATCATCCGGGCCGGGAACAAGTACCACTACGGCCTGGAGGCGGGCTCCAAGCCCGAACTGATGATCGCGCTCAGCCTCGACCTCCACCCCGAGGCTCTGGTGCTGTGCAACGGCTACAAGGACGAGTCCTTCATCCGCATGGCCCTGCTGGCCCGCAAGGCCGGGCGCAAGGTGGTCATCACGGTCGAAAAGATGACCGAGCTGCCTCTCATCCTCAAGGTGGCCAAGGAACTCAAGGTCGAGCCCCTCATCGGCCTGCGGGCCAAGCTCAACGCCCAGGGCTCGGGCAAGTGGGAGACCAGCGCCGGCGACCACGCCAAGTTCGGCCTCACCACCCGCGAGATCCTCGACGCCATCGAGGTGCTGGAGAAGCGCGACCTGCTGGACAGCGTCATCGAGCTGCACTTCCACATCGGCAGCCAGATCACGGACATCCGCAAGATCAAGTCGGCCATGAAGGAGGCTACCCGCATCTACGCCAAGCTCCGCAAGATGGGCGTGCCCATCCGCTACCTCAACGTGGGCGGCGGCCTCGGCGTGGACTACGACGGCTCCAAGACCACCTTCAGCAGCTCCATGAACTACACCATCTCCGAGTACGCCGCCGACGTGGTCTACACCACCAAGGACATCTGCGCCCAGGAGCAGGTGCCCATGCCGGACCTGCTCAGCGAGTCGGGCCGCGCCATCGTGGCCTACCACCAGGTGGTGGTGGTGGACATCATCGGCCTCATCGACACCACGCACACGAAATACACCGTGACGCTCACGGGCAACGAACCCCAGATCCTAAAGGAGCTGGCCTACACGCGGGACAACATCTCTATCAAGAACTTCTCGGAGATGTACCACGACGCCATCACCCAGAAGGACGAGATGCTCACGCTCTTCAACCTGGGCTACCTGGGTCTGGAGGACCGCAGCAAGGGCGAGACACTGTTCTGGGAGGTCTGCCGCAAGCTCTCGCGCATCCTCAGCAACAAGAGCCTGAAATACGTGCCGGAGGAGTTCCAGGACCTCAACAAGAGCCTGGCCGACAAGCTCATCGCCAACTTCAGCATCTTCCAGTCCATGCCCGACCACTGGGCCATCGAACAGCTCTTCCCGGTGATGCCCATCCACCGCCTGAAGGAGAAGCCGGGCCTCTCCGCCACGCTCTGCGACATCACCTGCGACAGCGACGGCAAGATGGAGAAGTTCATCGACCTGAAGGACGTGCGCGACGAGATCCCGCTCCACGAGCCCCGGGGCGGCGAATCCTACTACGTGGCCTTCTTCCTGACCGGCGCGTACCAGGACATCCTGGGCATGCGGCACAACCTGTTCGGGGCGCCCAACGAGGCGCACATCATGGTCCACGAGGACGACACGTTCAAGGTCCAGCACATCGTCAAGGGCGACACGGTGGACCACGTCCTGCGCAGCGTCCACTACGATCCCGACGTGCTGATCCAGGGCCCCCAGACCAAGCGGCGGGCCAGCGTCAAGAACGACGCCGCCGAGGCCCTCCGCACCCTTCTCACCGAGGAGCGGAACCTGCACACCTATCTGGAGATCTGATTCACCGGGTCCAGCGCGCCTCGGGCTTCTGCTTCCAGAGCCAGATGATGTAGTCCACATTCTTGGGCACGGCGCCCAGGGCCTTCAGCCGGGCCATGTTCTGGCCACGGTGGTGCTGGCTGTGCAGGCAGACCTGCAGGAGCGCATCGGAGACCGAGACCACGCAGGGGGGATCCGGAAACCAGGGCACCCGGACGGTGCGGGCCAGCGAGTCCGCATCCAGCCCGTGGCCCAGGGCCTTGAAGACCTGGTGGACGACCTCGCACCGGCCCTTCAGCTGCTGGAAGTCCGGCAGGGGCCGCTCGGGGAAGAGTACGGGGTCCCCCTTCAGGACCTTCAGGAAGGCCTCCTGGGTGGTCACCAGATGGTCGGTCCGGGTCCGCAGCTCCTCATCCTCCAACAACGCGGAACCCTCCCAGGCCCGGAAGAACATCGCGTCCGCCCAGGCGTGGTGGCCGAGCAGGTCCTTCAGCGGGCCGATCATGGTCCCCCCATCGCTGGGCGGATTCTACCGGAGGTCATACCCCCGGGGATCCGGGATTTCCCGGACAATGGGCCCAGGTCATCCCCTACAGCCACCTGGAGGAACGAATGGACATCCATCGCGTCGGCGTCGTCGGCTGCGGACTCATGGGCTCGGGCATCGCCCAGTGCGCGGCAGAATCCGGGTGCGAAGTCTGGGTGAAGGAGGCCGACGAGGCCCTGCTGACCCGGGGCCTGGCCCGCGTCCACGGCGCCTGGGACCGGGCCGTGGCCAAGGGCAAGGCGACGGATGCGCAACGGGACACCTGGACCGGGAACTTGCGAGGCACCCTCGCCTTCCCGGACCTGGCCACCTGCGACCTGGTGGTGGAGGCCATCCCGGAGCGGCTCGACCTCAAGCTGCAGACCTTCGCCGAGCTCGACCGCGTGCTGGGCGCCTCGGCCCTCCTCTGCACGAACACCTCCAGCCTCTCCGTGGCCCAGCTCAGCCCCGTCCTGGCGCCCCACCGCCTGCCCCGCCTCGCCGGACTGCACTTCTTCAACCCCGTGCCGGCCATGCCCCTGGTGGAGGTCATCCGCACCCTCGCCACGGAGGAGAACACCCTCGCCTCCCTGCGGACCTTCGTCCAGCAGCTCGGCAAGACTGCCGTCATGGCCCCAGATGCGCCCGGGTTCATCGTGAACCGCCTGCTGGTGCCCTACCTGCTGGACGCCATGCGCTGCGCCGAGCAGCGGCTGGCCAGCGTGGAGGACATCGACACCGGCATGAAGCTGGGCTGCGGGCACCCCATGGGGCCCCTCCACCTCAGCGACTTCATCGGCCTCGACACCATGCAGAGCGTGGCCGAGGTGCTGTTCGAGGCCTTCGGCGAGCCGCGGTTCAAGGCGCCCGCCCTACTCCGGCAGCTGGTCGCCTCCGGCCGGCTGGGACGCAAGACCGGCTCGGGGTTCTACCGCTGGGAGGGCGAGAAGCGCCAGGAGGCCATGCCTCTTTGACCCACTCCGGGTAGGCTGGCGGCATGCTCGACCTCCTGCTGATCCCCGCCGCCCTGCTGCTGGCGTTCGCCCTGGGAGCCGTCCGCCGGGGTGAGCATCGGCTGCATGGCCACCTGATGACGGCCGCGTTCACCTTCATCGGCCTGCGCGTCCTGCTCCATCCCCGCGCACTCAGGCCCCAGCACTTCGCCCTCTGGCTCGCGACCCTCGGTCTGGCCGGCACCACGCTCCTCCTCGGCCGGAAGGCCCTGGCCTGGCGGGAAGCGCGCAGCACTCAAACGGTCTATCCCCGCGTCCACCGGACCATGGGCGCCTTGACCCTGATCGGGTTGGCCTTGACCACCCTCGTGTGGCTGCTTCGCAACCGGACCTAGGCGAGTTCACCAGGGGTCTTGAACGGTCCTGCCCGCCTCCGCGTGCCTTAGGGCCTTGAGGCCGATGTCGCGGCGGACCTGCATGCCGGGCCAGTGGACCTCGGGCAGGGAGGCCTCGATCACGGCGCGGGCCGCGGCCAGGTCCGGCGCCGAGGTGGCCAGGTTCAGCACCCGGCCCCCGTTCGTGAGCCACTGTCCATCCTGCTTCCGGGTGCCCGCATGGATGAGCGTGGCTTGGGGATTCCCGATGGTGATGGACACGCCCTTCCTGGCGCCCTCGGGATAATCCTCCGCCGCCAGCACCACGGCGATGGCGGTGTGGGGCTTGAGCTTCAGGTCCCGGGAAGCGAGTCGGCCCTCGGCCACCTCCAGCAGCAGGGCCGCCAGGTCCTCGTCCAGCAGCTGCATGAGCACCTGGGTTTCGGGATCGCCGAAGCGGACGTTGTATTCGAGCAGCTCGGGGCCCTTGGCCGTCCACATGACGCCCAGGAACAGAACGCCGCGCCCGGTCAGGCCATCTTTCTGGAGGCCTCGCACCGTGGGTTGCACCAGGTCCACGCGCATGCGCTCGATGTCACCGGAGTGCAGGAAGGGCAGCGGTCCGAAGGCACCCATGCCGCCGGTGTTGGGTCCCCGGTCCTGTTCGAAGATGCGCTTGTGATCCTGGCAGGCGGGGAGCAGGGCGTAGGCGGCATGGTCGGCGTCCACGTCCACCAGCACGTGCAGGGACAGCTCCATGCCCACCAGGGGCGCTTCGAAGACCACCGTGCGGCTGGCGTCCCCGAACTGCCCGGCCATGAAGGCGCGGAAGGTGTCCAGCGCCTCGGCCTCGCTCTGGGCCAGCACCACGCCCTTGCCCGCAGCCAGGCCATCGGCCTTCAGCACGATGGGGAAGCCGTGGGACCAGGAGCCGATCAGCGCCTCGCCGGTGGCCAGGTCGGATACGGTGTGGCTGGCGGCGCAGGGGATGCCATGCCTTGACATGAAATCCTTGGCAAAGGCCTTGCTGCCCTCCAGCCTCGCCGTGGCCGCATCGTGGCCGAAACAGGGGATCCCGAGCGCCCGGACCGCGTCCGCGACCCCGGCGACGAGCGGAACCTCGGGCCCGGCCACGACCAGATCCGGGTGGTGGAGCGCGCACCACTCGGCGACGCTGGCGGGCTGCTCGAGGTCCAGCTCCACTCGCTGGCCCAGCTCGGCCAGGGCATCGCTGCCTGGCGCCGAGACCAGCTCCACGGGCGTCGCCGAGGCCCTGAGCTTCAGGGCCAGTGCGTATTCCCGGCCGCCGGAGCCGAGGAGCAGGATCTTCATGGAACCTCCTGGGGCTTCCAGTATCGCCGAGCCAGACGGTGGCCGGGGTCCGAATGCCCCGGACGGCTCACCCCAATGGACGCTCCTCTTGCCGTGCCGGGCGTCGCCCCGCCCCAGGATCCTGGCTGGGGGGCCAGCCCCTCCCCATCCTGGTGGGCGTCATCCCCCGCCCGTCGGATCGCCGCTCCGGGCCCCATCCTATCCAGCCGCCGAAGGGGATGCCGGTGGCCCACAGTCCGGAGGCACCATGAACCGCCTTTCCATGTCGCTCAGTGTGGCCGCCCTCGCGCTGGCCAGCCTCGCCCTTTCCGCGGAGGATTTCCAGCCGCTGATGAAGACCACCCAGGCCACCTGGCCCGAGAAGCGCCACATCGGCGTGATCTGCAACTACCGGGCGAACGAAGCCCAGGTGTGGGCCCTGGCCAGGGCTGCCGGAGAGGGCGCCCTCATCACCGTGGTGGACGCCCGCACGGCGGACCAGTCCGGCGCCGCGGCCCTCCTCCTGGCCAACCAGAAGGCCGACTACCTCGTCCTCATGCCCGGAGACCGCTATTTCCGTGACGGTTCCTTCGCCGCGACGGTGGCCGTGAACCACCTGGCAAGCCGGGGTGTGCCCGCCATCGGCACCACGCCCGTGGCCCTGAAGCAGGGGGCCGTCTTCAGCGTGGGCGACGGCACCGAGGGCCAGATCCTCGTCACGGACCGGCTCATCGGCACCGTGGACGTGATCCTGCCGGATCCCAAGGCCAGCGAGAAGGCCAGCCTGGTCCTGCGGCGGGAGGGCATGGCCACCGTCTCGGTGCGCGCCGCCGAATGACCGCCAGCCATCAAAGAAAAAGCCCGGCGCCGCCGGGCTTTTTTGGTGGTTCAGAGCCACTCCCCGAACTGGTCCCGGAAGGTGCGGCTCAGGGTCAGCTTGGTGCCGTCCCGCATGATCACCAGGTGGTCCCCGCCGGACCAGGGCTGGAATTCCTTGATGCAGTCCAGGTTCACGATGGCGGAGCGGTGGATGCGGCGGAACTGGGCCGGATCCAGACGACCCAGGACCCCCGTCATGGTCTGGCGGAGCAGGTGGGAGGTGCCCTCCACGTGCAGGCGCACGTAGTTGTCCTCGGCCTCGATCCACTGGATGGCGGCGGTCCGGACCAGGACGTGCCGGTCGCCCTGCTTCACCAGCAGGCGGTCCACCCAGGGCCGCTCCTGGCGGAGGCCATCGATGAGAGCCTCCAGGTTGGGGCCGGTCCCATCCTTCTGGTGGATGCACCAGCGGCGGGCCCGCTCCAGGGCCTGGTGGAAGCGCTCCACCGAGAAGGGCTTCAGGAGGTAGTCGAGGGCATGGACCTCGAAGGCGCGGAGGGCATGCTGGTCGTAGGCGGTGATGAAGAGGGTGGGCGGCATGGCCTCGGCGCCCACGGCCTCCACCACCCCGAAGCCATCGAGCTCGGGCATCTGGATGTCCAGGAACACCAGGTCCGGCTTGAGGTCCTCGATGGCCTTCACCGCCTCGAGGCCATTGCCACATTCCCCCGCCACGTCGATGTCCGTGGCCCTGCGCAGCAGATGCCGGATCCGCTGCCGGGCCAACGGTTCGTCATCCACCACCAGGGCCCGGAGGTTCAAAGGTCACCACCGGGCGGATCGATGGGCAGGCGCAGGACGACCAGGGTTCCCCGGCCGGCGGCGCCGAGAAGGTCCAGCTGCCCCCTGCCCTTGTAGAGCAGGCCCAGGCGGGATCTCACGTTGGCCAGGCCGACGCCTTCCCGGCCCGGCACGAAGCCCTCGCCATCGTCCTGGACTTCCAGGACCAGGCTGCCGGGCTCCCGGCGGCCCCGGATCGTCAGGGTCCCGCCTTGCGGCCGATCGGCCAGTCCGTGTTTCAGGGCGTTCTCCACCAGGGGCTGGAGGATGAAGCTCGGGACCCGGAGTTCCATCAGGTCGGCCGGAATCTGGACCTCGACCCGGAGCCGGTCCTGGAAGCGGATCTGCTCGATGGCCAGGTAGTCCTGGATGAAGGCCAGCTCCCGCCGGAGCGTCAGCAGCTGCTCGTGCGGGGCGTCCAGGGTGGTCCGGAGGAAGTCCCCCAGGCGGCTGATCATCTCATCCGCCCCATCGGGATTCGAGTGGACCAGGGCCGAGATGGAGTTGAGCGTGTTGAAGAGGAAGTGGGGTTGCAGCTGCATGCGGAGGGCCAGGTTCTGGGCCTCTGCGAAGCGGGTCTCCAGGCGGGCGGCCTCCACCTCCCGGGCCTTGTACTTCCGGTAGATCCTCAGGCCGTGGAAGGCCGCCACCACCGCCCACATGAAGAGCAGGTTCGTGTGGAAGTAGGCCCGGTAGAAGCGGGGCAGGCCCTTCAACACCATGGCCAGGTCCAGGGGCTTCTTCCATTCGTCGGACTGCACCCACAGGGAGATCAGGTAGGCGAGGAAGAGGCCCAGGGCGGCCACGGCCACGCTGGCCAGCAGGTGGAGCGCCCAGACCCGCCAATGGGACCAGGCCAGGGTCTCGATGGGCCTTCGGTTGGCGAGCCAGAGCAGGAAGAGGCCCAGCAGGCCCCAGGTTCCGTTCTGGAGCAGGTTCAGCACCAGCATGCGGAAAATCGAAGCCGAGGGGTACATGGCCAGGTCCCAGCTGGCCATGTAGAGCCCCATCAGGGCCCAGATGCCCCAATACCACCCCCACTTCGGTTGCACTCGTTCCATACCCCAAAGCCTAGATGAGTGAACGGGTTCCCACCAGCGATCCAGGGGCGAGGCGAGGGTTCCGGGGGGTGACCCGCAGGTCGAGCGGATACCTGGGTCAGGAATGCCTCCCATCACGGCGGTCTTGGGAGTAGCATGGCCCCGCCGGGAGGTTCCACATGGCCACCATCACCCTGAACGGTAACCCCACCCACACCTGCGGAGAGCTGCCGCTCGTCGGCCATGCCACCCCCTCCTTCACCCTCACCCGCAAGGACCTGAGTGAAGTCAGCAGTGTGGATCTGGCGGGCCAGCGGGTGATCCTCAGCATCTTCCCCAGCCTGGACACTTCCACCTGCGCGGAGAGTGTCCGGAAGTTCAACCACCTGACGGCCGACCTCCAGGACGCGGTGATGCTGTGCGTATCCATGGACCTGCCCTTCGCCCAGTCCCAGTTCTGCGGGGCTGAGCACCTGGAGCGGGTCGTGCCCGCCTCCGCCTTCCGGCATCTCGACTTCGGCACGGCCTTCGGCGTCACCCTCATTGATGGCCCCATGCGCGGCCTCCTTGCCCGGGCCGTGGTGGCCCTGGACGAGAACGGAACGGTGGTGCACACGGAGCTGGTGTCGGAGCTCACCCGGGAACCAGACTACGACCTGGCCATCCACGCCATCCGGAACCGGCACCACCCCTGTCCCGAAGACGCGCTTGAGAGCTCCGAATAGAGGAAGATGGCCGGTGATCCCACCGGCCCTCTTCCTGTTCTGGGTCGCTCAGGCCCTGGCCATCAGCCGGGCGCGGGTGTAGGGAATCAGCCCCCCCGCATCCATGATGCCCTTGCGGGCGGCGGGCAGCTTCACCTGCTCGAAGGCCTTGCCCGTGGTCTTGTTGAGCACCTGATCCGCGGTGATCTCCAGCTCGTCGCCTTCGCTGGCCTCGATGCTGGGGCAGATCACGACCTGCAGGCCCAGGTTGATGCTGTTCTGCAGGAAGATGCGCGAGATGCTCTTCGCCACCACGGCCACCTCGTGGCCCTTCAGCGTGGAGCAGGCCTGCTCGCGGCTGGAGCCGCAGCCGAAGTTCTCGCCGCCCACGATGATGGAGCCCGCGGGGAAGGCCTTGGCCTTGAGCTGAGCATTGAACTCCGTGCGGTCGAAGAAGGCGAACTGGGGCGTCTCCGTGGGCAGCACCGTGGCCATGAAGCGGCCCGGATAGATGTCATCCGTGCTGATGTCGTTCTCGAGCTTGATGATGACCTTGGACATGGTTCAGCCCTTTCGCGGATCGGTGATGACGCCGGTGATGGCAGAGGCCGCGGCCACCACGGGGCTGCAGAGGTAGACCTCGCCCGTGGGGTTGCCCATGCGGCCCTTGAAGTTGCGGTTCGTGGTGCTGAGCGCCACCTCGTTATCGCCCAGGGCGCCCTCGTGGACGCCGAGGCAGGGGCCACAGCCGGAGTTCATCACCACGGCGCCGGCCTTCATGAAGTCGTGGATGTAGCCCATGTCCAGGGCCTTCGCGAAGATCTTGCTCGACGCCGGGAACACCAGCATGCGGGTGCCTTCCGCGACCTTCTTGCCCCGCAGGATGGCGGCAGCATCCGCCAGATCGTCCAGGCGGCCGTTGGTGCAGCTGCCGATGACGATCTGCTGGACCTTGGTGCCGACCACGTGCTCGATGGACTTCACGTTGTCCACCATGTGCGGGCAGGCGATCTGGGGGGCCAGGGCTGACACGTCGATCTCCACGGTCTGCACGTAGGTGGCATCCGCATCCGGCGTGACGCAGGGGATGGCTTCCGTGACGCCCGCCTCTTCGCGAAGGTAGCGGACCGTCTCCTCGTCGCCGGGCACGATGCCCGAGGTGGCACCGGCTTCCACGCTCATGTTGCAGATGGCGATGCGGCCGCTGGTGCTCATGTTGCGGATGGTCTCGCCGTGGAACTCCAGCACCTTGAAGTTGGCACCCTGGGCCGTGAGCTTGCCGATGAGGTGCAGGATCAGGTCCTTGGGGCCCACCATGGGCGGGAACGCGCCCTTCACCACCACCTTGATGGTGGCGGGCACTTCGATGTTCACGGCGATGCCCAGGCTCCAGGCCGAGGCCATCTCCGTGGCGCCCACCCCGAAGCTGAAGGCGCCCAGGGCGCCGTGGCTGGTGGTGTGGGAGTCCGTGCCCAGCACCACGAAGCCTGGCCGCACGTAGCCGTACTCGGGGAGGATCTGGTGGCAGATGCCCCCCACGTCGCCGCGCACGTCGTGGAACTTGGTGATGCCGTTGGCCGCCACGAAGCCGCGGATCTTCTTGTGGTTGGTGGCGGTCTTCGGCGATTCCGCCGGGACGCGGTGGTCGAAGATGATGGCGATGCGGGAGGGGTCCCACACCTTGGGTTCGATCCCCGTGCCCTGGAACACCTCCTGGAACTGGTTGATCACCAGCGCCGCGTTCTCATGGGACATGGCGAGGTCCACCTTGGGCTCCACCACGTCGCCGACCTTCACGGATGCCTGTCCCGCTGCGCGGGCCAGGATCTTTTCAACAACTGTCATGCCCATGGGAACCTCCTAGATGACGCCTTTGGCTTTCAGTTCAGCTTGCTCTGCTTCCGACAGGCCCAGGGCCCCGAAGATCCTCGCATTGTGCTCGCCCAGGGTCGGCGGCGGCGCATCCACCGAGCCCGGCGTCTTCTCGAACAGCGCCGTGAGCCCGAAGACCTCCACGTCGCCCACGCCCGCCACGGTCACCTTCTGGAGCACCTGCCGGTGCTGCACCTGGGGCTGGCGCAGGGCGTCCTCCAGGCTGAGGATGTCGCCGCTGGGCACATCCTTGGCGTTCAGTGCCTCCACCCAGTGCGCGGTGGGCCGCTGGGCCAGCTTGGCCTCCAGCAGTGGCGTAAGGGCCTTGCGATTCTTCTTGCGAGTGTCGCGCTCCTGGAACCGGGGATCCGTCTTCAGCTCGGGGACCTCCAACACGTCGCAGACCGCCTCCCACTGCTCCTGCTTGTTGGCCGCAATGTTGATGTGGCCGTCCTGAGTGCGGAAGGTGCCGCTGGGCGCCGCCGTGAAGTTGTCGTTGCCCATGAGCACCGGCTGCTCGCCGCCGATGAGCAGGTTGGCCGCCACCCAGCCCATGAGGGGCATGATGCTGTCCAGCAGCGCCACGTCGATGAACTGGCCTTCGCCTGTGCGCTCGCGGTGGAAGAGGGCCGCCATCACGGCGAAGGCCGCGTTGAGACCGCCCACCGTGTCGCAGACGGGAAAGCCCGTGCGGAGGGGATTCAGACGCTCGTCGCCGTTCACCGCCATCTCACCCGACAGGCCCTGGATGATCTGGTCGTAGGCGGGCTTGAGGGCATCGGGGCCCGTCTGGCCGAATCCCGAAATGGCGCAGTAGATGAGCTTCGGATTGATCTCAGCCAAGGTCCTGTAGCCCAGGCCCAGCCGATCCATGACGCCGGGGCGGAAGTTCTCCACCACCACATCGGCGTCCTTCACCAGCTTGCGGAAGAGCTCCTTGCCCTCCGACGACTTGGTGTTGAGCGTGATGGACAGCTTGTTGCAGTTCTGGGCCAGGAAGCTGGTGCCCATGAGCTGCTTGTTCAGCCCAGGCACGATGCCCAGCTTGCGGGCCAGGTCCCCATCCTTGGGGTTCTCCACCTTGATGACCTCGGCGCCGAGCAGCGCCATGTGGAGCGTCGTGAAGGGGCCGGACAAGACGTTCGTGAGGTCCAGGACCTTGATGCCTTCGAGAATCTTCCTGCTCATGCGGTGACCTTCGCTTGAATGGGACCGGTCTTGTAGACGCAGCCGGGCAGTTCACGACCGAAGTGCCGGGCCACATCCCTGGTGATGCCCACCAGCGCCGCCAGGTCGATGTCCAGGCGCTGCCCGGTGCGCTGGAGGCCGTGCACCAGATCCTCGGTGGCGACGTTACCCGCGGCGACCTTCGTAAAGGGGCAGCCACCGAGGCCGCCGAAGCTGGTCTCGATGGCCTTGGCTCCGGCCTCCATGGCCGCATAGACGCTGGCCATGCCCAGGCCATAGGTATCGTGGATGTGGGCCGTGATCTCGGCGGCCGGATCCAGCTCCAGCACCTTCTGCACGTAGCGCCGAACCTGGGCGGGATGGGCGTGGCCCGCCGTGTCCGCCAGGCTGATGGAGGTCAACCCTGCCTCCAGATAGGCGGCCACGATGGCCAGCACGCGAGCCTCATCGATGGCGCCTTCGAAACCGCAGCCAAAGGCGCTCTGCACGCTCACCTGCACCTTGCGGCCGACCTTCTTCGCCTCGAGAGCCGTGGCGACGATGCGGCGGGTGGCATCCTCGGTGCTCATGCCCGTGTTCTTGCGGCTGTGGGTGTCAGAGGCCGACACGCCCATGCAGATGAGATGGACGCCCACCTCCAGGGCCCGTTCGAGCCCCTTCTCGTTGAGCACCAGACCCGACAGCATGGCCCGGTGGGTTTCCTTCGAGAGAATGCGGAACAGCTCGTCCGTGTCCGCCATCTGGGGCATCTTGTCGCCCCGCACGAAGGAGCCCACCTGGACGATGTCCACGCCGGATGCCGCCACGCGGCGGATCCAGTCGAGCTTGACCTCCGTCGGCACCACGGCGGATTCGGCCTGGAGGCCATCGCGGGGACCGACTTCGTGGATGAGGATCTGCTTCATAAGCGGACTCTTTTCTTTAACCGCAGATGACGCAGATGGCGCAGATAAAAACTTCAGAACTGCATCTGCGAAATCTGCATCATCTGCGGTTTCAATTTATAGCTTTCGGGCAATCGCTTCGCCCATGTCGAGCGTGGTGGCGCTGCCGCCCATGTCGTAGGTGCGGACCTTGCCCTCGGCGATGACGGCGGCAGTGGCGGCTTCGAGGCGGGCGCCCTTCTCGGTCTCGCCCAGCCAGTCCAGCATCATCTTGGCGGCCAGGATGGTGGCGATGGGGTTCACCTTGTACTGGCCGGCGTACTTCGGCGCGCTGCCGTGGCTCGGTTCGAACACGGCCAGCTTCTCGCCGATGTTGCCGGAGCAGCCGAAGCCCAGGCCGCCCACCATCTGGGCCGCCAGGTCGCTGATGATGTCGCCGAAGAGGTTGGTGGCCACCATCACGCCGTAGTTCTTGGGGTTCTTCAGCATCCACATGGTGATGGCATCGACGTTGGCGTCGTCCATCTCGATGCCCGGATATTCCTTGGCGATGCGCTTGCCGGTCTCCAGGAACATGCCCTCGGTGGCGCGCACCACGTTGGCCTTGTGGATGACCGTGACCTTGGGATAGCCGAACGTCTTCGCGTATTCGAAGGCGGCGCGGATGATGCGGTCGCAGCCCTTCTGCGTGTTCACCTTGCAGGTGATGGCGAACTGGTCGCCGGGGATGTCGGCGAAGTGGCCGAAGGGCTTGCTGAGCTTCCGCAGGCTCTCCTTCAGCTCGTCGGGCACGGGGCTGAATTCCACGCCGGCGTAGAGATCCTCGGTGTTCTCGCGGAACACCACCATGTCGATGCCTTCCTTGTAGTTCAGGGGATTGCCGGGGTAGGCCTTGCAGGGCCGCAGGCAGGTGAAAAGGTCGAACATCTGGCGCATGCGGACGATGGGGCTGCGGTAGATGAGGCCCTTGCCCTTGAGCTCGGGCACCAACTCGGCCTCGGCGTCTTTCACGGGCTTGGAGGTGATGGCGCCGAACATGGCGGCGTGGCTGCTGTGGAGCAGGTCGATGGTGCGCTGAGGGAAGGACTCGCCCTCCTTGCACCAGAACTCCCAGCCGATGTCGCCATGGGTGTACTTGGCATCGAACTTCAGGGCATCGAGGCAGATCTTGGCCGCCTCCATGACTTCGACGCCGACGCCGTCACCGGGCAACCACGCGATGTTGAACTGGCTCATGTTGGGCTCCTGCAGAAGGGGACTGGGGCTGCGGTGCGCCAAAGCACCGGACCCGCCAATGATGACCTCCCCGTTAAATTCGGACCCGGACAGCCATCACAAAACCCCCCGAAATCGCATGATCCGGGGAGCCTGCCCGACAAAGTGTCAAATCACTTGCAGGCCAGCCAGCTGTCTCCAGTCCTGACCTCGGCGGCCAGCTTCACGCCCAGGGCTCCGAGGTCGTCGGCGCCCTCCATGGCCTCCTTCAGCAGGGCCGAAGCACGCTCCACTTCCTCCGGCGGGGCCTCCATCAGCAGCTCGTCGTGAACCTGCAGCAGCAGCCGCGCCTTCAGGCCTGCGGCCTGGAGGCTGCGATGCAGGCGCACCATGGCCCGGCGCATCAAGTCCGCCGCGGTGCCCTGGATGACGGTGTTCACCGCTTCTCGCAGGCCCCCGGCCTGGAAGCGCTTGTCACTGCTCTGCAGCTCCGGGATGCGGCGGATGCGGCCCCAGTGGGTGCGGACCAGGCCTTCGGCGATGGCCCGGGCCTTGGTGGTCTCGATCCACTCCGCCACCTTGGGCATGCGCTCGAAATAGCGCTCGATGAAGGCCTTGGCCTCCTTCTGACTGACGCCGATGTTGGCGGCGAGGGCGAAGGCCCCCTGGCCGTAGAGCAGGCCGAAATTGACCGCCTTGGAGGCGCTGCGCTGGTCCGAGGTGACCTGGTCCATGGGGACGTTGAAGACTTCCGAGGCGGTGCGGCGGTGGATATCCTCGCCGGCCTCGAAGGCGCCCAGCAGCACGGGGTCCTCCGCCACGGCCGCCACCACCCGCAGCTCGATCTGGCTGTAGTCCGCGTCCAGCAGCACCCAGCCAGGCTCGGGCACGAAGGCGCCGCGGATGGCGCGGCCCTCCTCCGTGCGGATGGGAATGTTCTGCAGGTTCGGATCGTTGGAGGCGAGGCGGCCCGAGGCCACCACCGCCTGGTGCAGCTTGGTGTGCACACGACCCGTCACGGGATTCACCATCTGCGGCAGGGCCTCCACGTAGGTGCCCAGCAGCTTCACCATCTGGCGGTGGCGCAGCAGCTCCCGGGCGATCTCGGCGTCGTGCCTGGTGGCCAGCTCCTCCAGGGTCTCCTCGTCGGTGCTGGGCACCTTGGTCTTGCCCGTGTACTTCACGGGCTGGTAGCCCAGCTTGCCAAAGAGGATGGCCCCCAGCTGGGTGGGGCTGTTGAGGTTGAAGGGCTCGCCGGCGAGTTCGAGAACCCGGGCTTCGGCCCGCTTCCGCTCACCGTTCATCTGCACGCCGAGCTTGGAGAGGACCTCAAGGTCGAGCCTGACTCCGTGCCCTTCCAGGGCCGCGAGGACCTCCACCAGGGGCAGATCCACCTCCTCGTAGAGCCGCTTCAGCTGGTCATCGGGGAAGGTCGCCCGCAGCTTGTCGCAGAGCTGCAGGGCGAGGTCGGCATCCTCGGCGGCGTACTGCACGGCGTGGTCGAAGTCGGCTTCGTCGAAGCGCTTCTGGGCCTTGCCCTTGCCCACCACCTCCTCGAAGGCGATGGGCTTCACGTCCAGCAGGCGGACGGACAGATCATCCAGGTTGTGGCGGACGCCGCTCTCCAGCAGGAAGCTCAGGATCATGCTGTCATCGGCCAGGCCAACCACCGGCAGACCGTGACGGGCCAGGACCTGGAGGTCGTACTTGAGGTTCTGGCCGCACTTCCCGACGGCGGGGTCCGCCAGCAGGGGGGCCAGGATGCGCCGGGCCTCCGCAAAGGGAAGGTTCCGGGAATCCAGGTGGGGCGCCAGCTCCGCGAAGAAGGCCGCCGCATCGCCCCGAAGGTCGAGCAGGGCCTCCGGCAGGCCGCTGTCGGGCAGCAGCCCGGGCAGCGAACCCTCCGTATCCGCCGTCGCGGGCTTGAGGTGGGCCAGGGGCACGTAGAGCCCCTCATTGGGCGCCCAGGCCAAACTCAGACCCACGAGGTGGCCCCGCGTGGGATCGATGCTGGTGGTTTCGGTATCCAGGCCGAACCGGCCGGCGGCCCGGCAGGCGGCCACGGCCGCTTCGAGATCGCCGAGGGTGGCCGCCGACCGGTATTTCCGCGCGCTGCCCGCCTGCTCGGCGCTCTGGGTGAACTCCTTGGTGAGGGATTGGAAGCCCAGCTCCTTGAAGGTTTCGCGGGCCTTGGCCTCGTCCACGCCGGGATAGGCCAGGTCTTTGGGATGCAGGGCGAGGTTGAGGTCCGTCACCACGGTGACGAGGCGCTTCGTGAGGTCCAGCCACTCGGAAGCGGTTTCGAGCCCTTCGCGCTGCTTGGGCTTCAGCTCCGCCTTGGAGGCGATCACCC
Organism: Geothrix sp.; assembly: GCF_030219325.1. NCBI lineage: Bacteria > Pseudomonadati > Acidobacteriota > Holophagae > Holophagales > Holophagaceae > Geothrix > Geothrix sp. The sequence continues at coordinate 1,461,012 of NZ_CP126625.1, read as the reverse complement.
CGTCGAGGCTGTGGAACTTTTCCAGCAGGAGCGCGGCGCCCTTCTCGCCGATGCCGGGCACGCCCTTCACGTTGTCGGAGGCGTCGCCCACCAGGCTGAGGAAGTCCACCACCTGCTCAGGCCACACGCCCATGCGGGCCTTCACGCCCTCGCGGTCGTGCCAGACCTCGCCGTCCTTGGTGTTCAGCACTTGGATGCGGAGGTCATCGTCCACCAGCTGCAGCAGGTCCTTGTCCGGACTGACGATGACGGCCGGCAGGCCCATGGCTGCGGATTCCCGCGCCAATGTGCCCATGACGTCGTCGGCCTCGTAGCCGTGCAGCTCCACGATGGGGATGTTCAGGGCCTCCACCAGCTGCCGGATCATCGGGATCTGCGGGCGCAGGTCCTCGGGCATGGCATCCCGGTTGGCCTTGTACTCCGGATAGATCTCGTGCCGGAAGGTGGGTTCCGGCGTGTCGAACACGCAGGCGATGTGCGTCGGCTTGTGCTTCTCCAGCAGCTGCAGCACCAGCCGCGTGAACGTGTACGCCGCCCCGTTCTTCAGCCGTGGATTGGCGAAGTAGGCCCGAAAAATGAAGGCGAAGGTATCGATCAGGTAGAGGCGGTCTTCGGACATGTCTCCAGTCTGGCAGGGCGGGCCGGAAATCAAGCCCCCCGGCCGCCTGGACGATACGGTTGGCGCACCACCTACCTGGGGGAGTCCGCCATGAACCTGCGATCCATCCTGACCATCGCCACCATCTGCCTGGCCGGCACCCTTCAGGCCCAGGATCAGAAGCCGAAGGCCCAGGCCCTCGTCAAGGAGGCCGTGGCCTTCGCCAAGAAGAACGGCAAGGACGCCCTCCTGAAGGAGACCAACCAAGGCCAGGGACGCTTCCACGTGAAGAGCGGCGATGACCTCTACATCTTCATCTACGACATGGCGGGCGTCTGCCAGGCCATCGGCTTCCAGAGCCAGATGGTGGGCGTGAACCGCTGGGGCGTGAAGGACCCGGACGGGAAGCTCTTCCTCCAGGAGATGATCAACCTCGCCAAGACCAAGGGCAGCGGCTGGGTGGACTACAAGTACCCCAACCCCAAGAGCGGGAAGATCGAGGCCAAGACCTCGTACGTGGAGTCCCTGGACGGCTGGATGGTGGGCTGCGGCATCTACAAGTAGCTCAAGCCAGGCCGTAGAAGCGGCGCATCACCTTCTCCCACCAGGCCGCCGGCAGCAGGGCCTTCAGCTTGCCAACCCAGAAGGCATCCCAGCCCACCGTTACCCGGCGCGGCGGTCGTTCGGCATCGAGGGCGCGGAGCAGCTTGCGCGCGCAGGCCTCCGCGTCCATGCCATAGCGCTCCGCCTGCCGGTTCCGCCCTTGCAGGTAGTGGGCGAGGACGGCCTCGTACCGCGTGCCCCGGGCCCGCTCCGGCAGGTCCCCCCAGGCCCTGGCCAGGGTGTCGCGGAACGCGGTCCGGACGGCCCCCGGCTCCACCAGCACCACGGCCACCTCGCGGCCCACCTCCAGCCGCAGGCTTTCCGTCAGGGCCACCACGGCATGCTTCGAGGCGTTGTAGGGCCCGGCCAGGGGGATGGACAGGCGCCCGAGCATGGAGGCCACCTGCAGGATCCGCGCGCCGGGCTCGCGGCGCAGCAGGGGCAGGAAGGCGTTGGTCACCATGTGCAGGCCAACGACATTGGTCTCGAACTGCGCCCGGAGTTCCTCCGGACGGATGAGTTCCAGGGGACCCACCTGGGCGTACCCGGCGTTGTTCACCAGGGCCTTGAGCGGCAGGTCCGCGCAGGCAGCGGCCGCCGCGGCGATGCTGGCGGCATCGGTCACGTCCAGCGGCAGGACGCGCAGGTCCTCTCCCGGCGGCAGCTCCGCCAGGGAATCTGGGTTCCTGGCTGTGGCCACCACGCCCCAGCCCGCCTCGCGGCAGAGCGGCACCAGAGCCCGCCCGATGCCCGTGGAACAGCCCGTGATGAGGACCCAGTGGCGCATCCGTCCATCCTTTCACATCCTGCAAACGGGGCGCCGTTGGCGCCCCGTTTGCAGCCATGGCTCTGGCCTCAGACCAGGGCCAGCAGCCCCACCAGGTAGAAGCTGAAGTCCACGCTCAGTTCAAAGCGGTTCTTCCCGGTCGTGAAGCGCTCATGGTAGAGCCACAGGTAGAGCACCGGGTAGGCGGCACAGGTGACCAGCACCAGGGCCACGGCCAGCGGATGGCCCTGGCTCCGGTTTTCGTAGGTCAGCCAGAGGGTGCCCGCCAGCAGGGTCCCCAGCAGGGCGATGAGCACGACCTTGGTGGCGCGCTTGCCCAGCAGGATCGGCAGGGTCTCCTTGCCCACGATCTGATCGTTCTGCATGTCGCGGAATTCATAGATCACCGTGCGCACGAAGGCCAGGACCCCCACCAGGAAGACCGCCGCGAAGGCCCGCAGGTCCCAGGTCCGCCCCTCCTGCCAGACCGGGGTGATGACGGCCACCGTGGCCAGGGCCAGGGACACCACCACATCCTTGGATCCGGGGATGCTCCGCAGGCTGATCTCCCGGTGGCCCACGCGGAAACGCCGCTTGTAGGCCGCTCCCACCAGACTTGCCCCCAGGACGACCGTCAGCACCTTCACGCCCAGGCTGGCGGCCAGCCCCAGGGTGATCACCAGCGCCGCGGTGGCGGAGATCAGCAGGACGTTCCGGTGGCGCTCGAGAAACCGGGCCCGCGCCGGGCCTTTGGCTCCGAGGCCGAGCGGGTCCAGGAAGGGGCTGAGCAGGTACATGGCCACCACGTAGGCCGCCGTCAGGACGGGATAGCGCCAGCCCAGGGGCAGGCCGAGCCAGCGGTGGACGCCCAGGGTCATCAGCCCGGCCCCCACGGCCATCAGGGAGGAACTGCCGTAGGCTCCCTGCAGGAAGCTGCGCCACCGGCTGGGACCGTCGCCCAGCTGCTCGAGCACGTCCACCACCTCGTCCACCAGCCAGGTGGGCGTGGAGGCTCCCGCCAGCACGCCCACGGTCTCCTGGCCGGTGAAGCCGCCCAGATCCAGCTCCGAGGCGGTCTCCACGTACTGGACGGGCTTGCCGTAGTGCTGGGCCAGCTCGGCCAGGTGCTTGGTGTTGCTGGAGGCCTTGCCGCCCACGACGATCACCACGTCCACGGTCCGGGCCAGTTCCCCGGCCTCGTCCTGGCGCATCCAGGTGTCCTCGCAGATGGTGTTCTCCAGGACCGCCTCGCCCGCGCGGTTCCGGATGTAGTCGCTGATGACGTGGTAATCCTTCACCGTGAAGGTGGTCTGGGCCACCACCAGAACTTTCCGCAGCTGCTCGTCCGTCAGGGCCTCGGCTTCGGCCAGGTTCGAGACGATCACCGAACCACTCTCCGCGAAGCTGCGGTGGGCCACGCTCTCGGCATGGCCGTGACTGCCCAGGATCACCGTGAAGTAGCCCTTGGGGCTCCACTTCTTGATCTTGTGGTGGACCTTGGCCACCTCGGGGCAGGTGGCGTTCACGATCTTCAGCTCGCCCCTGGCCTGCCGTTCCTTGAGGCCCCGCAGGTCCTGGATGGGGATGCCGTGGGCCCGGATCACCACCGTGCCGTTCTGCACCTTGTCCGGCGCCTCCGCCACGGCCACGCCCCGCTTCCCGATGAGGTCCAGGGCCTGGGGATTGTGGATGAGCGGGCCCAGCGTCTGCACGACGCGGCCGTCGTTGCGCACCGAGGCCTCCAGCACCGCGTCCATGGCGCGCTTGACGCCCCAGCAGAACCCCGCGGTCTTGGCGACGATGACCTTCATCCCGACTCCACAATCCTGACCAGGTTTGTCAGGTTACTTATCATACCGCCAGCAGGGCGTCGACGCACGGAGCGATGGACCGGGCCGGGTCTAGCTGTCTCAACATCCAAGAAGCCTGGGGGCCCAGGCATCCACTACTCTGGAACCCACCGCCCCCTCCACCCCAGAGAGGCTCCATGGACCCTGCCCCCCCCGACAAGGACCTGCCCCTGAAGGAGGACATCCGCCTCCTGGGCCGGGTGCTGGGAGATACGGTGCGGGAGCAGGAGGGCGACGAGACCTTCCAGCTCATCGAGCGGATCCGGCAGAGCGCCGTGCGCTTCCGCCGGGCCCAGGACTCCGGCGCGGGCGATGAGCTCCGGAGCATCCTGAAGGCACTCAGCCCCGGCCGCGCCATCCTGGTGGTCCGTGCCTTCAGTTACTTCTCCCAGCTGGCCAATCTGGCCGAAGACCAGCACCACATCCGGCGCTCCCGGGCCCACCGCATGGGGAACGCCCTGCCCCGGCCCAGCTCCCTGGGCCATGCCCTGCTCCGGGCCGGCGAGGCGGGGTGGAACGCGGCGGACCTGCGCACCTTCTTTGCCAGCGCCCAGGTGCGCCCGGTGCTCACCGCCCACCCCACCGAAGTGCAGCGCAAGAGCATCCTCAACGCGCAGATGGAGATCGCCCGCCTGCTGGACGAGCGGGACCGCAGCGCCTCGACGCCCCGGGAAACCGCGCTCCGCGACGAGCACCTCCAGCGCCAGGTGCTGCTGCTGTGGCAGACCCGCATGCTGCGCCCCCAGCGACCCGCCGTCGCCGACGAAGTCGCCAGCGCCCTCTCCTACTTCGACCGCACCTTCCTGCGGGAGATCCCGGCCCTCTACGCAGACCTGGAGGACCGACTCGCGCTGGACCCCGCCTGGGGTGACGCCGAGCTGCCACCCTTCTTCCGGCTGGGCAGCTGGATCGGCGGTGACCGGGATGGCCACCCCTTCGTCACCGCCGAGGTGCTGGAACAGACCCTGCGCACCCAGTCCCGGACCGTCCTGGACTTCCTGCTGCAGGAACTGCAGGCGCTGGCCTCGGAACTCTCCCTCAGTCTCCAGGTGTCCCGCGCCTCCCAGGCGGTGCTGGACCTCGCGGCGCGCGCCCCGGACCCGTCCCCCCAGCGGGCCGACGAAACCTACCGTCTCGCCCTGACCCTGATCTCGGGACGGCTGGCCGCGACCCGGCAGGGAGTATCCGATCCCGAACCCACCGGCCCCCGGGGACTGGCACCGTACCAGACCCCGGAGGACCTGAAGGCCGACCTGGACACGCTGGATGATTCCCTCCGCAAACATGGAGGACGGCGGCTGGCCCGGGGGCGCCTGCGGGGGCTGCGGCGCGCGGTGTCGGTCTTCGGCTTCCACATGGCCCCCGTGGACCTGCGGCAGGCTTCGGAAGTCCACGGCCGCGTGGTGGCCGAGCTGCTGGAGGCGGTCCGCCCGGGCACAGGCTACCTCTCGCTGGATGAGCCGCAGAAGATCGACCTGCTGGCGGCCGAGCTGGAAAGCCCGCGCCCCCTGGCCTCGCCCTACCTCCCCTACGGCGAGGAGACCCGCCAGGAGCTGGCCCTGTTCCGGACGGCCGCAGAGGCCCAGCAGCGCCTGGGGACCGAGGCCCTGCCCAGCTGCATCATCAGCCACACCGAAGGCGTCTCCGACCTGCTCGAGGCGGCCGTGATGCTGCGGGAGGCGGGGATCCTGCGCCCGGCCGAGGCCCGCCTGGACCTCAACCTCATCCCGCTCTTCGAGACCATCGAGGACCTCCAGCGCTGCGGCGACATCATGGATGGCCTGCTGCGCGTTCCCCTCTACCGGCGCATGTTGGATGGCCGCGATGGCATTCAGGAAGTCATGTTGGGCTATTCGGACAGCAACAAGGACGGGGGATTCCTCACCTCGCGCTGGGAACTCTACAAGGCCGAGCTGAACCTGGTGGCGGTGGCGCAGCGCCATGGCATCCGGTTGCGCCTGTTCCACGGCCGTGGCGGATCCGTGGGCCGCGGTGGCGGCCCCAGTTACGAAGCCATCCTCGCCCAACCGCCCGGGGCCGTGCAGGGCCAGATCCGCCTGACCGAGCAGGGCGAGGTCGTCGCCGCCAAGTACGGCCACCCGGCCGTGGGGCGGCGCAACCTCGAGGTGCTGGTGGCGGCCGCCCTGGAGGCCAGCCTCCCGGCCGGAAGCAGCGCAGGACCGGATCCACGCTTCCTGCAGGTCATGGATGCCCTGTCGGATCACGCCTGCGGGGCCTACCGGGACCTCGTATACGGCACCCCGGACTTCGAGCGCTTCTTCTGGGAATCCACCCCCATCGCCGAGATCGCCCAGCTCAACATCGGCTCGCGGCCCGCCAGCCGGAAGGCCGGGCGCGCCATCACGGACCTGCGGGCCATCCCCTGGGTGTTCAGCTGGAGCCAGTGCCGCCTGATGCTGCCGGGCTGGTACGGGTTCGGCGCGGCGGTCCGCGCCTTCCGGCGGGAGCGTGGCGAGGACGGCCTGGTTCTGCTGAAGGAGATGCACGCCCGCTGGCCCTATTTCCGGAGCCTGCTCTCCAACATGGACATGGTGCTCGCCAAGGTGGACCTGGCCATCGCCTCCCGCTATGCGGATCTGGTGCGCGACCCGGCGCTGCGCGACCGGATCTTCGGCCGCCTGCAGGAAGAGTGCGAGGCTTCCATCGCGGCCCTGAAGGCCATCACCGGCCAGGCCGATCTCCTGGAGGACAATGCGACCCTCCGGCGGTCCATCCAGCATCGCTTCCCCTACCTGGATCCCCTGAACCACCTTCAGGTGGAATTGCTCCGCCGCTACCGCTCCGGGGATGGCGACGACCGCACCGCGCGCGGCATCCTGCTCACCATCAATGGCATCGCCGCGGGTCTCCGCAACAGCGGCTGACAGAACGAGGCCCCCACCTTCCGGCAGGGACCCCTTCCTTAGTCCAAATAGCTTCAGTCCTCGGCCACCGCAAAGGCGGGAGCCACGGGCAGGTGTTCCTTGGCGGGCTCGATCTCCTCCGCCGTCCTCCAGCCCCAGGCGCCGATGACCGCCTTGAAGGTGAAGAGGATGACGGCGAGGGCGCCGATGCCGAAGAGGACGTCGCCAGGCATGCGCAGCCAGGTGAAGGTGCGCATGAGGGGGCTCTGCACCACCTCGGCGCTGCGCGCATACCAGGTGCCGTGTTCGAGGCTCTGGGCGATCTGATAGAAGCCGCTGGGGATCAGCGAGAACACCAGCATCAGCACGAGGCCGATGTTCAGGCCCCAGAAGCCCACCTTCAGCCACTTCTCATCCCAGGCCTTGTCCGGCGTCATGCCGCGCAGGGCGAAGAGCATGAGCGAGATGGCGAGGAAGCCGTAGACGCCGAAGAGCGCGGCATGGCTGTGGATGGGTGTGGTGTTGAGGCCCTGGCCGAAGTAGAGCACCGAGGGCGGGTTGATGAGCATGCCGAAGACGCCCGCGCCGATGAGGTTCCAGAAGCAGACCGCCGCGAAGAACTTGAAGGGCCACTCGTAGCCGCTGCCGATGGCCTTGCCGGCTTTCAGGCTCTGGGCGATCTCGAAGCCCACGATGGTGAGGGGCACGATCTCCAGGGCACTGAACACGGAACCCAGGGCCGAGATGGAGGCCGGGGAACCGGTGTAGTAGAGGTGGTGGAAGGTGCCGATGACGCCGCTGCCCAGGAAGAGGCCCATGGAGGTGCTCACGGCACGCAGCGCGGTGCTTTCGCGCAGCAGGCCCATGCGGGTGGAGAGCAGCGCGATGGCGACGGTGGCGAAGACTTCGAAGAACCCTTCCACCCAGAGGTGGACCACCCACCAGCGCCAGTATTCGGCGAGGGCGACGTGGGTCTCGCGGGTGTACATGAAGCCCGCGGAGTAGAAGAGCGGGATGGCGATGGCCGACAGCACGAAGAGCTTGAGCAAACCCAGGCGGCCCTTCTCGCCCTTCAGGGCCGGAATCAGGGCGCGCACCACCAGCACCAGCCAGATGAGCATGCCGACCGTCAGCAGGATCTGCCAGAGGCGGCCCAGTTCCACGTATTCATAGCCCTGGTGGCCCAGCATGAAGGAGCCGGAGAGCTTGCCCACGATGGCCTGGTGCGCGCCGGTCAGGGCCCCGACCACGACCACCACGAGCGCTGCCAGCAGGCCCGCCACGCCCAGCCACTGGCCCTTGGGCTCCTTGGCGCTGAGCTTGGGGCCCAAGTAGAGGCCCGTGGCCAGCCAGCAGGTGGCGATCCAGAACACGGCCAGCTGCAGGTGCCAGGTGCGGGAGGCCGCGTAGGGCAGGATGTGGGAGAGGTCCACGCCGTAGAGGCCGTTGCCTTCCACCGCGTCGTGGGCCGTCAGGACGCCCATGCCGATCTGCACCAGGAACAAGGCCATGGCCACGGCGAAATAGATGGCCGACCAGCGCTGGCTGGGAGTGGCAGGTGCCGCGGGAATGGCCTGGGGCGCGGGGAATTCCTCCGCAGGCTGGCTGGCGTGGTGCCAGATCATGAGGCCCACGCCCAGGATCAGCAGGATGATCGAGAGGATGCTCCACAAGTGGCTGATGGGCGTGATGGTGTTGCCCACGAGCGGTTCCTGGGGCCAGTTCTGGGTGAAGCTGTGGTCGGCGCCGGGCCGGCGGGCCGCTGCGGTCCAGGCGGTCCAGAGCCAGAAATCGGCCACGCGCTCGCCTTCCTGCAGCGTGGGAATCCAGCGGGCCGGGATGGCGGCGCCCTTGTCCCCTTCCACCGCGATCTTAGCCAACTCACCACGGGTCTTCAGGTAGGCAACCGCCTGGGCGGCGCCCAGGGTGAGGGTGCCGGTAGATGATTCATACCTATTATTCTGAAATAAGGAAATGGTGCCGGCCTTGGCGTCCGCGACCGATCCGCCCTGGGCCTTCACGCCATCGAGGGTGTGGGAGGCCCACTGATGCAGGGCCTTGGCCGTCCAGTCGGGCGCCAGGTAGGCTCCGTGGCCCCAGATGGAACCGATGTGCTGGCCGCCATGGCCCAGGTAGCTGACCTGGCCCTCGAGGATCTGGCCTGGCCCCACGAGCAGGGTGCCATCCTCGGCCACCACCCGCTGCGGAATCGGCGGTGCGTTCTGGGCAATCTGCCGCCCACCCAATCCCAGCACGCCGAAGCCTGCCAGGAGCACCAGCAATACCAGCCACCACCTTGCCTTCATTGGAACCTCCATCAGGGCGGATCTGCTCGCCGGAAAGCAGTGTTTCATGATTTTCCATATTTAAGACCAACTATTCTTAATTGTGATCCAGGACACGCACGCCCCCTCCCCGGGGCGGGCCCTTCTGGCAAAACCCCTGCCCAATCGCCGGGATTCCAAGTACCTTGGGCTTGGCTCTTCTGGTCTGTGAAAGGGAATCCGCGTCCATGGCCCACCCCGCCCTTCTGCCCGTCGTCCTCACGTGCAACACAGACCTGCGCTTCATTGACCTGATCCAGGTGGTGGGTGCGGAGTTCCTCAAGCACCTCAGCTTCACCCAGGAGGACGGTGAGCGCCTCTGGCTGGCCATCCAGGAGGGCATCGCCAACGCCATGCGCCACGGGAACAAGCTGCAGAAGGACAAGCCCGTGAAGGTCACCTTCACGCCCCGGGTGGACCGCTTCGAGATCCGCATCGAGGACCGGGGGCCGGGCGTTGACCTGGAGGCCCTGCCGGACCCGAACCTGCCGGAGAACCTGCTCAAACCCGGCGGCCGCGGCGTCTTCTTCATGCGCCAGGTGATGGACGAGGTTCACATGGAGCGCCGGCCCGAAGGCTCCACCCTCGTGCTGGTGAAGGCGCGCAAGGTGCGCGAGCCCCATCCGTGAATCCTGACCAGTGGCGCCGGCGGGCCCTCTGGCTCTGCGCCCTGACCATCGCCTACAACCTCGTCGAGGGGCTCGTCTCCATGGCCTTCGGCTGGGCCGACGACTCCATCGCCCTCTTCGGCTTCGGCGCCGACAGCTTCATCGAGGTGGCCTCGGCCCTGCTGGTGCTCTGGAAGCTACTGGACCACGGCAACCTCGCCCGCGAACGGAAGGCCACCCTGGGCATCGGCTGGCTCTTCCTCGCCCTGGCCATGGGCATCGCCGGGGGCGCGATCCTGCAGATGGCGGCCCGGCGCCATCCGCCCACCACCGCTCCAGGCCTGGTCATCTCGGCCCTGTCCCTCTCCTGCATGTTCTTCCTGTGGCGCGCCAAGCGGGCAGCCGCCAGGGCCCTGGACAGTGCCACCCTGGAAGCCGACGCCGCCTGCAGCCTGGCCTGCATCCAGCTTTCGGCCGTGCTCTTCGCCGGCAGTCTGCTGTTCCTGCTCCTGCCCGCGCTGTGGTGGGTGGATGCGGCGGCGGCCCTGGGCCTCGCCCTGCTCATCGGCAAGGAGGGCCTCGGCATGGTGAAGGCGGCCCGCAGCGCCGCCTTCACGGGCGGCTGCGGCTGCGGACACTAGCCGCGGAGCCTCAGGCTTTCGGGCCCTTCACCCAGCCGAATTCCACGACCGTCTTGGCGTAGAAGAGCGTGACCTCCTCGGCCTGGACCCGGGTCAGGAGCCGATCCGCCTCCGCCTCGGTCACGATGAACTCCACCACCATCGGCAGCTTCCCGGCCAGTTCGAAGAAATGATCCTCGTGCAGCAGGCCGTGGCGGCCGAAGCCTGCCATGGCCTTGAACGCCGAACCGCCGTTCAGGCCCAGCTGCCGCGCCTGCTCCAGCAGCCACTCGTAGACCAGGACATGGTGGTGCTTCCGGTCTTCCTGGACGTAGAACTTCAGGCAGATTCCCTGCATGGCACCTCCCTCAGCCTCTCAGGACAGCCTTGACGGTCGCCATGCCCAGGAAGGTCAGCAGCAGCGATCCCGCCAGGTGGGATGACACGTGCGCCAGGGCCCAGCCATATTCCCCGCGGCCCAGCAGGCTCACGGCTTCGGCGGAGAAGGTGGAAAAGGTGGTCAATCCGCCGAGGAAGCCCGTGATCACGAACAGGCGCAGCTCCGGGGAAAGCCCCGGGTGCTGCGAGAAGAAGGCCACGGCCAGGCCCACCAGATAGCCCCCGACCAGGTTCGCCGAAAGGGTGCCCAGGGGCAGCGTGGGGAAATGGGCGTTCAGCCAGGCCCCGAAGCCCCACCGCAGCCAAGCGCCCAGCGCCGCGCCGATGCCCACGGCCAGGGCCGGTGCCGGATTCATCGGGGTGCCTCCCCAGCCAGCGGATCCAGCCATGCGTGTGTCATTTCACCAGCTCCCCTGCCCTCACGAAGCGCACCCGCCCCTTGCTGCGGGGCACGAGCTTCTCCAGGGCCTCCACCGTCTCAGGATAGATGTGCCCGATGATCAGCGCCGCCCCTTCCTTCTCGGCCAGCTTGAGGGCCCGCTCCCACTGCTTCTCCATTTCCGGGAAGGCCTTGTCGTCATCGAGGAAGACCCGGCGCTGCACGGCGGGAACGCCCAGCTCCTCCGCCAGGTCGTAGGCCACGCTGTCCTTCTCCGTGCGGCTGTCCACGAAGAAATACTTCCGGGCCTTGACCTCCTGGAGGACCCAGCCCATGCGCGTCCGGTCGGGCGTGATGCGGCTGCCCATGTGGTTGTTCACGCCGGTGCGGTGGGGGATGTCGTCCAGGGCCATGCGCACCCGGCGGCGGACTTCGGATTCGGTCAGGTTGTAGAGGATTGCGTTGGGGCCCGGATCGCGGCCCGGCCCAGGATAGCCGATGGGCTCCATGGGCAGGTGGAGCATCACCTCCTTGCCGAGACGATGGGCGATGTCGGCGCTCTCGCGGGTGTGCTCCTGGTAGGGCAGGACCGCCACGCTGAAGGGCACGGGCTGGCTGCACAGGCGCGTGACCAGCTCCGGCTGGATGTAGCCGAGGTCATCGATGACGAGGGCCAGGCGGGGCAGCGGGCGTTCCGGTTCCGGACTCGGAGGCTTCGCCTTCGGCTCAGCGGGTTTCGGTTCGGCCTGTCTGAGCTCGGGTTTCTTGACGGCGGGTTTGGGTCCCTCGCGCTTGGCCGGAGCCTCCCGACGGTTGCAGCCCTGTTGTCCCAGCAGCAATCCTGCACCCAGCCCAAGGGCGAGCATGAGCAGGGCCCATCCCACCAGGGCCAGGGTGGACGTGCGCCGGCCCTTGGCTCGGGCCAAGCTAGGAGGCCTTCACGGCGGCGGGCGGTGCCGCGGGGGGGGCCTGGAGGGCCGCCATGACGCGGGCCAGCGCATCCTCCGTATCGGCCATGCGAAGCACCTGGTCCGGGACGATGCCCTGGCGATCCAGCTTCTCGCCCCCCAGGCCCACCCAGCGCCGGGAGACCAGTTCGACCGCCCCGCCCTGCTTGAGGGCGAAGCGCATGCGTTCCACGCCCAGGCCCGGCGTGCGCTCACCGAAGCTGCGGACCCCCGCCTTCTTCAGACAGGAGGCGAGGACCTCCGAGGCTCCGAGGGTGGAGCGCCCCACAAGGAGGGCCAGGCGGACGAAGGGCGTGCCGGAGCCTGCCACCGCAAGGCTCCGCTCAGGCTTGCCGGCCTCCTGGAGCGTGGCGAAGGTGCCCTTCATGCCCAGCAGGCCGGCCAGCGAGGCGGCTTCCTCCACGGAGCCCTTCTGGCACTGGCGCAGATCCAGCACCAGGGTCTGTCCATGATCCGCAGTGGCGAGGGTCTTCCGGACTTCTTCAGCCCGTCCAGGCCCAAGGTCCGGCAGGGACAGGAGCAGCGATCCCTGCCCCTGCTTGAGGGTCAGGGCGCCGGGGGCCAGCCGCTGCCGCGTGATGGTCGTCTTGGTGAGGTCCCCGGTGGCGTTGTAGCGGTAGAGATCGAGGGAGGATCCTTCGGGGCCGCGCAGCTTGCGCTCCAGGGCCCAGGCGCTGAGCCGACCCACGGAGTCGCCATCCACCTTGCGGATGACGTCACCGGCCTGGAGCCCCGCCTTGGCAGCGGGTCCCCCGGGCGTCACGGCGACGACCGTGCCATAGATCCCGCGTTTCACGACGATGAGGCCGGCCTCGGCCGGGCCCGGGTCGGGCAGCCGCACGTCCTCGGCGGTCAGGTAGGCATTCAGGGGATGGGAGCGTTCCAGGACCGCCTGGACGCCACCCGAGACGACCTTCTCCATGTCGGGGGGGTCCACGTAGTTCTGCTGCACCAGCGACAGCACGTCCTGGATGTCCGAGAGCCCGGCGAGGGGATCCTGGGGCGCGGCCTTCGCGCCGGCCTTCGGCTGGGGCTTCGGCGGATTGCCCTGCTGCACCACCGGCAGGGTGAAGGCCGCCACCAGGGGGAGCGACAGGACCGAGAGCCAGGTGCGCGCGTGCATGCGGACAGTGTACGAGGAAACGGCCCTGGGGCCGTCGGCTATCGAGTCGAGTCCGGGTAGGACCTACGCCTTCAGGTCCAGGGTGGCCTGGGCCAGCTCGTCCGCGGTCTTGAGGACCTTGAGGTTGGCCTTGTACATCAGCTCGAAGCCCATGCCCTGCACGGCTTCAGTGGCGAGATCGACGTTCGAGGGGGCGGGGCCGGCGGGTGAGGGGTCCGCAGAGACCCCTGACACCCGCACCCCCCCCGAGGCTTCAGCCACCAGGTCGACGCGCTTGGCCTTGTATCCGTCCGACAGCTGGTTGGCCACGTTGCTGGCCTGCACGGCCAGCCCTGCGCCCGAGGCGCGGAGACCGGAGAGTGCGATGCCGACGACGTCCATGAGGAACCTATCGGCTGCCTCCGGGTAGGACTTGACGGTTTTTCATCAGGCCTTCTTAGATCCCTGGAACCAGTTGCTGCCGGACTGGAAACCCTTCTGCTTGGCCGCCATCTGGGCATGCCGGTCCTGGGCGAGCTGGATGAGCCGGGTCAGCAGCTCCCCGTAGGGCACGCCGCTGGCCGCCATCATTTTCGGATACATGGAGATGCTGGTGAATCCGGGGATGAAGTTCAGCTCATTGAGGAAAATCCGTCCCGTCAGCCGCTCGAGGAAGAAGTCCACCCGGGCCATGCCGTGGCCATCCGAGGCCGCGAAGGCCCGGGCGGCCAGCTTGCGGACCAGGTCGGCCAGCTCCTCGGGGATCTGGGCCGGGATCTCCGTGCGGCTCTTGCCGTGGAGGTACTTGTCCTCGAAGGTGTAGAACTCGTCGGCCACGATCACTTCGCCGGGCTGGGAGACCAGGGGCTCGTCCCCGCCCAGCACCGCTACCTCGATTTCGCGGATGTCCAGCCCCTGCTCCACCAGCACCCGGCGGTCGAAGGTGAAGGCCCGGTCGAGGGCTGGGGCCAGGTCTCCGGCCTGCTTCACCTTCTCGACGCCGATGCTGCTGCCCAGGTTGGCGGGCTTCACGAACAGCGGCAGGCCCAGCTTCCCGCAGTCCGCGAGGCAGACGGCCCGTTCGCGGGTCCAGCGTTCCTCGGTGAGGCCCACGTAGGGCACCACGGGCAGCCCTTCGGATTCCCACAGGCGCTTGGTGATCCACTTGTCCATGCCCGCCGCCATGGCCAGCAGACCCGCGCCGGTGTAGGGGCGGTGCAGCAGCTCCAGGTAGCCCTGGATCTGCCCGTCCTCGCCGCCGGCCCCATGGAGCGCATTGAAGAAGAGGTCCGGCAGGGGCGCCGCTTCCGCCCCCTGTTCCAATGGCAGGAAGGGGTGGTCGCTGCGCCGTGGCAGCTCACCCGCGGCCAGGCGCGCGAAGGGATCGCCGGTCACCACCCACACGCCGTTCCGCGCGATGCCCATGGGACGCACGGTGAAGCGGGCCGGATCCAGGTGCTCCGCGATGGCCCGGGCCGTGACGATGGAGACTTCGTGCTCGGGGGATTCCCCGCCGAAGAGGAGGCCGATGCTCAGGGTCTTGTGCATGCGTCCACTGTACTCCGAACCCCAGGTACTTTGACACCCGCGCGCGGCCGATGCGCTAGGCTGAGGGCCTACCTTCGGAGCAACCGTGCGGTCGGCCATCTATCCAGGCTCTTTCGATCCCGTGACCCTCGGCCACTGGGACCTCATCCAGCGGGCGGCCAAGCTCGTGGACCGTCTGGTGGTGGCCGTGCTGCACAACCCCGCCAAGACGCCCGCCTTCACCGTCGAAGAGCGGGCGGCCATGCTCGAGGAGCTGACGACCTCCCTGCCGAACGTGGAGATCACCACCTTCCACGGCCTGCTCGTGGATTTCGCCAAGGCCCAGAACGCCCAGTTCATCGTCCGCGGCGTGCGGGCCTTCAGCGACTTCGAGTACGAGTTCCAGATGGCTCTCATGAACCGCAAGCTGGCCCCGGAGCTGGAGACCGTCTTCCTCATGCCCAAGGAGAAGTACAGCGCCGTCAGCAGCCGCCTGGTCCGCGAGATCGGCACCATGGGGGGCAACCTCTCCGAGCTGGTGCCTGAGGCCCTCCGGGAGCGCGTGGCCCGCCGGCTGGCCAAGTAGGGGGCTGCCTCCGCCACGGAGCCGGAAATTGAAGCGGCCAGCCCGATCAACCGATATCCCAAGCAAGATGCTGCTCCACCTCTCACGCACCCTCTGGCTGCTCTGCCTGCTCCTGGCCCTCCCCCTGGCGGCCCAGGTGGAGGGCAACTTCCCTGTCCGCCGTTACGGGACCGACCAGGGCCTGGGCAGCGAGGTGGTGACCGCCATGGTCCAGGACCATGAGGGCCGATTGTGGGTCGGCACCGAGGGCGGCCTCTGCTTCTTCGATGGAAGCCGCTTCTCGCCCTTCGCGGGGCCCTTGCCCACGGGGTTCGTCCAGAGCCTCTCGATCGATCGGGATGGGTCCCTCTGGGTCGGCACGGATGGCGGCCTGGCCCGCATCAACCACCTCCAGTCCCGCGTCTTCGGCGAAGCCGACGGGGTCCCCCGGGGCCCCGTCCAGGACGCCTTCCGGGACTCCGAGGGCCACCTCTGGGTGCTCACTTCCGCGGGCATCCGGGTGGAGCAGGCCCCGGGCGGCTTCGTCGCCCCGACGCCCTGGCCGGGCCAGGAAGTGCCGACCCATCTGTTCGCCGATCCCTCGTTGCCCGGCGCCTGGGTGACCACCTCGCGGACCATCTGGCACTGGGAGCAGGATGGCTGGGTCCGCGTGGATTCACCCCGCATCGCCCCCGGGGATACCCTGCGCGACATCGCCGTGGACGGGAACAGGAACCTCTGGGTGCGCACCAACAGTGCCGTCTGGCGGCTGCCGGCCGAAGGCCCCCGCGCCTGGTCCAGCATCCAGATGGCCGGCGGGTACAGCCACCTGTCCAAGCTCAGCCGGGACGCGGAAGGCTGGGTCTGGGTGGACAACACGGAAGGGCTCTGGCGCCTCAAAGGCAATCGCCGCGTGCAGTTCGGCCACGCCCAGGACGATGCGCGGGGCGGCATGGTGGACCAGGAGGGGGGCTTCTGGTTCCGCACGGACAAGGGGGTCCTGCGTGTGCTGGGCCACACCCAGTGGAACCTCTACAGCCCCCCGGACGGACTCCCGCTCGACACGACCTGGCAGATGATCCGGGATCGCCGGAACCGGCTCTGGGTGGGCACGGACAAGGGCCTGTGGGTCGAACAGGGCCGCCGGTTCAAGCGCATGCTGCCGGGCCGGATCCTGAATCTCTGCGTCGGCAAAGGCGACACCGTATGGGCGACGGGAAGTCCGGGGGGCACCGTCCACCTGGTGGACACGAGGACCCTCGCCATCAGGACCTTCCGCATCGAGGCCCTTCCGGCCACGCGCATCACCGCCGGATTGACCATCGACGGGGAGGGCCGCCCCTGGGTCGCCAACGAGTACGGCGGCGTGGTGCGGGGCAACCCGACCAGCCGGGGATGGGATTGGGAACCCATGCCGTTGCCGGGGCCACCCATCCGGGAACTGCGGACCCTTACCACCCTGTCCGGCGGGGAGGTCCTGGTGCTGTACGACCAGTCCGCGGCCCTCTTCCGCCACGGAGCCTGGCAGGTCGTCCCGGACGTGCTGCCTGAATTGCCCTACATCGCCGCCGCGGGTCCGGACGGCAGGGTCGTTCTCGGCTACAAGACCCGCCCGGCGCTCACCCTGCACCACCTGCGGGGCGAAGCCCTCACCCGCACCGAAGTGCTCGACTTTGCGGCCAGCCAGAAGAACCTGGTCATCTATTCCCTGGGCCTGGACACCGATGGGCGGATCTGGGTCGGCACGGGGCTCGGGTTGGGCTTCGTGGACGGCAGGGATCCGAGGCGGATGCGCCTCCTCGGGTCCGAGGACCGCATCATCCACCCCGAATGCAACCAGGGCGCCCTGCTGGTGGAATCAGGCCGGGTCTGGATCGGCACGCCATCCGGCCTGATGAGCTACAACCCGGGCTCCCTCTCCTCACCGCAGCAGCTGCGGCCACCGGTCATCCTCTCGGTCCGCGTGGCCTCCCGCGACCTGAACCTGCTCGATCCCGACCCGGAGCTGCCCCGGGATCGCAACGAACTCGAAGTGCTGTTCATGGTCCCCAACTACCAGATCCAGGATGCCCTGATCTACGAGGCCAGGCTGTCCGGCGTGGATGCCAGCTGGACCCGCCCGGAGACTCCCTACCTCCGCTATGTCGGGCTGCCTGCCGGTCCCCACGTCCTTGAACTTCGCGGCCAGACCCGGGAAGGCGTCCTTGGTCCCGTGACCCGGTTCCACTTCCGGGTGCGCCCGGCCTGGTGGGAGCGCTGGTGGGTCCGCGTGCTGGGAGTCTTCGGGCTGGCGGGTCTGGTCCTCATCCTCGTGAAAGTCCGCCAGGCCCAGCTGGAGCAGCGCAACCGGGAGCTCATCGACGAGGTGGCCCGGCAGACCTCCGCCCTGGTGGCGGCCTCCAAGGCGAAGAGCGCATTCCTGGCCAACATGAGCCACGAGCTGCGCACGCCCCTCAACGCCATCCTGCTCTATTCGGAGATCCTGCAGGAGGACATGAAGGATCCCGCCCTCGGTGGACTCAGGCAGGACGCCGGCAAGATCCAGAGTGCCGGCCAGCACCTGCTGGGCCTCATCGACGACATCCTGGACATGTCGAAGATCGAAGCGGGCCGCCTGCGCCTGGAGCTCCAGGAGATCGAGCTCCGCCCCTTCCTGCATGACCTGGATGCCACCATCCGGCCCCTGGTCGAGAAGAAGGGCAACCGCTTCGCGCTGGAGATCCTGGACGTTCCCGTGAGCATCCATTCGGATCCCACCCGCCTGCGACAGATCCTCGTCAACCTCCTCAGCAACTCGGCCAAGTTCACGACCGGGGGGCTGGTCCTCCTGAAGGCCTGGTCCGAGGGGGACCACCTCATGGTGATGGTCCAGGACGATGGCATCGGGATGACGCAGCCCCAGCAGGCCAAGGTGTTCGAGGAGTTCGTGCAGGCCGATGAGAGCACCACCCGGAAGTACGGCGGCACCGGCCTGGGGCTCACGCTCGTGAAGAAGTTCACGGATCTGCTGGGCGGGAGCCTCACCCTGCAGTCCGAGCCGGGCAAGGGCACGACCTTCACCCTGCATCTGCCCTGCGGCGGCCCGCAGTCCAGCCAGGCCTCAGGGTCCCATCCGGTGGAACCCGCACCAATTTCATGAACGGCCGCCCCGGCCTCAGCTCACGTCCGCCAGCTTCAGCCGGACCTGCTCCCGCTTCAGCCATCCAGCCTGGGCCTCGCTGAGACCGATGGCCAGGGCTCGGCCCGCGGCCTCGCGGCAGCGCAGCAGGAGATCCCGGTCCCGGACGAGATCCGCCACCTGGAACTGCGGCAACCCCGCCTGCCGGACGCCGAAGAACTCGCCGGGCCCGCGCAGTTCGAGGTCCCGCTGGGCGATGCGGAAACCGTCCTGCGTCTCGACGAGGGTCTGCAGACGCTCGCTCTCCGAATCACTAATCATGAGGAAGTGGCTGCGGTATTCGCCACGACCCACGCGGCCGCGCAGCTGGTGCAGCTGGCTCAGGCCGAAGCGCTCGGCGTGGTCCACCACCATCACCGTGGCATTGGGCACGTCCACGCCCACCTCGATCACCGTGGTGGCGAGGAGGATCTTCGCCCCGCCGGCCACGAAGCGGCCCATGCGCGCGGCCATGTCATCAGCCTTCAGGCGGCCATGGACCACCTCGATGGCCTCGTCCGGGAAGACGCCCCGCAGCAGGGCCTCCATGGCCTGAATGTCGCGGAGCTGCACCTTGCCTTCGTCCGAAGGGTCGATGCTCGGGCTCACCACGAAGGCCTGGCGGCCCTCGGCCAGTTCCCGGCGCACCTGCTCCCAGGCCCGGCCCGCCGTTCCGGTGGAATACAGC
The DNA here is from genome assembly GCF_030219325.1 of Geothrix sp. NCBI lineage: Bacteria > Pseudomonadati > Acidobacteriota > Holophagae > Holophagales > Holophagaceae > Geothrix > Geothrix sp. The sequence goes on along the minus strand of NZ_CP126625.1, from coordinate 1,441,994 downwards.
TTGGAGGTGATGGGCTGGCGGCCTGGCGGCAGCTCGTCCAGCACGCTCTGGTCCAGGTCGCCGAAGACCGCCAGGGCCAGCGAACGGGGGATGGGCGTGGCACTCATGACCAGCCAGTGGGGATCCCCGCCCTTCTCCTTCAGGGCCTCGCGCTGCTTCACCCCGAAGCGGTGCTGCTCATCCACCACCACCAGCTGGAGCCGGTGGAAGGCCACCGACTCCTGGAACAGGGCGTGGGTTCCGATCACGTAGCGCGCCTCGCCGCTGGCGATGCGGGCCAGGGCGGCGCGCTTCTCCGCGGCCTTCATGCCGCCCAGCAGCAGCTGGAGGGCGCCCGCCTCGTCACCCAGGTAGCGGCGGAAGCTGGCGGCATGCTGGCGCGCCAGGACTTCCGTGGGCACCAGGAGCGCGCCCTGCCCGCCCGTCTCGGCCACCATGGCCATGGCGAGCAGGGCCACCAGGGTCTTGCCGCTGCCCACGTCGCCCTGCAGGAGGCGGTTCATCACCCGGCCCGAGGTGAGATCCCCCACGATCTCCTTGAAGGAGCGCCGCTGGGCGCCGGTGAGGTGGAAGGGCAGGAAGGAGCGGAGGCGCTCCCGCAGTTCCGGAGAGGTGGGGACCTTCTGTCCCGGCCTCTGCAGGCGCCCCGCTCGCCGGAGCGCCACCCCCAGGGAGAAGGCGAAGAGTTCCTCCGAGGCCAGGCGCCGGTGGGCCGGCGTCGTCCCCTCCTCCAGGTCCCGCGCCTCGCTCTGGTCCGGAGGATCGTGCAACAGGCGCAGGGCCGTGAGGGTGTCCGGCAGATCCTTGGAGAGCTCCAGGGGCAGCCAGTCCTCGCCGAGGTGGACCCGGCCCAGGGCCTCGGCCACGAGCTTCTGGCGCACCCGGCCCGGGAGGGGCCCCAGCTTCCGGTAGAGGGGGAGGTGGCGCTGCACCCAGCCGACGTCCCCACTGCGCTCCATCACCTCGAACTGCGGGCCGCGCATCTCGACCCCGTGCCGCCCCCCCGCGAGGGTTCCGAACACCAGCAGCCGGTCGCCCACCTTCAAGCTGCGACCCAGGTAGGGCTGGTTGAACCAGAGCAGGCGCAGGGTGCCGGTGCCGTCCGCCAGCAGCACCTCCGTGAGGGCCATGCGCTGCACCCGCGTCGTGCTCTGGCGCAGGTCCTGGATGGTTCCCAGCACCGTAACCAGACCCGGTTCCTGGGCCTCGAAGCCCCGCATCTCCAGACTGCCCAGGGAGCGCAGGCTGCCCCGGTCCACGTAGCGGTAGGGCAGGCTCCAGAGCAGGTCCTGGAGCGTGTCGATGCCCGCCTCCTGCAGCGCCGCGGCCCGCGCCGGTCCCAGGCCCCGGAGGACCGTGACCTTGGATGAGAGGGGGAGCGGAGCGAGCGACATGGCAGCTGACTCAGCCTATCCGCACCCCCATGGCCTCCACCATCCGGGCGACGAAGAGGTCCCCGTACCAGGCCCCGTGGGCGGGATGCTCCAACTCTCCCAGGCCCTTCATGAGTCCGGGGAGGTCCCGCACACCGGCATCCACCAGCCCCTGGATCTGGAGCCGCGTCCGCCCGGGGCCGACGGCCGGGTGGTCTTCCGCGAGCCGGGCCAGGGCCGGGCCCAGCCAGGGCAGCGCCGCCTGGCCGGCACCGGCCAGGGCGCCCCAGCCACCCTGCAGGAAGGCGTGCCAGAGAAGCCTGGCCTCCGCGAGGGTGTCGGCCTCGAGGAGGTTCCTCTCGGCGAAGCAGCGGGGCAGCGCACCGGGGGCCATCCGGCCGACCCCGATCCCGAGGGGGACGAGATCCGGCAGGGTGCCTTCCGGCAGGGCCCCCAGCACCCAGAGCAGGCAGGCCTGTTCCCAGGGATCCGGGCCGAACCACAGCACCGGCTCCGTGGACCGTGCCAGATCCCGGAGGTGGGGGATGTCGCCCATGTCGACCGGGACAAGGCCCCACCAGGTGGCCCGCAGCGGGATCAGACCGTCCTCCGCCGCCGTCCAGGGACCCACCGCCGGGGAATCCCGCCAGATGCGAAGCTCGCCCGGAAGCCCGGACTTCCGGTGGACCGCCGCGGCGGCATCGCCACAGTGCAGGTGGATCAGCCCCTGGGAAGGACGGGTCACGCCAGGCCCTTGAACAAGGTGAAGGTTCCGCCCGTGGGGTCCGTCACCGCACCGCTGGCGTTCACCTGGCTCCAGCAGAAGGCGCCGAAGCCGGTGGGCACGGGTTTGTCCGCCATGGGGTCTCCTCTTGTCCGGGAAGGGGCCCCCAGCATACGACCGGGGCCACCCCGTGCCCAGGGTGGCCCCGAAAGGTTACGCGGAAGGAACCGGGCTAGACGTGCGCAGCGGTGCGGGCCATGGCCTTCACCAGGGCCTGCTCCAGATCGGCCCAGAGGTCCTCGGGGCTCTCGAGGCCCACGGACATCCGCATGAGGGACTGGGACACGCCGGCGTGCTCGCGGGCATCGGCATTCACCACGCGGTGCGTGAGGGCGGCGGGATGCTGGATCAGCGTGTCCACGCTGCCCAGCGACACGGCCGGCGTCATGAGCTTCACCTCGGACATCACCACCGAGGCGGCCTCGAAGCCGCCCACCAGCTCGAAGGCCATCAGCGAGCCGGGGCCCTTCATCTGGCGGCCCAGCAGGCCCTTGGGATCCTGGCCCGTGAGGCCGGGGAAGTGCACGGCGGATACGGCCGGATGCTTGGCCAGGCGCTCGGCGAGGATCTGGGCGCCCGCCTGCTGGCTGCGCACGCGCAGGGGTAGCGTGGGCAGGCTGCGGTGCAGCAGGTAGGCCGCCAGCGGGTGCAGGACGTTGCCGGTGATGACGCGGACCTTGCGCAGCTCCGTGGCCCAGTCGTTGTTGGTGGCCACCAGGCCCGCCAGCACGTCGCCATGGCCGCCCAGGAACTTCGTGGCGCTGTGGAGGACCAGGGTGGCGCCCTGCTGGATGGGGTTCTGCAGCACGGGCGTGGCGAAGGTGTTGTCCACCAGCACGGGCACCTTGCCCGCCTGGCGCACCACGTCCTCGAGGTCCAGCAAGGCCAGGGTCGGATTCGCAGGGGTTTCCACGATCACCATGGCCGTGTCGGGACGAATCGCCGCCGCGATGCCATCGGCCTCGGCCCAGGTCACCTCCAGGCCCAGCATGCCCGAGGCCAGCAGGTGGTCCGTGCCACCGTAAAGGGGACGCACGGCCACGATGTGGTTGCCGCGCTGCTTGGCGGCCATGAGGCTGGCGGTCACCGCGGCCATGCCAGAACCGAAGGCCACGCACTCCTCCGCGCCTTCCAGCTGGGCCAGGGCCTGCTCGTAACGGGCCACGGTGGGGTTGTAGAGGCGGGCGTAGACCGGGCTGCCGATGGGCAGGCCACCCATGGCCATGGCTTCGAGGCTGCGGCCGCCCTCATCCAGATCCTGCACGGGATAGGTGCTGCTGAGGTCGATGGGCATGGCGTGGATGCCCTGCTCGTGCAGCACCTCACGGCCCGCGTGGACGGCCTGGGTTTCCAGCGACTGGGGACGGGCGGGGTGGGCCATGACAGGACTCCTATGTCCCCAATGTAGGTTCGATCAATTCGGCGATCCGCCGAATTGATTTCGTGAAACAATGCCAAATATGGAACTTGACCGAATTGACTGCGAATTGATCGAGCATTTGCAGAATGATGCTCGGCTCTCCAACAAGGAACTCGCCTCGGCCGTGGGTCTGGCGCCCTCCTCCTGCCTGGCCCGGGTGCAGCGCCTGCGCAGCGAGGGGGTGCTGAAGGGGGCCCACGCCGAAGTGGATCCGGACGCTCTCGGCGTGGGCCTCCAGGCCCTCATCGCCGTGCAGCTCCGCCAGCACAGCCGGGCCCAGGTGAAGGCCTTCTGGAAGCACGTGCTCGGCTTGCCGGAAGTCCTCACCGTCTTCCATGTGGCGGGCACCCACGACTTCCAGGTCCACGTGGCCGTGCGCGACGCCCACCACCTGCGCGACCTGGCCCTGGACGCCTTCACCACCCGCCCCGAAGTGGCCCACATCCAGACCAGCCTCATCTTCGAGTGCGCCAAGGGCAAGGTGATGCCGAATTACCGGGCCGCTGGCCGCTGACCGCGGGGCGCTGGCGACAGCCTCAAGCCGTGGATTCCAGGGCAGAATGGGGCCTTTCGGGAATCGCCATGACCACCCTCGGCACGCCCCTGTCCCCCTCCGCCACGCGCGTCCTGCTCCTCGGCTCCGGCGAGCTCGGCAAGGAAGTCGCCATCGAGCTCCAGCGGCTGGGCTGCGAAGTGATCGCCTGCGACCGCTACGCCAACGCCCCCGCCATGCAGGTAGCCCACCGGAGCCATGTGTTCTCCATGCTGGACGCCGCTGAGCTTCGCCGGATCGTGGATTTGGAGAAACCGCACCTCATCGTGCCGGAGATCGAGGCCATCGCCACCCAGGAGCTGCTGAAGCTGGAGGCCGAGGGACACACCGTGATCCCCTCGGCTCGCGCCGCGAACCTCACCATGAACCGCGAGGGCATCCGGCGGTTCGCCGCGGAAGAACTGGGCTTGCCCACATCTCCCTACCGGTTCGTCTCCACGGAGGCCGAGCTGCGCGAGGCGGTGGAGGCCCTGGGCCTGCCCTGCGTGGTGAAGCCCATCATGTCCAGCTCCGGCAAAGGGCAGAGTGTCATCAAGGCCGAGGACCAGATCGACCAGGCCTGGGCCTACGCTCAGGAGGGCGGCCGCACCGGAGCCGGACGCTGCATCGTGGAGGGATTCATTCCCTTCGACTACGAAATCACGGCCCTGACGGTATCCGCCGTGAACGGCATCCAGTGCTGCCCTCCCATCGGGCACATCCAGATCGACGGCGATTACCGCGAGAGCTGGCAGCCCATGCCCATGAGCGAAGCCACCTGGGACAAGGCCCAGACCATCGCCCGGAAGGTCGTGAAGGGCCTCGGCGGCTACGGCATCTTCGGGGTGGAGCTCTTCATCCGCGGGGAGGAGGTCATCTTCAGCGAGGTGAGCCCCCGCCCCCACGACACGGGCCTGGTGACCTTGGGCAGCCAGAACATGAGCGAATTCGCCCTGCACGCCCGCGCCATCCTGGGCCTGCCGGTTCCCTCCATCCGGTTGTCGTCTCCCGCCGCCAGCGTGCCCTTGCTGGGGCACGGCGAAGGTGTCCCGAGTTTCCATGGCCTGGAAAAGGCCCTGGAGATTCCGGACAGTCAGCTGCGGCTGTTCGGCAAGCCCGAATGCAGGGGCCACCGCCGCCTGGCAGTGGCCATCGCCGCCGCCGCAACCCTGGAAGAAGCCCGCTCCAACGCCAAGGCCATGGCGGCGGCCGTTACCATTGAGCTGCAGTAGGCGGGTTTATTCAGAAATGACGCGCTCGATGCGCCGATCCGGCACCAGCCAGATCAGGGCCACCACCCAGTAGAGGCCGAAGCCCAGCCAGCGATTGGCGAAGGACAGCAGGATGGCCGCGGCGTAGATGGCGATGGAGACCTTGCCCTTGAAGTCGCTGCCCACGGCGGTGCCCAGGAGCGAGCCCTCCCTGTGGTAGTGGATGAGGCACTGGCTCAGCAGGTAGTAGGCCAGCCCTGCCATGAGCAGCACACCGCCGTAGAGCGCCACGGGCCGGGCCGCGAAGTGGTTCTCACCCATCCAGGCCGTGGCGAAGGGAACGAGCGACAACCAGAACAGCAGGTGGGTGTTGGCCCAGAGGATGGGCCCGTTCACCTTCTTCACGGCGTGGAGCAGGTGGTGGTGGTTGTTCCAGTAGATGGCGATGTAGATGAAGCTCAGCGCGTAGCTCACGAAGGTGGGCAGCAGCGCGCCCAGAGCCGCGAACGAGTCGCCGTGGGGCACCTTCAGCTCCAGCACCATGATGGTGAGGATGATGGCCAGCACGCCGTCGCTGAAGGCCTCGAGCCGATTCTTGCCCATGCATGACCTCGAATTCGATCCGCGATTGTTCCACGGCTTCGCGTCAAGGCTCCAGAGCCTTTGCCCGGTCTAGTGCACCAGCCCCTTCAGGAGCACCGCGTGGAAGGCCTCGGGATCCTGGATCTGCGGCGCGTGGCCGAGGCTGGGGAACTCCACCAGCTTGGCCCCGGGAATGCGCTGGGCGGCCCGCCGGCCCAGCTCCGGGTAGTGGCCGAGCCGCGCCGCCACCTCGGGCGGCGCCAGGTCCTTGCCGATGGCCGTGGTGTCGCGCTGGCCGATGAGCAGCAGGGTCGGCACCTTCAGGCGCTCGAACTCGTAGACCACGGGCTGGGTGCAGATCATGTCGTAGAGGAGGGCCGAGTTCCAGGCCACGAGCTCCCTGCCCGGCCCCTGGAACAGGCCGGCCAGCATCTGCACCGGCGCCTCGAACTCGGGCCGCCACTGGCCGGCGTAGTAGGTGGCCTGCTCGTAGGCGCGGATCCGCTGGGCCGTGACGCCCAGCTCGCGCTGGTACCACTGGTCCACCGTGAGGGACGGCACGCCCTCGGCCTTCCAGTCCTCCAGCCCGATGGGGTTCACCAGGACGAGCTGGTCCACCTGCTGCGGATACATCAGGGCATGACGCACGGCCAGCATCCCGCCCGTGGAGTGCCCCACCAGGATGGCGCGCTCGATGCCGAGGGAGGCCAGCAGGGCCCGGGTGTTCGAGGCCAGCTGCTGGAAGCTGTACTGGTAGTGGGCCGGCTTGGTGGACTTGCCGAACCCGATCTGATCCGGGGCCACCACCCGGTACCCGGCCTGCGCGAGGACGCGGATGCTGCGCTCCCAGGTGGCGGCCGTGAAGTTCTTCCCGTGGAGCAGCACCACGGTCTGGCCATTCGGTTTCTCGGGCGCCACCTCCATGAAGGCCATGCGGAGCTTCACCCCCTGGGAGGTGAACTCGAAGCGCCGCACCGGGAAGGGGTAGTCGAAGCCCTCCAGCTCCGGGCCGTAGACGGCGGTCCTGGGTTGGGACTCCGGTGCCGGTGCCTGGGCCGAGACCCACAGACCAGCCAACGCCAGGATGAGGGCGCGAAGCCGTCGGATACCGTGCATCGTCATGGGTACCTCCCTTCGAAGCCGCCGGTCAGGGTTCCAGGTATTTCGCCGCCAGGCGCTGCAGGGTGGAGAACCCGCGGAAGGTGGCCTTCACGCCCAGGGCCTTCTCGAAGACCTTGTTGGAGAAGGTGGACTCGCTCTGCTTCGCCTGGCAGAGCCACCACACTTCACGGCCCCGGGTGCGGAAGGCATCCAGCTCCGTGCGCAGCCCCTGGAGCCGCGCCTCGGCCGTGGTCGTCAGGGGCTCCTGGAGGAAGGCCACGTTCAGGGCCTGGGCCTCGGCCACCTCGGCAGGGCTGAAGGGACAGCCCTTCACCAGGGCGGCCAGCTCCCGGTCCGACCGGAGGAAGGTGGCCACCTCATAGCCCAGGGCCTTCTCCAGGTGGCCTTCGATGCGCTTGCGCAGGGCCGCCTCGCTGGACGTCGGTCCATCGAAGACGACGTTGCCGCTGGCGATGAAGGTCTCCACCCGCTTCAGGCCCAGCGCCTCGAACAGGTCCTTCAGCTGCGCCATGGTCACGGTGTGGCCACCGACGTTGATGGCCCGCAGGAAGGCGAAGGTGCGGCTCATGATGCGCCCCGGGCATCCAGCGCCCGGTCCGCCAGGCGGCCCAGATCCCCGCTGCCCTGGCTGTTGGCCAGGCTCTTGGCCAGGGCCACCAGCATGGCCTCGCTCGCCATGGTCGGCAGGTGCGGCGCCAGGTCCGCGGCGGCGGCCACGGCGATCAGCTGGTGGGCGTGGTTGAAGGTGGGGTCGTTGCGGGTGGCGGCTTCGGCCAGGGTCGCCAGCACGGCCTCGGCCTTGCCGCCCCGCATGAGGCTCTGGGCCTGGCCCATGGCCAGCGCGGCCTCGCTGTCCAGGATGGCCTCCAGCAGGGCTTCCGGCGCGACGGCAGGCACCAGCCCCGGCTGCACCCGGTCCTCGGGCTCGTCCGTGGGGAAGAGGTTCACCAGGGCCGCGGCCTGGCACCAGACGCGGGGATCGGCGGGACGGGTGCGGGCGAGGGTGGCCAGGTAGGCGAAGGTCCAGGCGGTCTTGCCTTCGAGATCACGCCGCGCATCCAGCTGCTTCTCCGCGGCGGCCAGGACCAGGGCGGCCAGGGTGTCCCCGGCCCCCTGCCCGGCCTTCAGGCGCTCCGCGAAGCGATCCAGCAGGGCCACCAGGCCCAGGTCGCAGAGGTCGCGCACCTGGCCTTCGAGGGCGTCGGCGCCGAGGCTGGCATCGGTCCAGGGCACCGATGCCTCTGAACCCACCAGCCGCTTCGCGGCCCGGCGGGCCCAGAAGGTGTCCTCCGGCGTGCCCGCCAGCCAGGCCGCGAGGCCGAACAAGCGCCGGCCCGTGGCCTTCGGGCGCTCCAGCCGCTCGTGCAGATCCGCGAAGTGATCACAGACGACGGCCTTGTGCCCGACATTGGCCATATCCAGTTCCGTCAGCCGCCCCAGCCGCTGGAAGTCCTCCGGGCCCGGCAGCTCGAAGCCCTGGGCCTCGGCGTAGGCCAGGCCCGGTCGGCGGGACTGGATGAAACCCTCCAGGTTGCGCCAGCTGCCGCTGCCCTTGGCCGCCAGGACCTGGGCGGCCGCCGGGGCCGCGCGCCTTCCCTCCGTGGCCGCCATGTGCAGCTGGATGGCCAGGGCCCGGAGGAAGCTGTGCTCTCCGAGCAGGGGCTGGAGCCGCAGCACGGCCCGCAGGCCCAGCAGGCCATGGGGGACATGGGGCTGGTAGGCCTCCCAGTCGATGCGGGGGATGAGGGTCTTCAAGGCCTCGCGCAGGAGGTCCCGCTGGCCATCTGGGGCGGCCACGCGCTCAGCGAAGGCCGTGAAGAAGGCCTCGGAAGGCGTCTCGAGTTCCTGGATCCACGTCGATTCCGTGTTCACGCGCCCCCCAGCGGCAGTCCCCAGGCCGAAGCCACCAGCCGGGCCCAGTGGTGGTTCCAGGCCCGCTTCCAGACGAGGCTGCCCTCCTTCATGTCCGCAGCCTCGAGCCGCTGGCGGAGTTCTTCCCGCAGGGCCTCGGCGGCCGGGCCCAGGGCGGCCTCGGCCAGGCCCAGCAGGGTGGCACGGGCTTCGCGCTCCTGGTCGTGGTGAGCCAGGTAGCCCGCGGCCTCCGGCGAAGGGGCCGAGGCCTGGAGGCGCTGCCAGACCTCGAAGGCCGCCTTGGCGGCGGGGTCGTCCCGCAGGGGCGCCTTGACCTGGGCCCACTCTTTGCCGGCATCCATGGCGGGTCCCGCGCGCAGCAGGGATTCGCGCAGCTTCACGGCCTTGGCCACGTCCCGGTCCAGGTGCTTGAGGGCCACGAAGGTGCGCAGCTTTTCGCGCTTCTCCCGGCGGTCGAAGAAGGTGTTGAGCGCGGCCACCACCAGGTCCATGGGCACGGCCTCCGCCTCCCAGGCCAGCACCTGCCGGTAGTCGTCGGTGGAGAGCAGTCCGGCCCGGCCCCAGGCCCGGAAGGCCCACTCGCGCTCCAGCCAGTCCTTCTCCTCGCGGGTATAGGCGGTCACTTCGAGGCCGGCGCTTCGGGCACGAGCCAGGTGCCGTCCTTCAGGTGCAGCGCCCCCTGCTCCCAGCCGAGTACCTCTTCAGGGATGATCCGCGCCTTGGCAAAGCCCCGGAGCCGGAACGATCCCGAGCCCAGCGGCTGGCCCTTCCGGTCCCAGACCTGCAGCTGCCAAAGCGTGCCCTGGTGCCCATCGACCTTCAGGAAGACGCCCCGGGGCCCCTCGCCCCCCCAGGCGGCCTCAGGCGGCACCGAGGCGGGCCGGGCGGGAATGCCGCGGCAACCGAGGAGGAGCCCCGCCAGAACCGCTGTCATCACTGGAATCATCGAAGGTCGCGCCATGCCGACATTCTACCCGTTAGACTGGACGGGAGGAGGGCGCCGCCCTGATCCGCGAACAGATCCGCTACAAGAGCAAGAAGGAGATCGACAAGCTCAGGGAATCCTGCCGGCTGGCAGCCAATGCCCTGCGCATCGCCGCCCGGGCCGCCCGACCCGGCGTGAGCCTCCTGGAGCTGGACAAGATCGCCGAGACCTACATCCGCCAGCAGGGCGCCACCCCCAGCTTCAAGGGCTACCACGGCTTCCCCGGCACCCTCTGCACGTCCGTGAACGACAAGGTCGTGCATGGCATCCCCTCCAAATACGTGCTGCAGGAGGGCGACATCATCGCCATCGACTGCGGGGCCAAGCTGGATGGCTTCCACGGCGACACCTGCCTTACGGTGGGGGTGGGGAAGATCACCGAAGAAGCCCGGATGCTCATCCAGACGGCGCAGCTGGCCATGTTCGTGGGCATCGAGCACTGCCGGCCCGGCCTGCGCCTGGGCGACATGGCCACCGCCGTGCAGTCCTTCGCCGAGGAGCGGGGCTATTCCGTGGTGCGCGAGTACATCGGCCACGGCCTCGGCCGCGATCTGCACGAGGACCCCCAGGTGGTGTTCGCCGAGCAGAAGGTCGGCACGGGCTTCCGCATGGAACCGGGCATGACCATCACCATCGAGCCGATCCTCAACACCGGCAGCCACAAGTGCCTGGTGGAATCCGACGGCTGGACCGTGCGCACCAAGGACGGCGGCCTCTCCGCCCAGTTCGAGCACGACATCGCCATCACCCGGAACGGTCCGGAGATTCTGAGCATCCCGGATCCCGAGTTCGAGCTGGAAGACGGGCTGTAGGAGCCATGGCGCTCAAGGTCCAGGCCCCCGCCAAGCTCAACCGCTTCCTCGCCGTGCTCGGACGGCGGGCCGACGGCTTCCACGACCTGGAGCTGGTGACCACGGTGCTGGCGGGCGTGCCGGGGCTCACGGACCTGCTGTCCGGGGAACCTGCGGCCAGCCTTTCGCTGCAGATCTCCGGCCCCGCCGGACACGGCCTGACGGCCGACGAATCCAACCTGGTCCTCCGGGCCTGGCGCCAGCTGGAGCGCGTGGCAGACCGTCCCCTGCCCGCCCTGCTGAAGCTGGAGAAGCACATCCCCCATGGCGCCGGGCTCGGCGGGGGCAGCAGTGACGCCGCCGCCGCCCTGCGCCTGGGCAACCGTCTGTTCGACCTGGGGCTGGAAGACCAGGCCCTCCTGATCCTGGCCAGCGAACTCGGCAGCGACGTCCCCCTCTTCCTCCTGGGCGGAACCGTTCTGGGGCTGGACCGCGGCGAGCGGGTCTTCCCGCTCCGCCCCGCGCCCCTGGAGCCGATCCTGATCGCCCATCCCGGTCTGCACGTCAGCACCCCGGCCGTGTACCGGGCCCTGCAGGAGGTGGGGTACCCCGATCCCGAGCCGCTGTCCTCCCTGCCGGAGGGCGCCCCGCCGCCCTGGCGCAACGACCTGACCGAGGCGGCCCTGCGGGTCTGCCCACCCCTGAGCGCGGTGCGCGATGCCCTGCGCGCCAGCGGCGGCGAACCCCTGCTCTGCGGCTCCGGCAGCTGCTGGGCGGCCCGATACGATTCGATCGGCCGCCGGGATGCCGCCGCCGAGTCCCTGCGCTCCTTCCACAGGGCCTGGCGCGTCTGGACGCTCTGACCCTGTCCCGACAGCCATTCCCTGTGGTATCTGTGACATCCGAGGTTTCCATGTCAGTTCCGGCCCTTCGCATCCGCGGTCTCCGCAAGGCCTTCCCCAAGGTGGTCGCCGTGGACGGCGTGGACCTGGAGGTCGCCCGGGGCGAAGTCTTCGGGCTGCTGGGGCCCAACGGCGCGGGGAAGACCACGACGCTGGAGATCATCGAGGGCCTCACCAGCTCAGATGCCGGCGAGATCGAGATCCTGGGCCTGACCTGGGAGAGGGACGGACAGGAGATCCGGTCCCGCATCGGCGTCCAGCTGCAGAGCACCAGCCTCTTCAACAAGATCACCCCCCGGGAGGCCCTGGATCTCTACGGGAGCTACTACCCCAAGTGCCGGACCTCCAAGGATCTGCTGGAGCTCGTGCAGCTCGAGGACAAGGCCGACGCCTACCACATCACCCTCAGCGGCGGGCAGCAGCAGCGACTGGCCCTGGCCCTGGCCCTGGTCAACGATCCGGAGATGGTGTTTCTCGATGAGCCCACCACGGGCCTCGATCCCCAGGCCCGGCGCAGCCTCTGGGACGTGGTGCGCCGCATGAAGGGCGAGGGCCGCACCGTGGTGCTGACCACGCACTACATGGACGAGGCCGAAGCCCTCTGCGACCGGCTGTCCATCATGGACCACGGCAAGGTCATCGCCACGGGCACGCCCGCCTCGCTGATCGCGGATCTGGAGCTCCCCAGCGTGGTGGAGCTCACCTTCGAGGGGGCCGCTCCGGATCCCGCCGCCTTCGCGACCCGGCTGGGCCAGGCCGTGGAGCCTCGGGCCGACCTCTGGGAGATCCCCACGCCGGACCCCAAGGCCCTGCTGCCCCGGCTGCTGGAAGCCGCTGAATCGACCGCCGTCCCCTTCCAGCAGGTCCACATCCGCCGGGCCACCCTGGAGGACGTGTTCCTGCATCGCACGGGCCGGAGCCTGAGGGAGTAGCCATGATGATCTGGCGGCAGTTCGTGATGGAGTGGCGGCTCTACAGCCGGGACCGCGTGGCCATGTTCTGGACCTTCGCCTTCCCGGTGGTCCTGCTGCTGGGCTTCGGGACGATCTTCCGGGATGGCGGGGGCCCGAAGCTCTCCGTGGTGCGCGTGCAGTCCCCCGTCCCCACGCCCCGGGACGAGGCCCTCGACCAGGCCCTGAAGGACCTCCACCTCCAGGTCCAGTCCCTCCCCAAGGCTGAGGCCGAAGCACGCTGGTCCCGGGGCGAGACCGCCGCGCAGCTGGAGCCCGATGGCGCGGGCTACCGCCTGCGCCTGAACAGCTACCTCATGGCCCAGGCGGGCGCCACGGCAGGGCTGGCGAACCAGGCCTGGCTGGTGGCCCAGGCCCGCCTGAGCGGCGCCCCGGAACCCCAGCGGATTCCCGTGCAGGTGGAGAGCCCCGGCCACAAGCGCTCCACCAACTACGCCTCGTTCCTGCTGCCGGGCCTGCTGGGCCTGAACCTCGTCAGCATGGGCCTCTTCAGCGTGGGCATGGTGAACGTGTCCTACCGCGAGAAGGGCAAGTTCCGGCGCCTGGCCGTCACGCCGCTGCCCAAGTGGATCTTCCTTCTGGGCCAGGTGCTGCACCGCCTGACGGTGACCGTGGTCCAGGCCGCCATCCTGCTGCTGGTCGGACGGGTGGTCTTCGGCATCCAGAACCAGGGCTCCTTCCTCGACCTGCTGCTCGTCATGACCCTGGGGACCGGCTGCTTCATGGCCTTCGGCTTCGCCCTGAGCGGCTTCGCCGAGACCTCCGAAGGCTATGCGGCCATCTCGAACCTGGTCTTCTTCCCCCTCATGATGCTGAGCGGCGTCTACTTCACCCTGGATTCCGCCCCCGCCTGGCTGCAGCACCTGGTGGCCGGGATGCCCCTCGCGCCCTTCATCCGGGCCCTGCGGGCCGTGTTCAACGACGGCGCCGGACTGGCGGGTCACGGCGTGGGCCTGGTCATCGTCCTCGCCTGGGGCCTGGCGGCCTTCGTGCTGGCCGTCCGGCGCTTCCGCTGGGCCTGATCCACAGGACTTTGCCCCGGCCTGTTCCGGGCCGATGATGGGGGCATGACCTCAGGCCCGCCAGCAGGGATGCCCCAGGAGTCGCTCGAGATCCTCCGACAGCGGGCCGAGGGCCTGCAGGCCCGCCTCGAAAGCACCCAGGGCATGCTGGATGCGATCTCGGAGGCCATCTACATCCAGGATGCCGAAGGGCGATTCGTCGACGTGAACGAGGGGGCCGCGAGGATGTACGGCTACCCGCGGGACTTCTTCCTCGGGAAGACGCCGGAGGTGCTTTCCGCCCCGGGGCGGAACGACATGGACGCCGTGGCCGGGGCCTTCGGCAGGGCCCTGCAGGGCGTGCCGCAGCAGTTCGAGTACTGGGGCCGGAAGCAGGATGGCACTGTCTTCCCGAAGGAGGTGCGGCTCTACCCGGGCCTGCACCTGGGGCGGCCCGTGGTCATCGCGGTCGCCCAGGACATCTCGGCCCGGAAGCGGGCGGAGATGACCCAGAAGGCCACCTATCGCATCGCTGAGGCGGCCCTGGAGTCCAGGCACACCGCGGACCTGTTCCCCCGCGTCCACGCCATCGTCCGGGACCTGATGCCCGCGGAGAACCTCTACTTCGCCCTCTGGGACCCGGTGTCCGAGATGGTGTCCTTCCCCTACTGGATCGATCAGTCGGATCCGGCGCCCCCCCCGCACCGCCTCGGCCGCGGCCTGACGGCCTGGGTCCTGCGCCGGGGCCTGCCCCTGCTGGTGGACCAGGAGGCCCTGCTTGCCCTCGAGGCCGCCGGCGAGGTGGAGCCCCTCGGCACCCTGTCCCTGGATTGGCTGGGCGTCCCCCTCAAGGGGAAGGCCGGGGTGTTCGGCGCCCTGGTCATCCAGAGCTACGAAGGAGGACACCGCTACAGCGCCGAGGAGCGGGACCTGCTGGTCTTCGTCTCGACCCAGGTGGCCCTGGCCGTGGAGCGGACCAGGGCCCAGTCCGAGCAGCGCGTCCTGAAGGCCGCCATGGACAGCGCCATCGATCCGGTATTCGGCTCGGATGAATGGGGGGGCTTCGTCTTCGTCAACCAGGCGGCCAGCGCCTCGCTGGGCTATTCCCGGGAGGAGCTCCTCGGCAGGCACGTGTGGGACGTGGACCCCAAGGTCCTTCCAGACCAGTGGCCCCTCCGCTGGGAGCGGCTCCGGTCCCGCGGGTCCAACCGGGAGGAGACCTGGCACCAGCGCAAGGATGGTTCCGTCTTCCCGGTCGACATCAGCAGCACTTTCCTGACCGTCGAGGGCCAGGAGGTAGCGTTCACCCACGTCCGTGACATGACGGAGAGGAGGGCTGCCGAGGAGGCCCTGCGCGCCAGCGAGGACAAGTTCTCCAAGGCCTTCCAGGCCAGCCCGGACGCCATCAACATCAACCGGCTGGATGGCACCTACCTGGACGCCAACCCCGCCTTCACCCGCATGAGCGGCTGGACCCGCGAGGAGTACCTCGGCCGGACCACCCTGGAACTGGGCCTCTGGGCCGACCCGGAGGACCGCGAGCGGATGCGGCGCCTGCTCCAGGCCGAGGGCCGTTTCAGCGACCTGGAGGCGCCCTTCCGCATGAAGGACGGCTCACTCCGGACCGGGCTCGTCTCCGGCGCCTTCATCCAGGTGGGCGGGGAGACCTGCCTGCTCAGCGTCACCCGGGACATCACGGAGCGCAAGGAGGCGGAAGCCGCCATCCGCTACAACGAGGACAAGTTCACCCGGGCCTTCCACGCCAGCCCCGATGCCATCAACCTCACGCGGCTGAGCGACGGGACCTACTTCGAAGTCAGCGAGGGCTTCGAGAAGATCAGCGGCTGGACCCGCGAAGAGGCCATCGGCCGCACAGCCCTGGAGCTGAACATCTGGGTGGATCCGAAGGACCGCGAGCGGGCCGTGGAGCTCATCCGGAATCACGGTGAGTACACGGGACTAGAGATCGCCTTCCGCCGGAAGGATGGCCGCATCATCACCGGCCAGATGTCCGGGAAGGTCATGGAGGTGGGCGGCGTCCCCTGTCTCCTGTCCGTCACCCGCGACATCACGGACCGGAAGCTCGCCGAGTCGGCGCTGCGGGCCGCGGAGCAGCGCCTCAGGACCGTGCTGGCCAACTCTGAGGCCGTGATCTACCAGCTGGATCCCGAAGGCCGGTTCATGCTCTCCGAGGGGCTCGGCCTGGCCCACCTGGGCCTCGCGCCCGGCCAGATGGTGGGCATGAACGCCCTCGACCTCTACCAGGGCGACCTCCAGACGGTGGACCAGATCCGGGCGGCCCTGGGTGGGGAGGCCTCACGTCAGATCACCCCGGTGGGAGAGCGCCTGTTCGACAACTTCCTGACCCCCGTCTTCAACGACCAGGGGCAGGTCGATAGCGTCATCGGCATCGCCACGGACGTGACGGAACGCCAACGGGTGGAGGAGGCCCTCCGGGCAGAGCGTGGGCTCTTCGTGGGCGGGCCGGTGATGGTCATTCGGTGGGGCGCCGCCCCGCCCTGGCCCGTGGACTACATCAGCCCCAACGTGGAGAAGCTCCTTGGTTACGCCCCGGTCGAGCTGACCTCCGGACGGATCATGTTCGACGACCTGGTCCACCCCGAGGACCGGGACCGCGTCCATCGGGAATCCGAGAGCCTTCGGCGCAAGGGTGTCAGCCACTTCGAACAGCGATACCGCCTCCGGAATGCGGCCGGCGAGTACCGCTGGTTCCAGGATTTCACGGCCCAGGCCAGCCCGGAAACCAACGCCTCCTACTACCTCGGCTACATGCTGGACATCACGGACCGCCTCCAGGTGGAGGAGGCCCTCCGGCAGTCCCAGAAGCTGGAGAGCCTGGGCATTCTCGCCGGCGGCATCGCCCACGACTTCAACAACCTGCTCACGGTGGTCCTTGGCAACCTGAACCTCGCCCAGATGAACCTGGCGGAAACCGCCCCGGCCCAGCCCTACCTGGCCAGGATGGAGGCGACGGTACTGCGGGCCACCGAGCTGACCAAGCAGATGCTGGCCTATTCCGGACGCGGCCACTTCCTGGTGAAACCCCATGACCTCAACGAGGTCGTGCAGGAGGTCACGCACCTCCTGGAAGTGTCCATCCCCAAGAAGATCCGCCTGCGGTTCGACCTCGAGCCAGGACTGCCCGCCATCCAGGCCGATGCCGCCCAGATACAGCAGGTGGTCATGAACCTGGTGACCAACGCCGCCGACGCCATCGGAGACCGGGAGGGCGCCATCCATCTCACCACCTCCTCGGCCCTGCTCGACGAGCAGGACCTGCACTCCGCCTACACCATCGACTCCCTGCCCCCGGGCCGCTACGTGCTGCTCGAGGTCGTGGATACCGGCATTGGCATGCCGCCGGATGTGCTCGCGCGGATCTTCGATCCCTTCTTCACCACCAAGGCCTCGGGTCGGGGCCTCGGGCTGTCCGCCATGCTGGGCATCCTGCGGGGCCACGGGGCGGGGCTCAGGATCCAGAGCGAGGTGGGGCGCGGCAGCTCGTTCCGCCTGTGCTTCCCGGCCTCGGGCGAGGCGGTGGCCGCGACGGATCCAGCCCGCGAGAAGACCGTCGCCCCCAGGCTCCACGGGCGGGTCCTGCTCGTGGACGACGAGGACCTCATCCTCCAGACCATCGGCGCCGCCCTGCAGGCCATCGGCCTGGAGGTCACCATGGCCCGGGATGGACTGGAGGCCCTGGAGCGGTTCAGGGACGCCGATCCGCGGCCTGACCTGGTCCTCATGGACCTGACCATGCCCCGGATGGATGGCCGGGAGGCCTTCGGCGCCATGCACGACCTGGACCCCACCGTGCCCATCGTGCTGAGCAGCGGCTTCACGGAAGGGGACTCCCTGCAGACCCTCTCCGGGCAGGGACCCGCCGGATTCATGCAGAAGCCCTATCAGATCAAGGAACTCCGCCTGCTGCTGCAGCGAGTGCTGGGGGGCTGAGGAGCCGGCCCTGCAGCCGGGCTACACTGGGGGCTGGAGAGCCTCATGCAGTCGACCAAACGCGCCCGGACGGCCATCTTTCTCACGGTCTTCGTCGACCTCCTGGGCTTCGGCATCGTCATTCCCATCCTCCCGCTCTATGCGCAGGCCATCGCCGACCATCCCAGTGCCTGGATGGCCAGCGTCAACCACTTCCTGGGACTCGGTGGCACGGGCACCACCCCCGGCGCCTTCTGGGCCGGCGTGGGCTTCCTCAGCTTCAGCGTCATGCAGTTCATCGCATCGCCGATCCTGGGCCGCGCCTCGGACAAGGTGGGACGCAAGCCCGTGCTCTGGATCAGCCTCGTGGGCTCCGCCCTCGGCTACCTGATGCTCGCCCTCACCAGCCGCTTCGAGTGGATGCTCGCGGCCCGCATCCTGGACGGCATCACCGGCGGCAACATCTCCGTGGCCCAGGCGGCCATGGCGGACACCTCGACACCGGAAGAGCGCTCCAAAGTCCTTGGCATGATCGGCGCCGCCTTCGGCCTCGGCTTCGTGCTCGGGCCTGCCATGGCAGGGGTCCTGAGCGGCAGCCACTTCGGCATGCAGCTCCTGCAGACCCGCGGCTGGCACCTGCCCTTCTTCGTGGCGGCGGGGCTCTCCCTGCTGGCCTCGCTCATGGTGTTGTTCTGGCTGCCGGAGACCCTCACGCCCGAGGTCCGCGCCCGCGCCCGCGCCCACGAAAGCCGCGGCCACGCCCTGGTGAAGGCGATGAAGATCCCAGGCATGGCGCAGCTGCTCATGGTGTCCCTGCTGGCCATGGCCGGCTTCGCCATGATGGAGGGCACCTTCGCCCTGCTGGTCCACCAGCGCTTCGACTTCCACCAGCGGGAGGTGGGTTTCCTCTTCGCGGGCATCGGCATCCTGATGGTGATCTACCAGGGTGGCCTCGTCCGGCTCGTGGCCAAGCGCTTCCCGGAGCGCGCGGCCCTCATCACCGGCCTGCTGCTCATGGGCATCGCCCTGCCCCTGATGCCCATGGCCCCCTGGATGTGGCCCTTCGTGCTGCTCTTCATCCCCCTCTCCTGGGGCAGCGGCATGGGCAATACGGCGGGCTCGGCCCTGGCCAGCCAGCTGACGCCCCCCGAGGACCAGGGCGCGCTCTTCGGCGTGCTCAACGCCATGACCGGCATGGGCCGCATCATCGGCCCCGCGGTGGGCACCTTCACCTTCGCCCGCTGGGGCGGCCAGACCACCTACACCGTCGCCGGACTCACCCTGGGCCTGGCCCTCGCACTGGCACTGACGCTCTCCCCCAAGGAATCCCGATGATCCACCTCGATGGCCACTCACTGACCGCGCCCCTGTTGGCGCGCATCGCCGCCGGAGAAGGCGTCACGCTCGACGAGGGCGCGCTCGCCCTCGTCGCCGAGAACCGCGCCGTGGTGGACCGCATCGTGGCTGAGGGCCGCACGGTCTATGGCATCAACACCGGCTTTGGCCAGTTCGCCACCGTGGTCATCGCGCCGGACCAGCTGCAGCAGCTGCAGCTCAACCTCATCCGCAGCCACGCCGCCGGCGTGGGTGAGCCCCTGCCCAGGCACCAGACCCGCGCCCTCATGGCCGCCCGCATCAACTGCCTGCTGAAGGCCCACAGCGGCATCCGCCCCGAGCCCATCCGCCTGCTCACGGAGTGCCTAAACCGCGACGTGGTGCCCGTGGTGCCCAGCCAGGGCAGCGTCGGCGCCAGCGGCGACCTGGCCCCCCTGGCCCACATGGCCCTGCTGCTGGTCGGTGAAGGCTTGGCCTGGTCTGGTGAAAAGCAGGTTCCCGGTGGAGCAGCCCTGGCCCAGGCCGGCCTTCAGCCTGTGACGCTGCAGGCCAAGGAGGGCCTGGCCCTCATCAACGGCACCCAGCTCATCACGTCGCTGGGCAACCTGGCGGTGGAGAAGTTCACGCGCCTGGCGGGACTGGCGGACGAGATCGCCGCCCTCAGCCTGGAGGCCCTGCGGGGCACCCGCGCCGCCTTCGATCCGCGCATCCACGCCGCCCGTCCCCACCCCGGCCAGATCGCCGTGGCCGAGCACATGCGCAGCATCCTCGGCACCACCAGCGCCATCGCCGACAGCCACCAGGACTGCCACCGCGTGCAGGACGCCTACAGCCTGCGCTGCATCCCCCAGGTGCACGGCGTCACCCGCGATGCGCTTCAATTTGCCGGTGCCATTCTTGAGCGGGAACTCAACAGTGCCACCGACAATCCCATGATCTTCACGGATACCCAGGAATCCCGCTCCGGCGGCAACTTCCACGGCCAGTACCCCGCCTTCGCCTGCGACGTGCTCGCCATCGCGGCGGCCGATCTCGCCAGCATCTCCGAGCGGCGCCAGGAGCGCCTGGTGAACCCGGCCTACTCGGACCTGCCTGCCTTCCTCACCCAGAACGGCGGTCTGGAATCCGGGTTCATGATGGCCCACGTCACCTCGGCCGCCTTGGTCAGCGAGATGAAGGGCCTGGCCCACCCGGCCTGCGTGGACACCATCCCCACCAGCGCCGGCAAGGAGGACCATGTGAGCATGGGCCCCATCGCAGCCCGCAAGCTGCTGCGGGCCGTGGATGCCCTGGAGCAGGTGCTGGCCATCGAGGCCCGCATGGCCCTGGAGGGCCTCCGCATCATCGGCCTGGCCCCGGCCAAGGGCCTGCAGCCTTTGATGGACCGCCTATCCGAGGCTTGCGCACCCTGGGCCGACCGGGTCATGTTTGAGGAGATCAACAAAACCCTCGGCGCCCTCTGCGCCTATGAGGCAGCCCAACCATGACCCAGCCCACTCCCTGGCGGAGCGCCTGCGAACAAGCGCTGCGGCGTTTCTCAGACGCGGACTCGATCCGGTTCTGGGGCATCGGCCATGAAGTGGAAGGCACCTACCAACCCATCTTCAACTACCGTTTCGAGCACACCTACGCAGCCGTGCTGCTGGCGCGCTGGCTGGCCCCCGCCACGGGGGCCGATGCCGAAGTGGTGGAGTGCGCGGCCTGGCTGCACGACGTGGCCAAGCGCCTGAAGGATCCCCACGCGAAGGATTCGCATGCCCAGGACGCCTCCGCCAAGGTGGCGGAGATCCTGGCCGGGACCGACTTCCCGGCGGAAAAGATCCCCGCCGTGCGCCATGCCATCGAGCACCACGTCGGCCTCAAGCTCACGAAGCGGCTGGAGCCCCTCGAGACGGCCTGTCTCTGGGACTGCGACAAGCTCAGCAAGATCGGCGCGGCCAGCCTCATCCACTTCGGCTGCATCAGCGGGGCCTTCCAGCCCATCACCACGGCGGAGATCCTCCGCCGCGGCACGGCCTGGCTGGATCTGGCCCGGAGCATCACCACCAGCTTCAACACCGAACCGGCCCGGGAGGAGGGCCGGCGCCGCCTCGCCTTCCTCGAAGCCCACTACGCCCAGCTCCGGCGCGAGTGGTCCGACCCTGCGGAGATGACGCCCCCATGAGCGACTTCCTGCAGCTCGCCCAGAGTCTGGCCGTGGCCCTCAAGGCGCTGCAGATGTACACCGCCCAGCACCCCCGGGCCCAGGAGGGCCTCGCCGGAGCCCATGCCGCCTTCGAGCGGTGGCTGCTCCAGCCGGGGCGCCTGCAGTTCGTGGTGTCCGGCACCAAGGCCTTCGTGGACGGGCAGGTGCAGGACACCCGCAGCCCCCACGTCGCTGCCCTCGTGAGGCTGGTCTCCGAGCGGGGCATCAGCGGCTTCGTCTTCGAGCGGGGCGTCCGGCCGGACGAGCTGCTCACCTTCCTCGAGGGCCTGGCCACCAAGCCCCCGAAGCTGGAGGAGCAGGGTGGCTTCGAGGCCCTGCTCCGATCCTCGGGCGTGGTGAACATCAAGGTTTCCCAGACCCGCTACCAGGAGATTTCCGAAGGGGAGGACTTCGGCTCGGAGAAGGCGCCGGCCCTGTCACCGGCCCCGCCGGTCGCGCCCTCCCCCTCACCGGAGAACCTCGTCAAGTTCATCCGGGACGCCATGCTGAGCTCCATCGCCAAAGGGGCCACCTCCACGAGCGGCTCGACCCAACGGGCGACCGGAGCCTCATCGTTCGGCCCTGCGGCGGGAGGAACCAGCAGCGGCACCCTGGGCGGGGACAGCGGATCCATCGGGGGTCTCTTCGACGATGGGGGCTCCGGGCCCCTGGCCGGCTTCGGCCCCTCGGACCTGAGCGGCCTCGGCCCCCTGGGACGGGAGCTCGGGCTCGGCGAGGGCATGCCGACCCCCGGCCAGCTCGGGACCCTGCGCCAGGTGCTGATGGGACTCAGCCCGGAAGCCCAGCTGGGCCTCCTGGCCGGCCTGGGCAGCCTCCCCGAACATCCCGCGGGGCTGGCCCTGGGGGTGAAGGCCCTGGCGGGTGAGGTCCTCGCCGTGGCCACCAGCACGGTCCTGGCCCAGGGAACCACCTGGGCCCAGCTGCGGGGCCCCCTCCAGGACATCCTCCGACCCATCGCCGACCGGGAGCGGCTCGTCCGCACCCTGTCCTCGCACCTGCGCCTGGCCGGACAGGACCCCACCCAGGCCGAGGCCATCCTGCGTCACCTGGAGTGGGAGGCCCTCAGCCTGGAGGCCAAGCTGCTCAAGGTGCTCGAGCAGGGCCATCTGTTCGAGCTGAGCCTGGAGGAGCGCCTGGCCCTCCTGCGCGAGCTGCTGGACCTGCGGCGCTTCGACGACTTCGTCCGCATCCAGGAAGTGCTCCTGGAGACCCTCCGCAGTGACCAGTCGGAGCTCCGCCTCAAGGCCATCCAGACCCTCAACGGCGTGACCCGCTGGGCCCACGATCCGGGCCTGCCACCGGAAGGCGAGGGCCCCCTCGCAGAAGGGCTGAGGGCCCACTTCGCCTGGGAACCGGAGCCCCCGGTCCACCGCTGGTCCACCGAGGCCCTGGAGTCCCTGCTCGCGGCCCTGGTCCAGCGTGGAGAGCTCGCCCCGGTGCTTTCCGATCTCCACGAACTCGAGGGGCTCTGCGCCTTCCTGGAGGAGCAGCATCCCTGGCGGAACGATGCCCTCGCCCGGCTCCGGACCTCCCTCCAGCGCCCCCCCCTGCTCGACGCGGCCATCGCCCGGGCCTTCGCCCTGGAACGGGATCAGATGATCCTCGAGGTCCATCCCTACTTCGAATTCATCGGCGATCCCATGGCCCGGCACCTGGTGGCCCGGCTCGGAGAGGAGAACGACCGCACGCGGCGCGGCCGCCTGGTCGAGTCGGTCCGGAGCATGGGACCCATGGCCCTGCCCGCCCTGATGCACGCCCTGACCGCGCCGGCCTGGTTCCTGGTGCGGAACGCCCTCATGCTCCTCTCGGACCTCGGCGATGCCGGCTGCGTCCCCGCCATCCTCCCCCTGCTCCGCCACCCCGAGCCCAGGGTGCGCCGCACGGCGGTGCGCGCCCTCTGGAAGCTGGGCGGTCCCGTGGCCGAACCGCACCTGGTCGCCCAGATGAAGGACACCGACCTGGAGACCATGCAGGAGATCCTCTTCGCCCTGGGGCAGCTGAGATCGGAGGGCAGCCTGCCCCAGGTCACGGAGCTGGCCCAGGACAAACGCATCATCGAGAAGCTGCGCATCCAGGCCCTGGACACCCTCGGCCACATCGCCTCCGCGAAGTCCCTGCCGGTCCTCCTGGAGTGCCTGCGCCGCAAGGGCTTCTTCGGCGGTGGCGAATCGCAGCCCATCCGGTTGGCCGCCGCGAAGGCCCTGGCCGCCCTGGGCACGCCGGATGCCCTTGCGGCCCTGAGGAAGGCCGTGGAAGGCGAATCCAAGGGCGAAGATCGCGAGGTCATGCGTCGCCTGCTGGACCGCCCGGTGCAGCCGTGACGGGGGCCCAGACCCATCCCGATCCCCGCCAGCTGCTCGAAGCCTTCGAGGCCTTCACGGCGGCCTCCGAACACCTCCAGACCCGCTACGAGGCCCTCCAGTCCCAGCTGGGGCAGCTCCAGGGCGAGTTGCAGACCGTCCTCGAAGCGGTCCCCTTCGCCATCTGGGTGCTGGCCGAAGACGGCTCCCTGCGGTTCACCAACCGGCCCCAGGGCCTGGAGGGCCGCTTCCTGCAGGGACCTGCGCCCTGGGAAGCCGGCAGCCCAGGTGGCCAGCGCCGGGTCCAGACCGCGGAAGGGCGCGAGCTGATCTTCGAGGAGGAGCGGCGGTCCGCCCCCCACGGTGGCACCATCGTCACGCTGCGGGACGTCACGGAGGCCGTGCTGCGCGCCCAGCAGGCCACCCGCGAAGACCGCCTGGCCGCCATGGGCCGCATGGCCGCGGAGCTGGCCCACGAGATCCGGAATCCCCTGGGCAGCCTGGCCCTCTTCTCCGGGATGCTCGTGGAGGATCTCGCGGAGCAGGCCGGCCCGCTGGAGCTCGCCCGGAAGATGCAGGAGGGCGTGGGCCGGCTGAACAGCGTGGTCGGCAACACCCTGGCCTTCACCCGGGACCTGCACCCCAAGGAGGGCACCCTGCCCCTGCGGAGCTTCTGGGAGGAGACGCTGCGCAGCGCGACGCTGGCCGAAGCCGTCCCCTGGGAGAACCAGATCCCCGAGCAGGCCACCTGGCTCGGCGATCCCGACCTCCTGCGCCAGGTCGCCCAGAACCTGCTCCAGAACGCCATCCGCGCGCTCGAGGATGCCGAGGCCCCGCGCATCATCCTGTCCGCCGTCGAGGAGCGGCTGGAGGGCCAGCCCTGCTGGCACCTGACGCTCACCGACAACGGCTGCGGCATCCCGGAGGAGGCCCTGGCGAAGGTGTTCGATCCCTTCTTCAGCACCTTCGGAGGCGGCACCGGACTGGGGCTCGCCGTCTGCCACCGCATCATCGTGGCCCACGGCGGCCTGCTCTTCATCGAAAGCCAGATGGGCCGCGGAACCACGGTGCACCTGCGGCTGGCGGCGGCCTCCCGCGCGTGACGCCGGTCGTGGACCATGCGAACATCGATCCCTCGCGGAGCGCCCATGTCCTTCATCCATCTCCACCCCGGCAACCAGGCGCCCGAAATCGTCAACGCGATCATCGAAATCCCGACCGGATCGCGCATCAAGTACGAAATCGACCACCACACGGGCCTGGTGCACGTGGACCGCGTGCTCTTCTCGCCCTTCCACTACCCGGCCGAGTACGGGTTCATTCCGGGCACCCTCGCGGATGATGGCGATCCGGCCGACATCCTCGTGCTCATCAACGGCTCCACCTACCCCGGCGTGGTGATCCGCGCCCGGCCCATCGGCCTGCTGCGCATGACCGACGACAAGGGCCATGACGCCAAGATCCTCGCCGTGGCCACGGACGACCCCACCTACGCCCACGTGACGTCGCGCAGCGACCTGCCGCCGCACTTCCTCCTCGAGGTGGAGCACTTCTTCCTCACCTACAAGGATCTCGAGCGGAAGAGCGTCTCCAGCGACGGCTGGGGCGGCAAGGACGAGGCCCACGCCTTCGTGCGAGCTTCCATCGAGAATTACACCAAGCAGCAGCAGAAGAAGTAGGGCTGCATGACCGCGGCGACTCCCGGGCTCGTCTGCTTCGACCTCGACGGGACCCTCGTGGATCCCCTGCTCGGCGTGCAAAACTGCCTTGCGAAGACCTGCGAGGCCTTCGACCTGCAGCTGCCGGACGAGGCCACCATCCGGGGCTGGATCGGCTTGGGCATGCGGGAGTCCCTGGCTTCCCTCCGGGGCCTCGAGGACCCCGAGCGGCTGGAGGCGGCCCTCGACTTCTACTGGGAGCGCTACCGGCAGGACGGGGTCTTCGAGCACGAGCTCTACCCAGGCGTCTTCCACCTGCTGCACCGCCTGAAGCGCCAGGGCCACCGCATCTACGTCGTATCCGCCAAGCCCAGCCTCTTCGCCCGGCGCATCGCCTACCAGTTCGACCTGAACCTGATCTTCGACGACATCTTCGGCAGCACCTTGAAAGGCCGCTGGCAGCCCAAGACCGAGGTGCTGGGAGGTCTGGCGGAGCGGGGCACCATCTGGCCCGGGGGCGTCTTCATCGGCGACCGGGGCCTGGACATGGTGGCCGCCCTGGATCATGGCCTGGAGGCCATCGGCGTGGGCTGGGGCTACGGCAGCCGCGAAGAACTGACCAGGGCCGGGGCCGCCAGGATCTTCGACACGGTCGCCGACCTCGATGCCTGGCTCCGGATCCGCTTTCCGCAGCCCGAGCGCTTCGACGCCTTCAGCCGTTCGGAGTAGACCAGCGGGTGCCCGCCGGAACCTGTAGCTTGAATGCGTCCGGCGCCAAGGGGGCCGGCGACTTCGGATCGAGCAGCTCCAGGGTCTGGCGCGCCCCGGAGGGATCGGTCCAGGCCAGGGAATGCAGGAGACCCTTGCGCCCCGTGAGGTTCAGTTCGGGCAGGCCCGGCTCCCTGGGCGAGAGCTTCACGGCCTCGCCACCGAGGGACTCCGCCTTGTACAGCCGGTCGAGGCGGGCCGGATCCAGGAGGATGCCCAGCAGGGGAAAATCGCGCACCGCCCGGGCCAGCTCCACCCGCTGGGCCGTCCGCGTATCCGGGTCGTACTGCACCAGATGGCGCCCATCACAGGTGACGGTGAGCCCGCCCTCGTAGGTGACCCGCAGCCGCCCGCCCCGGGCCAGGGCCAGGCGCCCCTGACGGGCCAGCTTGCCGAACACCAGGCTGTCGCTCTCCTGCCGGAAGCGGCTCTCCAGGGAGGGCATCCTGGTGAAGGTGGTCCACCAGCCGGGCATGGACGCGAAGCACGGGGACACCGCCAGCCAGATCAGGATGGGCAGGCGCACCTCAGCTCCGCTTCATCTCGACGCTGAGCTTGGCCGTGCTGCCCTTCCCGGGCGCCGGACGGCGGACTTGGCCTTCCACCAGAACCTGACCCTGGTGCCGAAGCTGGACCACGACCTCGATCTCATGCCCATCCACTTCCGGGGGGACCTCCAGGCGCAGGACCGAAGGGGCACCGGATCGTCCCACCAGAGTCAGCTCGCCCATGAGGGAGTTGATCGCATCCTTGTGGTCCACGGCCTTGGGCTTGGCGGGGAGGCGCTTGGTCTCCACATTCAGGGAGGCCAGGGCGGCCAGCGGGTCCATCTTCACGCCGACCTTGGCGGGACGCGGAGTTGTATGGACTTCAACGGGAATTGCCGGTTCCGGCTCCTCCGCCACCTCCGGGGCGACCTCGGCTGGAGGTGGGACCAGTTCAGACGCCTGCACAGGCTCAGGCTCGAAGGCTGGAACGGGAAGCTCTTCAACCTCGGGCAGGGCCGCCGGAGGCAGGGATTCCCCCTCGTCCATCAGGAAGGCGATGTCGTCTGCGGCCATCCCGGGATGCTCCGGGAGCACCGGCGCCTCGATGAAGAACCCGCTGTCGTCGTCCTCGTCCGGCAGGGGCGTGGAACCGGCCGAGGGTCCGGCGGGGGCCGAGCCCTCCAGATCCAGCAGGTCGGTGACGGAGGGAAGGTCCGACAGGGTGAGGGCCTCGATCTCCGGACGGGCCGGCCGCACGTCGGCCGGGGGCGCCGGGGCCGCCACCTGGGACTCGCCCAGGACATGGGCCTTGATGTGGGAGAGGGAGAGCTTGGTGATGCCGCGCAGCGTCTCGAAAACGCCTGAGCCATCGGAGGCCACGGACTGGAAGCTGGGCACGCCCTTGGGATTGAAGACCGCCTCAAGCTCGTCCACGGGGACCACGTTCCGGAGGTCGCGCTTGTTCCACTGGAAGACGGTGGGGATGTCCCCCAGGATCAGGCCGAGTTCGCGGAGGTTCTCCTCGAGGTTCTGGTAGCTCTCTTTGCAGGCATCCAGCATGGGCGTCTGGCTGTCCACCACGAAGACGATGCCGTCCACGCCCTTCAGCACCAGCTTGCGGGTGCTGTTGTAGAACACCTGGCCGGGCACCGTGTAGAGCTGGAGCTTGGTCTTGAAGCCGCCCACCATGCCCACGTCCATGGGCAGCAGGTCGAAGAAGAGCGTGCGGTCGGTCTCGGTGTTCAGGCTCACCATCTCGCCGCGGGCCTTCTGGCTCGTCTTGCCATAGATGGTGTTCAGGTTGGTGGTCTTCCCGCACAGGCCCGGGCCGTAGTAGACGATTTTCGCCGTCATCTGCCGGGTGGCGTGGTTGAAGAACACCATTCCATAACCTCGTGTGCTGTCACGAAGTCTAGCTTGGAAAGCGCCCCCTGCTCAATGCAAATGCAGGAATTCCTTAGGAGATTCCCTTCAGGAGGGCGAGCACCTGCTGGTCATGCGCCCGGGTCTGGACATCGGTGAGGACCTTCCTCACGATGCCCTGCCGATCGATGAGGAAGGTGACCCGTTTGGCAAACCCCAGCAGGGGCATTTTCACGCCATAGGCCTCGATGATGCGCTTGTCGGGGTCGGCCAGGATGCTGAAGGGCAGGTGGAACTTCTCCGCGAAAGCCTTGTGGCTCTGGGTGCTGTCCGCGCTGACGCCCAGGACCACGGCGCCCGCGGCCTTGAGTTCTGCGAAACCGTCCCGCAGGCTGCAGGCCTCGGCAGTGCAGCCCGGCGTGTCGTCCTTGGGATAGAAGTAGAGCACCACGACGGACTTGCCTTGGAAATCCGCCAGGCGGATCGTGGCTCCGTTCTGATCCTGCGCTTCAAAGGCCGGGGCCTTGGTGCCTTCGGTGATGTCTGCGGCCGAGGCCAATCCCAGCGTTGCCATGATGCCCATGCCCACCCTCCAGTTCCGACTCATGTGGTCCTCCGGAAAGATCCTGGAGTGTGGCACCATCGGCTCTTGAGGAGGAGCCGGAGACTTGGACAAACCGATTCGCATCGCCCTCATCCCCGGCGACGGCGTCGGAACCGAAGTCATGGCAGAGGTTCTTCCCTGCCTGACCTGGGCCCGTTCCCGCGGCCACGTTCTGGAGACCCTCCAGCTCCCCTATGGAGCCGGGCACTACCTGACCACGGGGGAGACCCTGCCCGAAACCGCCTTCACGGCGATCAGGGACGGTTGCGACGCCATCCTCTTCGGCGCAGTGGGCGATCCCCGGATTCCCGACGGGCGCCACGCGGAGGCCATCCTGCTGCGGCTGAGGCAGGACCTGGACCTGACGGTGAACTTCAGGCCCTGCCGGGCCTGGGTGCCGGGAGCGGGTCCCGACCTGGACCTGGAAGTCTTCCGGGAGAACACCGAGGGCCCCTACTGTCTGCAGGGTTCCACCGAACCGGGTCGTGCGGTGGACCTGGCGATCCACACGGAGTCCGCCGTCGGTCGGCTGCTGACTGCCGCGTTCCAGCGGGCCGAGGCCCTGGACCGCCCCCTCACCCTGGCCCACAAGGCCAACGTGCTCAAGCACGGACATGGTCTATGGATGCGGGTGTTTGAAGACCTGAAGCCGCTGCATCCGCGCGTGGCCGCCCGCGGCATGCATGCCGATGCGCTGCTCTGCGCGCTGGTGCAGGATCCGGCCTCCTTCGGCGTGATCGCGGCCGACAACTACCTGGGCGACCTCATCAGCGACCTCTGCGCCGCCTTCATCGGCGGCATGGGTGTGGCGCCCTCCCTCAGCTGGGCCCCCCACCGTCCCTTCCGCTGCACGGCCCTGGCCGAGCCCGTGCACGGCTCCGCACCGGACATCGCCGGGAAGGGATTGGCCAATCCCGTGGGCATGATGCTCAGCACGGCCCTGCTGTTCCGGCATTTGGGGTGGGAACCCGAGGCCAAAACCTTGGAGGCTGCGGTATCAGGCGCCCTGGCCGCCGGTGCGAAAACAAGCGATCTCGGCGGCACACTCAGCACGACGGCCATGGGCAAGGCCATCCGGGATCGATTGCCCAGCTGAGGCCATCGAAAAACAGGAACCGCGAAATTCGCGAAATCGCCCTTCGGGCGCGCGAAAGGAGATTGCTTGTCTTTCCTTTCGCGCCCCTTTGGTGTCTTTCGCGGTTCTTGTTATTCGTTTTCAGCAGCTGCGCATGACGCCCACGAGGATGCCCTGGATGTCGATGAGCTGGGGCGGGTAGCAGCGGGGCTGCAGCGCGGGGTTGTGGGGGATGAGCCACACACCCTTGGCGTCCCGGCGGAACTCCTTGAGGGTGACCTCCTCCCGGTCGATTAGGGCCACCACGCGGTCGCCATTCCGGTACTCGCCCTTGCGCTGCAACACCACCAGGTCCCCGTCGAGGATGGCGTCATCAACCATGGAGTCACCCCGCACGCGCAGCACGAACAACTCGTCGCGCTGGCGGTGGATGCTGTTGGGCACCTCGATGGGCAGGGCGCGGCTCTCCGGCAGGATCGGCGAGCCCGCGGCGACGTCACCGCAGAAGGGGAAGATCCGCACCGCGGGTGCCCCCTCCGGACGGGCATCGCTGCGTGCGGCGCGGGTGGAGGACGGATCGTCCTCCGTTCCCGTCGCCACGACCAGGTTGTTGCCCTTGCCATGGCTGCGGACGAGGAAGCCCTTGTCCATGAGGTGCTGGACGTGCTTGTGGATGGTGGACACTGCGCTGGAACCCACCCCCTTGGCAATTTCAGCCAGGGTTGGGCTTCGCCCTTCGCTCTGCACGAAGGTGCGGATGAACTTCAGCACGGCCTGCTGGCGTTTGGTGAGATCGCTGGCTTTCATGGGCTTCAAGGTAAGAGTTGAGGCGCAGGTCGTCAATCCCTTTTTTTTCGCTTTATTTAAGATCCCGGATCGGGCCCGGTTCCGGACCCTCCGTGGAACCCACCTGTGACCTATGTCATACTGATCGACGGCCTTGAGGGTCAAGTATTTACGCCCTTCTCGTCCTCTTTTGGCCCCACTCGTTGCCTGTGCCCCGATGAGAAAGGAGTCTCCATGACTGCCAGCCTTGCCGCCCCCTCTGCGCCTGTGGGGGCGAAAACCCGGATCAATGATTTTTCCATCCAGGTGGCCACGGTCAACGGGTCGGGTTCCCAGACGGCGAACACGGTGCTGTTGCGCGCCATCTTCCAGATGGGCGTCTTCGTCAGTGGCAAGAACCTCTTCCCCTCGAACATCGCGGGTCTGCCCACCTGGTTCACCATCCGCGCCAGTGCCAAGGGCTACGTGGCCCGCAAGGCCAGCAACGAGATGCTGATCCTCATGAATGCCGAGACCGCCAAGGAGGACATCGCGAAAGCCGATGCCGGTGCCCTGGTGATCTACGACGAACCCCTGCAGCTGGACAAGCTCCGCGCTGACCTCGCCTACATCCCCGTGCCCTTCCAGAAGCTCGTGACGGCCTCCTGTCCCGAGCCCAAGCTGCACAAGCTGGTGAAGAACATGATCTACGTCGGTGTGGCGGCGCGTCTGCTGGGCGTGGACATGGAAGAGGTGAAGAAGGCCATCACCAAGCAGCTGAAGGGCAAGGCCAAGGCCATCGAGATCAACCAGGCCGCGGCCGTGGCGGGCTACGACTGGGCCATGGAGAACCTCCAGGACCAGGACCACATCAAGGTCGTGCGCGACAACAAGACCAACGGCCTGATCATCGTGGACGGCAACGAGGCCTGCGCCCTGGGCGCCCTCTTCGCCGGCGTCACCGTGGTGGGCTGGTATCCCATCACCCCCGCCTCCAGCCTGGTCGAGACCTTCATCGAATACGCCGAGGAATACCGAAAGGATCCGGCCACCGGCAAGTCCACCGTGGCCATCGTGCAGATGGAGGACGAACTGGCCTCCGCCGGCGTGGTGCTCGCCGCCGGCTGGGCCGGCGCCCGCTCCATGACCTCCACCGCCGGCCCCGGCGTGTCGCTGATGAGCGAGTTCATCGGCCTCGGCTATTACGTGGAGGCGCCCGGCGTCTTCTTCAACGTGGCGCGCACCGGGCCCAGCACGGGCCTGCCCACCCGCACCCAGCAGTCCGACGTGGAACTCTGCGCCAAGTGCAGCCACGGCGACACCCAGCACATCAACCTCTACCCAGGGACCATGGAGGAGTGCTTCCAGTTCGCCTATGATGCCTTCGACCTGGCTGAGCGCTTCCAGACGCCCATCTTCGTGGTCACCGACCTCGACCTGGGCATGCAGAACTGGTCCTCGAAGCCCTTCACCTATCCCGCCAAGGCCTACGACCGCGGCAAGGTCCTCAACCAGCAGCAGCTGGC
Organism: Geothrix sp.; assembly: GCF_030219325.1. NCBI lineage: Bacteria > Pseudomonadati > Acidobacteriota > Holophagae > Holophagales > Holophagaceae > Geothrix > Geothrix sp. The sequence continues at coordinate 1,410,410 of NZ_CP126625.1, read as the reverse complement.
CGAGGCCAAGGACTGGGGCCGCTACAAGGACGTGGATGGCGACGGCATCTGCTACCGCTCCCTGCCCGGCACCGCCGGCGGCAAGGGGTCCTACTTCACCCGTGGGTCCGGCCACAACGCCTACGCCCAGTATTCCGAGAAGCCCGAGGACTACGTCGAGGTGGTGGACCGCCTCCGCCGGAAGTACGAGACCGCCAAAACCCACGTGCCCACGCCCGTCTTCCGCAACCTCGGCTCCGCCAAGGGCGTCCTGGCCTTCGGCTCCAGCGATCCCGCCGTCATCGAGGCCCAGGATCTCCTCGCTGAGGGCGGCCTGAAGACCGACTACCTGCGCCTCCGCGCCCTGCCCTTCACCGCCGAGGTGGATGCCTTCGTGAGGGAGAAGCAGGTGGTCTACGTGGTGGAGCAGAACCGCGATGGCCAGATGGCGAACCTGTTCCGCGAGACCTACCCGGAGCACGCCGCCAAGTTCAAGAGCGTCCTCCACTACAACGGCCACGCCATCGACGCCAAGTGCATCGTGGACCAGATCACCGCCTTCGAGCAGAAGTAGGAGAAGCCGACCATGACCACCGCGACACCTTCCGCTCCCACCAACAGGCTCGGCTTCACGAAGCAGGACTACGTGGGCTCCAAGTCCACCCTCTGTGCCGGCTGCGGCCATGACGCCATCACGGCGCAGATCATCAACGCCGCCTTCGAGTCCAACATCGAGGGGCACCTCGTCACCAAGTACTCCGGCATCGGCTGTTCATCGAAGACGCCGGCCTACTTCATCAACCAGGGCTGGGGCTTCAACAGCGTCCACGGGCGCATGCCGGCCATCGCCACGGGCGCGTCCCTGGCCAACCGGAACCTCATCAACATCGGCGTCTCGGGCGACGGCGATTCCATGTCCATCGGCATGGGCCAGTTCGTCCACGCCGTCCGCCGCAACATTCCCATGATCTACATCATCGAGGACAACGGCGTTTACGGCCTCACCAAGGGCCAGTTCTCCGCCACCGCCGACAAGGGTTCCTTCCTCAAGAGCGGCGCCAAGAATGACCTGCCACCCATCGACCCCTGCACCCTGGCCATCGAGCTGGGCTGCGGCTTCGTGGCCCGCTGCTTCTCGGGCAACCCCAAGCAGCTGAATGCCATCCTCAAGGCCGCCTTCGCCTATGACGGCACCGTGGTGCTGGACATCATCAGCCCCTGCGTCACCTTCAACAACCACGACGCCTCCACCCGCTCCTACAAGCACGTCAAGGACCACGACTTCCCCCTCCATGACCTGGGCTTCGTCCAGTACTCCGAAGTGGAGGACATGGACATCGCCGCCGGCGCGACCGAGGTCGTCACCTTCCCCGATGGTTCCAAGGTCGCCATCAAGGCCATCCACGAGGACTACGACCCCACGGACCGCTTCGGCGCCATGAAGGCCATCCACGAGTCCATGGCCAAGGGCGAGTTCCTCACGGGCCTGCTCTACATCAACCCCACCCAGCCCCCCCTGCCCCAGGTGCTGAACTTGGTGGACCAGCCCCTGGCCACCCTGACCGAAGCCCAGGTGAAGCCCAGCCCGGCCGTGCTGGAGGAGATCATGCAGAGCCTCATGTAATCGAACGAGCGCCCGTTCCTGCTGCCGCCCGCACGGGCGGCAGTTTGGTACAGCCCCAAGGATTGACGGTTATTGCAGGCACGGTAAACTGAGACTTCATGGGCCTGTAGCTCAGCTGGGAGAGCGCTGCGTTCGCAATGCAGAGGTCGTCAGTTCGATCCTGATCAGGTCCACCAACTTAAATGCCTCTAGATTCAAACATCTAGAGGTATTTTTGTATTTATTTAACGAACCAATAATTAATCAATTTCAAGTGGGTGTAATACGCTAATTCAAGAGAAGGTTAAGCCAGACTAAGGGAATTCGGCGGTGGCGACCCTGTAATACAACCTGTAATACAAACCTGGCGATCTGGCGTGGTGAGGCGCTCTCCACCAGGTCGCTCGATTGCAGGTAGACAGTAGGAGGACGCTCTTACTGTGGGTTCATATGGCTGTCATGGGATGGGCTATGCACCAGCAGCTTCAGCTCGTTCTCTCTGTAATGGGTCTTTGAGTCCCTTGTATAGGCGCTGTAGATAGCCTGTAGCCCCATAGACCTGGGCTATCCATTTGGCGAGCTGAGCGGTCATTTACAATTTAATCCATAGCAATTCTTACTATTACAACAATAGCATGTTGCCTGCCTAACAGAATTTCACCTTTATAGGATCTCTTGGCCGATAGAGCCTGTGGCCGCTACAGGGGCTCTTCTTCTAATAGTCGAGGTTGGTCGCCTGGAGCTAGGCGGGCCTTCTCGATCCTTCGACGGCTCCAAGCTTGACCTTGGCTGCATCGTTTGCACCAGGCCCCGGTTTTCAAGGTCGCTGGGGAAGTTGACCATTCATGACCCTGAGCGCACCGAAAGCGGTGATTTCGGGTGAAGCCAAGATAGGTCTCGGAAAGCAGAGTCCCTCCCCGCTCTTGAGCTAGCTTCCGGAGGCCCTCGATTCGATTTCGAGAGTAGATGGCTTCACTTATTGATTCGATCGAGATGGGAGGGCCTGGGGCACAGTAAATCCCTAGTTCTTCGAGAACCCTCCGAAGGAAGAGTTCCATTTCCTCAAGTTCGATCCAGTAGGGAACAACAATTAGTCGAACTCCGTGCTGTTCGCAGAGAGCCAGTTTGGTTTCGTCATCCTCCTTTCGGCGTTGTAGAGCGTTCTCATTGCGATGGAAGTGAGGGAGAAACTCGTAGTGCTGTCTTCCGTGGTACTCAAATGCAAGCGCTAGTTGGGAAGAATACCCGTCAAGTTCCATGGCTTTCCCACGGCTATTTTTCAGCCATGGAATTCTGCCAAGCGGAGATTTTTTGAAAGGGACATTTAACAATTGTTCCAATATTGCTCGGCAAGCGCGTTCAGAAATGCCTGCTGAACATTCTGGACACCAAGACCCCCTCTTGATCGAGAATGGACTAGCCATCCATTCGTGTCCGTCAGAGCACCTCCAACGAAGGTGTCTATCACCAGATTCGACTTGATCCGAAAGGCACTCTCCGCCTCTCAGTCGTGCGAGATCCTTAAGCTCCTCGATGGTGATTCTGCCCACTCCAGAGCACTTTGGACACCAAGATCCCTGCTGAATGCTGCCAAAGCCTGTGCTCCATTCATGGCCTTCGTTACATCGCCAGCTAAGATGATCTGAGTTGTTCTGATATGAGTCGGAGAGGCACTCACCGCCCTTCTCGCGGGCAAAAGCACGAACCATTTCAATGGTCAAACGGCGGTTCCCTGCACACTCCGGACACCAGTAGCCAGTTACAATATTGTTGACGGCGGCGCTCCAGGAATGACCCTTGTTGCACTCCCAGAGGTGATGGCTCAGAGCACCTAGATACTTTGGTGAAAGGCAGCGCCCTCCTCTTTCGGCGGCTAGGAGTTGGAGCTTCTCAATATTTGCTCGTTTGCCACGACAAAGCGGGCACCAGTGCCCAGCCTTTACCGCTCCTGGGGCCATGTCCCATTCGTGGCCCTTCTCACACCGCCACCACAATTTCCCAGTGTCACCCAAATATTCAGTAGAGATACATTCCCCGCCTGGATGGAGACTCGCGAGATCATGCATGTCCTGCATAGATTTTCGAGCTGTCCCTGCACAGTGGGGGCACCACGATCCCTTTCTAACCGGTGCAGAGCTGGTCTCCCATTCATGCCCTTCAGAACATTTCCAGCGGAGTTTGGCATCCTTGTTCTTGTAGACCTCCGAGAGGCATTCTCCCCCTCGCGCCTTTGCCAAGTTCTTCATTTCATCAATGGTTTTTCGCACGGTTCTGCTGCATACCGGGCACCAACTACCCCGAAGAACATTGCTGGCAGTCGCTCGCCATGAGTGGCCTGATGAGCACTCCCAAAGGTGATGAGCCTGGGTTCCAAGGTATTCGGGAGAAAGGCACTTCCCACCTCGTTCGAGCGCACACTTCTGCAACTTTTCAATGGTGGCCCTTCGACCTTGGCAATGTGGACACCAGCACCCTGATTTCACATATTCGGGGGGCATGTCCCATTCATGGCCCTTTTCGCATCGCCACATCAGGGGGACTTTGTTACCCCGGAATTCGGTTGAAAGACATTCCCCACCTGGGTGAAGCCGGGCAAGGGCTTTCATGTCTTCGATGGTTGAATACATCCCGCGACATCGAGGGCACCATTGGCCTGCTTTTACCTTTCCTGGGGCCATAAGGAAGCCATGGCCATGCTCACATCGCCATTGAAGCTTCCCGGTATCACCCAGGTACTGAGGGGAAATACACTCTCCGCCAGGGTGCTGACTGGCCAGGTTATGCATGTCTGCTATGGTCTTCTTCGTTGCCACAGGCACTCTTTATCTTGTTAACCCGCCTAGAACACCGCCTCCATGGGCGCCGTCTCGCCGGCCAGCAGGCCCACGGCGTGGGCGGCGACCAGGGGCAGGCCCCGGTGGGCGAAGTGGATCGCAGCCTGCACCTTGTTCTGGTAGAAGGCCGCCTCCCTGCTCCCGGCCAGATGGGCACGGACGGCGGCGGGGTCGGCCGGGTCCACCCCGCGTTCGACCAGGAGCGCCTGGGCCCTGCCCTTGGCCACCTCGGCCTGCTGCAGGAGGAGGTAGCCCCCCACCACGTGCCCGAGCATGTCGAGGATGGGCACGGCGTTCAGGAGGGTCAGCTGCAGGGCGTTCTCGCGCGCCGGGATCTGGGTCAGGACGGCACCCATGGCCTTCACGGCCTCGCCCAACTGCCGGGCGGAGGCGCCGAGCACGGGGTCTTCCACCAGGGTCTGGGCCGCGTCGGCCGCCAGCTTCAGCAGGGCTTTCACCGGCCGCCCCTCCTGCATCCGGAACTTCCGCCCTACGAGGTCGAGGGCCTGGATGCCGTTGGTGCCTTCGTAGATCGAGGCGATCTTGCAGTCCCGCAGGTACTGCTCGGCCGGGTAGTCCATGGTGTAGCCATACCCGCCGTACACCTGGAGGGCCCACTCCGTGACGCGGAAACCCCAGTCCGAGCACCAGGCCTTGCTGATGGGCGTGAGGAGTTCCACCAGGCCCTGCCAGCGATCCCGTTCGTCGCCCTCCGACACGTGGGCCATGTCCATGCACCAGGCCGTGTAGGTCACCAGAGCCCGCATGGCCTGCACGTAGGCTGACTGCAGCAGGAGCGAGCGCCGGATATCCGGGTGCTCGATGATCAGGGATTGGCTGGAGCTCTTGCCCGCGCTGGGGCCTCGGCCCTGCAGGCGCTCCTTCGCGTAGGCCAGCGCGGCCTGGTGGGCCGCCGAGGCATTGCTGAGCCCCTGGACCCCCACCTCCCAGCGCGCGGCGTTCATCATCTGGAACATGTGGGCGAGCCCCTGGTTCTCCTCGCCCAGCAGGAAGCCCTGGCTGCCAGTCGTGGTGCCGAACACCAGACTGCACGTGGGCGAGCCGTGGATGCCCAGCTTGTGCTCGATGCCCGCGCAGACGACGTCGTTGGCCTCGCCCAGGGAGCCGTCCGGCTTCACCCGCACCTTGGGCACGACGAATAGGCTGATGCCCTTGGGCCCGGCAGGTGCGCCCGGCGTCCGGGCCAGCACCGCGTGGATGATGTTCGAGGTCAGCTCGTGATCCCCGCTGGTGATGAAGATCTTCTCGCCGGTGATCAGGTAGGTGCCGTCGGCCTGAGGCACGGCCTTGGTGTTGAGGGCCCCCAGGTCGCTGCCGGCCCCGGCCTCGGTGAGACACATGGTGCCGGTCCACTCGCCGGAGTACATCCGCTCGCAGAAGGTGCCCTTGAGCTCGTCGCTGCCGAAGGTCTCGATGAGGTGCGCGGCGCCGCGGGTAAGCAGGGCCTTGAGGCCCAGCGCCGTGTTGGCGCCCATGAGGAACTCGCTGATGCCGGCCCCCACGGACTCCGGCAGGCCCATGCCGCCAAACTCGGGACTCATGGTGGCGCTGATCCAGCCGCCCTCGGCCAGATCGTGGAAGGCCCCGGCAAAACCCTCGGGCAGTTCCACCTTGCCGTGGTCGAAGCGGGCGCCGACGCGATCCCCCGTCTCGTTGCAGGCGGCGATGCTGCCCCGGGCCACCTTCAGGGCCTCGTCCAGCACCATGCCCAGCTGGTCCCGGTCGATCTCCCCGTAGGGCCCCGATTTCAGCAGCGGATCCAGGTCCAGCCACTCGAAGAGGTTGAAGCGGATGTCGCGATCATCGTCGAGGTACTTCATGGGACCTCCATCTGGCCATCAGGGGTGGCGTCGCCAGGGACCAGTTTCGGCCCGGAGGCGTCGTCGTGCTCGGGTTACTTCAGTTCAGGAAACTGCTCTTCCCGGAATTCCGTGGGGGATTGGGTCTGCTCCGCGGCCCGCTTGCGGAGCTCCACGCGCCGGATCTTGCCGGAGATGGTCTTCGGCAGATCGCCGAACTCCAGGATGCGGATGCGCTTGTAGGGCGACAGCCGCTCGCGGATGAATCGGAAGAGGGCCAGGGCCGTCTCGCGGTTCGGCTCCCACCCGGCGCGGAGGATGACGTAGGCCTTGGGCACCGTGAGCTTCAGGGGATCGGGGCTGGGCACCACCGCCGCCTCGGCCACGGACTCGTGCTCGATGAGGAAGGACTCCAGCTCGAAGGGGCTGATGCGGTAGTCGGAGCTCTTGAAGACATCGTCCGCCCGGCCCACGAAGAACAGGTAGCCATCCTCGTCGCGCGTCGCCACGTCGCCCGTGCGGTAGAAGCCCTCGGCCTCGGCCTTCGCCATCTTCGAGGGATCGTCCTTGTAGCCCGCCATGAGGCCCAGCGGCCTGGGGTTCAGCTTCAGGGAGATCTCGCCCTCCTGCGCTTCGCGGCCATCGGCATCCAGCAGCACCACCTCGTAGCCGGGGAGGGAGCGGCCCATGGATCCGGCCTTCACCGGCTGCCCGGGCGGGTTGCCCACCTGGGCCGTGGTCTCGGTCTGGCCGTAGCCATCGCGGATGGTGAGGCCCCAGGCCTTCTGGACCTGGCTGATGACCTCGGGGTTCAGGGGCTCGCCGGCTCCCACCAGCTCCCGCAGCTTCACCGGGTAGGCGGCGAGGTCCTCCTGGATGAACAGGCGCCACACCGTGGGGGGGGCGCAGAGGGTGGTGACGCCCTTGTCCACGATCGCCTGCAGCGTGGCGGCGGCGCTGAACCGGGCGGCGCGGTAAACGAAGATGCAGGCCCCGGCGTTCCAGGGCGCGAAGAAGCTGCTCCAGGCGTGCTTCGCCCAGCCGGGCGAGCTGATGTTGTAGTGGACGTCGCCCTCGCGCAGACCCACCCAGTACATCGTGCTGAGGTGCCCCACCGGGTAGGACTGGTGGGTGTGGAGCACCAGCTTGGGCTTCGCCGTGGTGCCCGACGTGAAGTAGAGCAGCATGGGATCGGTGGCGCGGGTCACGGCATCGGGTTCGTACGAGGGGCTGCCTTCATAGAGCGAGGCCATGCCCCGCCAACCCGGAGCCTCGCCCCCGACGCAGATGCGGGTGAGGCTCGGGTCCATGGTCTCGAACTTGCCTGTCTGGGCGGCGTCCACCACCAGGTGCCGGATGCCGCCCCGCTCGATGCGATCCAGCAGATCCGCCTGGGAGAGCAGCAGGGTGGAAGGCACCAGGATGGCCCCCAGCTTCATGCAGGCCAGCATCACCTCCCAGAGCGGGAGGACGTTGTCCAGCATGATGAGCACGCCCTCGCCCCGGCGGACGCCCAGGGCCCGCAGGGCGTTGGCAACCTGGTTGCTGCGGGTGGACAGATCCTGGAAGCTGACCTTCGTTTCGGTGCCACCTTCCTCCACGATCCAGAGGGCCGGACGGGCGTTGCCCCTGGCGTAGGCATCGAAGTGATCCAGGGCCCAGTTGAAGTCATCCAGGACCGGCCAGCGGAAATCCCGGCGGGCTCCAGCGTAGTCGTCCCGTCGCTCGACAAGGAAGTCCCGGGCCTGGAGGAAAGCCTCGCGTGCGGTCATGACGCCCCCTGGTTGATTGAGTGATGAGGCCAATCTATAGCGCTGCCCAGGGAGCGTCCAGAACCAAACCCGGCCGACAGGGGAATCATGACTTTCAGCACGGACCGACCTCCCGCGGGGTCGTGGTAGGGTGGTCGCAACATAGCAACCGTGCGAGGCACAAGGTGTTCAGCATCATCCCAGAGGGGGCCGCCTACCGGGAATTCGTCCTGCTCAAGGACGGGCGGGGCGTGCTGCTACGCATCGCCTTCGCCGAGGACATCGACCGGGTGGAGGCCTTCATCCGGGGCCTGTCCCGGGAGAGCCTGGCCATGCGCTTCATGGGCGGCGTGGCCAGCGTCTCCCGCAAGTTCGTGGAGGAGCTCTGCACGCCCAACCTCCGCCTGCAGGCCTGCCTGCTGGCCGTGGAGGGGGAAGGCGAGGATGAGCAGGTGCTGGGGCTGGGCAACTACATCGGTGGCGGCGGACCCGTGGCCGAGGTGGCCTTCATGATCGGCGACGCTCACCAGGGCCGGGGCATCGGCACCCTGATCCTCGAGCGCCTGGCGGGACTGGCGGCGGGGGTCGGCTACCTGGGCTTCGAGGCGGAGCACCTCACGGGCAACAAGAAGATGGGGAACGTCTTCATGGACACGGGCTTCGAGACCCGGCGCGCCCTGGAGGACGGCGTCATCCACGTGCAGTTCCCCCTGAGCGCCCCCGAGGCCCTGCGCGAGCGCACGGACCTGCGCGAGCGCGTGGCCACCGCCAACTCCCTGGTACCGCTCCTGCGCCCCCGCGTCGTGGCGGTGGCCGGGGCCTCCCGGGATCCCGGTTCCGTCGGCAACGCCATCTTCCGGAACATCCTCCAGAGCCGGTTCCAGGGCTCGGTCTATCCCGTCAATCCCAAGGCCACCTCCATCGAAGGGGTGCAGGCCTACCAGTCCCTGGCGGCCCTGCCGGAGACCCCGGACCTGGTCATCCTCGCGGTGCCGGCGACCAAGGTTTCCGCCCTCGCCAAGCGGGCCCTGGAGCGGGGCGCCCGGGGCCTCCTGGTCCTCGCGGCCGGGTTCGCCGAGACAGGGCCCGAGGGCGCCCGGCGGCAGGAGCGCCTGCTGCGCCTCACCCGCAGCCACGGCGCGCGGCTGGTGGGCCCCAACTGCCTGGGACTGCTGAACACCCACGAGGCGGTCCAGCTCAATGCCAGCCTGGCCACGGCCATGCCGCCGCGGGGTCGGGTGGGCTTCTTCAGCCACTCGGCGGCCCTGGGCGTGGTCATCCTGCAGTACGCGGCCGAGCGCGGCCTGGGCTTCTCCACCTTCGTCTCCGCGGGGAACCGGGCCGACGTCTCCGGCAACGACCTGCTGCAGTACTGGGACGAGGACCCGGACACGGACCTGGCCCTGCTCTACCTGGAAACCTTCGGCAACCCGCGGCGCTTCGCCCGGCTGGCCCGCCGGATCTCGCGGCGCAAGCCCATCCTCTGCGTCAAGAGCGCCCGGAGCCATGCCGGACGGCGCGTGGCCCTGGCCCACATCGCGGCGGCCCCCCGGGACGATGCGGAAGTGGAGGCCCTGTTCCACCAGGCGGGCGTGATCCGCGCCGACACCCTGGAGGATCTGTTCGACATCGCGCTGCTCCTGGCCCACCAGCCCCTGCCCCGGGGGAACCGCGTGGCCATCGTGAGCAACTCCGGCGGAGTGGCGACCATCTGCGCGGACGCCTGCGAAACGCACGGCATGGAGATCTCCGGCACCGGCGTGGTGAACCTGCATGCCATGGCCACGCCCGAGCACTATGAGCAGGCCTGCCGCGAAGCCCTGGAGCATCCCCAGGTGGACGCCCTCATCGCCTCCTTCGCCTGTCTCGGAACCTGCGATCCCACCGTGGTGGCCCGGGCCATCCGCCGGGCCGCGGTGCGGGCCGAGCAGACCACGGGCATCGCCAAGCCGACCCTGCTCTCCCTCATGGGCATGAGCGGCGCCGTGCCCGTGGGCTCGGCCGCCCTGGCCGAGAGCGGGGGCAGGCACCGCACCTTCCCCTCGTACCGCTTCCCGGAATCCGCGGCCCTGGCCCTCTCCAAGGTGGTGGAGTACGCGCGGTTCCGCCAGCTGCCGCCGGGGCGCATCCTGGGCTACGCGGACCTCAATGGCGGCGAGGCCCGCCGGCGCGTGGAGCAGCTCGTCGAGGCGCTGCCCAGCCCCGCGCCCGCGCCTTTCTCGGAGGTGGAGACCCGGGAGCTCCTGGGGGCCTTCGGCATTCCCATCGCCGAGACGGTGGAACCTTCGAACCGGAAGGGACCGCAGGTCTCGCTCCACTTGTCGTCGGACCCGGACTTCGGGCCCATCTGGCGCTTCCACCGCCAGGGGGTGGACTCCATCCTCCGCCTCACGCCGCTGACGGACCTCGACATCGCCGAGGTCCTCGAGCGCATGCGCCTGCGTCCGGGCAGCGGGCTGGGCGAGACCCTGGGCCGCCTGACACAACTCGTGGAAGAGCTGCCCTGGCTGCACACCCTGGAGGCCACGGTGGCCATCCGTGGCGAAGCCGAGGCCGGCGGCCCGCTGCCGCTATCGCCGGGCCTGCGCCTGACCTTCAGCCAGTCCGGTTCCCGCAAGCCCTGAACGCCCATCCCGACCTGTGGAGGCCCCATGCTCGTGAAGGAAATGATGCGGAAGCCGGTGACGGTGATCGCGGTCGGGGCCACCCTCGGCGAGGCTGATCAGCTCCTCCACTCCCGCGGCTTCCGCCACCTGCCCGTGGTGGACCAGGGACGGCTGGTGGGCATCCTCACCGACCGGGACATCCGGTTCGCCACCAGCAGCCTCAGCCCGACGCCACGCAGTGGAGGGGATTCCGTCACCCTCGCCATGAGCAGCCCCCCGCTGACGGCGGATCCGCTGGACCCGGTGGAGGACGCCGCCCGGATCATGCGGGAAAACAAAATAGGCTGCCTGCCCGTCCTGGACGGCGGCGAACTGGTGGGCATCCTCACGGGCATGGACCTGCTCGACGCCCTGATGACGCTCACGGGCGTGACCAAGCCCTCCTCCCGGCTCGAAGTGGCCCTCAGGGACCAGCCGGGCGAGCTGGCCCGCCTCACGACCTTCCTCGCCGAGCGCCACGTGAACATCCACTCCATCCTCACCTACCCCACGCCCGACGCCACGGTGCGCACGGTGCTGCGGGTGGACTCGAACCAGATCCGCCCCCTGGCGGAGGAGCTCCGCGGCGCCGGGTTCACGATCCTCTGGCCCATTCCCAAGAGCTCCCAGCTGCACTTGACGTCCAAGCCATGGCAACCCTGATCCACCGCCCGGAGTACGCCGGGTACGACTTCGGTCCGGAGCATCCCTTCACGCCCGCCCGGCTCGCCATGCTCCTGGACCTCATCCGGAGCCTGGGCCACGGGGCCCCCACCGTCGCAGCGCCCGCCGCAACCCGGGAGGACATCCTCTCGGTCCACGACGAGGCCTTCGTGGCGACGGTCGAAGCCCTCGACCGGGGCGAGTCCCAGCCGGAGGCCGGACGCTTCGGCCTGGGCACGCAGGACAACCCCATCTTCCCGGGCATGGATCTCGCCGGCCGGTGGCTGGCGGGTGGGGCCCTCCACGGGGCCCGGCTGCTGATGGAGGGGGCGGAGACGCGCGTGCTCCAGCTGGGCGGCGGGTTGCACCACGCCCAGAAGGACCGGGCCGCGGGCTTCTGCCTGTACAACGACCTGGCCGTGGCCATCCGCGCCTTCGTGGATCACGGGTGGCGCGTGGCCTACCTGGACATCGACCTCCACCACGGCGACGGCGTGCAGAACCTGTTCTACGACCAGGACCGGGTGCTCACCCTCAGCCTCCACGAGACGGGGCACTACCTCTACCCGGGCACCGGCCACATCCATGAGCTGGGCACCGGTGCGGCGCGGGGCCTCAGCCTGAACGTCCCCCTGGAGCCCTTCACGGAATCCGAGAGCTACCTGGAGGCCTTCGAGGCCGTGGTGCCGCGGGCCCTGGAGCAGTTCTCGCCCCACGTCCTGGTGATCCAGGCCGGGGCGGATGCGCATTTCGCCGATCCCCTGGGGGACCTCGCCCTCACCACCCAGGCCTTCGAGACGCTCTACCGCAGGATCCTCGCCCTGGCCGGCGAGCACACCCAGGGTCGGGTGCTGTTCACGCTGGGCGGCGGCTACGAGGCCCAGGTGGTGGCCCGGGTCTGGACGATCCTCTACCTCACCCTGATGGACCTCCCCATCCCGGAGGACCTGCCCGCGGATTGGCTGGTGCGCTGGAAGCACCTGCTCGGGCCTGAGGTCGGCCACACCCTTCACGATCCGGTGCCGGCCTATCCCGAGTTCCCGGGCCGAGAGGAGCGCGCCCGCCGCAACCGGGACGTGGTGGACCGCCTGTTGGACTCCCTGCTCCGCTACTGGTTCTGAGCTTCCGCTATCCTCGAAGGATGATCGGACGACTGCGCGGGGAACTCATCCAGAAGCTGCCGAACCTGGCGCTCGTCGAGTGCGGGGGGGTGGGCTACGCCGCGGCCATCAGCCTCTCGACCTACGGGCTGCTGCCGGAGGTGGGTGCCATGGTGGTGCTGCATACGGAACTCCTGGTGCGCGAGAACGAGATTTCGCTGCTCGGTTTCTACGCGACCCAGGAACGGGAGCTCTACCGCATGCTGATCAAGGTGGATGGCGTGGGCCCGAAGATGGCCCTGGCGGCCCTGGGCGCGCTGTCCCTGGAGGATCTGGTGCAGGCCATCCGCGGACGGGACGTCAAGGCCCTCACGCGCATTCCCGGCGTGGGCAGGAAGACCGCCGAGAAGATGTGCTTCGAGCTGTCGGAGAAGATGGGCGGGCTTTCGGGGCTGGACGGGCTTTCCGGCGGATCTTCGGGCGATCCCTGGGAGGAGAGCCTGCGCTCCGCCCTCACGAACCTGGGCTTCAGGGAGGATGCGGTGCTGCCCGTGGTGGCCGAGCTCCGCGCCGCGAAGCCGCCCCTGGCCGAGGCCATCCGCCAGGCCCTGAAGGCCCTGCAGCGATGAGCGTCCGCATTCTCGCCACCTCCCCCCTCGTGGGCCCGGCCCTGGCCGACCTCGGCGCGCGGTTCCCGGACCTGCTCCTGGCCCCCTTCCGCTCGGCGGAATGGACCACGGCCCTGAGTGAGACCGAGGTGCTGGTGGCCATGGTGTCCGAGCCCATCACCGAGGCGGATCTGGACGCCGCGCCGAACCTGAAGGCCCTCGGCACCTACTCCGTGGGCGTGAACCACCTGCCCCTGAAAGCCTGCCAGGCCCGCGGCATCACAGTGGTGAACACCCCCGGCGTGCTGACGGACGCCACCGCCGACACGGCCTTGGCGCTGCTGCTGGCCCTGACCCGGCGCGTGGCCGAGGGCGAAGCCCTGGTGCGCTCCGGCGCATGGAAGGGCTGGGCGCCGGACCAGCTCCTGGGCACCGGCCTTGCCGGCAAGACCTGCGGCATCCTCGGCAGCGGCCCCATCGGCCAGGCCTTCGCGCGGCGCACCTGGGCGCTGGGCATGGCCCCGGTCTTCTGGGACCGCGATGGCCAGGGAGGCGACGTGGACTTCGGCCCCGGCCGCGCCCCGCGCATGATCCTGCCCGACCTGCTGTCCCGCAGCGCCGTGGTCTCCCTCCACTGCCCCCTGACGGATCAGACCCGCGGCCTGCTGGATCGCGCGGCCCTGGAGCGGCTGCCGGATGGAGCCGTGATCATCAACACCGCCCGCGGCGGCATCCTGGATGAGCACGCCGCCATCGATCTGCTGGGGGCGGGACGGCTCGGCGGCGTGGGGCTGGATGTCTACGACAGGGAACCGGAAGTCAACCCTCGCTGGCTGCAGGCGCCCCGCGCCGTGCTCCTGCCCCACCTCGGATCCGCCACCGTGGAAACGCGCGCGGCGATGGCCGGCCTGCTATGCGACGGACTCGCCGCCGCCCTTGGGTGATACCCTGGACTCCCTCACGAGGCATCCCATGGCACGCCCCTGGCTCAAGCTGCTGGACCCCGGCCTGACGGCGCTCAAGACCGCCGCCAGTACCACCTTCGAAGGCCGCCTGGCCCTGGCCCGCGCCTACAACGTCCGCGCCCGCCACGAGGAGGCCCGGGAGGTCCTGGACCAGCTGCTGGCCGAGGACCGCTCGAACGCCGAGGCCTGGTTCGAACGCCTGCTCTGCTTCAGCAACCACACGGGAGACGAGGAGGGCCTGGAGCTGATGGGGCAGCTGGAGTCCCTCCGCGATGAGCACCCCGCCACGGGAGGTCATCTCCGCAACCTGGGCTACCTGCGGCTCCTCATGCAGGATCTCGACGGGGCGGAGCTCACGCTGCAGCAGGCCCTGGCCCTGAACGGCCAGGATCCGAAGGCCCTGGAGCTGGCGGGCCTCGTGCAGCTGCACCTGAACCAGCCTTCCGACGCGAAGGCCTGGCTGCTGAAGGCCCTCAGCCTCAACCCGAAGGACCCGCGCACCCTGCGCCTGCTGGCCATCGCCATGGAGCAGCTGGGGGACCTCTGCGGTGCGGAAGCCCAGCTCATGGCGGCCCTCCACGCCGAAGAGACCTACTACTGGGGCTGGCACGCCCTGGGCGAGCTGCTCCTGAAGCGCGGAGAACTCGCGGAGGGCCTGCGCTGCATCCAGCGGGCCCGCAGCCTCCACGTCTGCGATCCCACCAGCTACTTCATCCTCGCCGAGATCTTCAGCGAGCAGGGCCACCTGGAACTGGCCCAGGGCCAGCTCCACACGCTCATGCTGCTGGCGCCCCCCGCCCCGGTGCTGGCCGAGGCGCAGGCCCTGCTGGGTGAACTCAAGCGGGATATGGGCGATCGGGACGGCGCGCTGTCCTACTTCAGCCTTGCCGCCGAAACCGATCCCGATGCTGCGAATCCCTGGGCGGCCCTGGGTGACATGGCCCGCGAAGAGTGCCGCTGGGACGATGCCCTGCGCTGCTACCGCGAAGCCCTGATGCGCGAGCCCGATGCCGCGGACCTCCAGGTCCAGCTCGGCTACGTCCTCGTGGAGACCCACCAGGGCACCGCCGCCGAGCAGGCCTTCCTCCAGGCCCTGGAGCTGGATCCCGGCGAATACAGCGCCTACCTGGGCCTCTCCGAGGTGTACCGCTTCGCCAACCGGCGCGAAGACCAGATGAGCATGGTCGAGCAGGCCATGGCCCTGGCCCCCCAGGACGCCGACGTCTGGAACGCCAGGGGCGTCGCCCTCGAGGTCACCAACCGCTGGCAGGAGGCCACCGAGGCCTACGAGAAGGCCCTCGCCCTCGAGCCGCACCATCGCAAAGCCGCCAACAACCTCGGCTTCGTCCTCGAGAAGCGGATGAATGGCGGCGAGCCCAGCCTGCGGGCCCGGGCGACCGAGGCCTGGAAACAGCGCCTTCTCATCTGCCGCGACGAGGACCAGAGCCTGAAGATGGCCACTGAGCACCTCGCGAATCTCGGCATCGACGACGACACCATCCGCGAGTGGCTGCGACCGGGGTTCCTGGCCGAATCTGAAGTCTGATCCTCCGGTCACAGATTCGTCACCTGAGCGTTTCCAGCCAGTTACGCTGAGGGCAAAAGTCCCTGTGGAAAAGCCTGCGGATTGACCCCCTGGACCGGTGCTAAACCCTGTCCGGATACAGATTTCCTAACATAAGCAGGGTAAATTCCCATCAATGTTAATCGTTTAATATCAATCTTTAAATTGACGACGCCAGCAGAATCTGCCGAATGGCCGGACTTCGGGGTTTTCCACATTTTCCGCTTTCTTTCGCATTGACACGAAAAAGGCCTTGGACCCCTTGGGGGAAGAGGCGAAAACCAGCCTGTCAACCCTTTTTAGTTACACCGACTATACGGCCGGACCGCCTTCAAACCAGGGCTTCCGCTTCCCGCAATTGGACGCTCACCAGGCGTGAGCAACCGGCTTCCTCCATGGTGACGCCGTAGAGGGTATCGGCCGCGACCATGGTCGGCTTCTGGTGGGTGATGACGATGAACTGGGTGTCGGCCTTCATCTTCTGCACCATGGCGGCGAAGCGGCCCACGTTCGCCTCGTCCAGCGGCGCGTCCACCTCGTCCAGCACGCAGAAGGGGCTGGGCTTGAAGTGGAAGATGGCGAAGAGCAGGGAGATGGCGGTGAGCGCCTTCTCGCCGCCGCTCAGCAGGGTCAGGGCCTTGGCGGTCTTGCCGGGCGGCTGGGCGGTGATCTCGATGCCGCACTCCAGCAGGTTCTTGGGATCCTCGAGGCTGAGGTGGGCGCTGCCGCCGCCGAAGGCCTCCCGGAAGACCTCCTGGAAGCGGCTGTTCACGAAATCGAAGGCCTCGCGGAACCGCTCCTCGCTGGTGGCGTTGATCTCCTGGATGGTGGCCTCGAGGTTGCCGATGGCCGCCGTGACGTCGGCACGCTGCTCATTCATGAAGGCCATGCGCGTCTCGGCCTCCTCGAGCTCCTGGATGGCCAGGGGATTCACGCCCCCCAGATCCATGCGCCGACCCTGCAGCTCATTCAGGCGCGTCTGGTGGACCAACTCGCCCTCTTCCCAAGCCTCCCGCTCCGGCTCGCTGAGCCCGTTCAGGAAGGCGGGCACCTCCAGCCCCAGTGCGAGCTCCACTTCCTTGGCCAGGGCCTCCTGGCTGCCCTGCACCTGCGCGCCGTGGAGGAGCACCTCCTGGTGCTGGGCGCGGGCGTTCTCCAGGGCCTCCTGGAATTCACGGGCCGAGCGCTCCTGGACCCGCAGGGTCTCCTGATCCAGCTCGAGCCGGGGCTGGGCCTCGCGGGCCTGGGTCTGCACGCCCTCCCGCTCCAGCAGCAGGACCTGGGCTTCCGATTCCAGTTCGGCGAGGCGCCGCTGGCAGGCCTCCATGCGTTCCGCCTGCTCGGTGGCTTCGCCCCCCAGCCGCTGCCGTTCGGCCTCCAGGTCGAAGCGGCCCCGCTGGGCCAGCTGGAGATGGCGCTCATGGCCGTCCCGCTCGGCCCACGCAGCATCGCGCCCCCGCGCGGCCTCCAGGCGCTCCTCGCGGCGCTCGTCCAGGCGCTGGCGGGCCTCGCGGACCTGGTTCTCGGCCTCCAGGACGGCCTGGTCCAGGGCCACATCACCGGCCTCCTCGGGATGCTCATCCAATTCGCGCAGCAGGCCCTGCAGCCGCTTGATCTCCGTTTCGATCTGCTCCCAGAGGGCGTCGGCCCGCTCGCTCGCAGCGCGGATCTCCGACAGCTGCGCCGCGAGCGATGTCTGCTGGGATTTGAGGCTGTCCGCCCGCCGGCGGAGGGAGCGGAGGTCCTCGTCGATCTCCAGGGACCGCGCCCTCGCGGCCCGGGCATCGTCGCCGCCGCGTCCGCGCTGGGCCTCCAGCTCCTCCAGCCGATCCAGCAGCGCCTCGCGGGTGGCCCTGGCCTCCTCCTGCTCGGCCCGCAGCTTGATGGGAGAGGCGGCGGGCGCGGAGATGCCCAGCTGCAGGGGGCCGAAGGGCAGCCGGATGAAGCCCGGGGAGACGAAGGCCAGATCCGGGTGCAGGACCGCGAGCTGGGGCAGGGCCTCGTCGGCACACCGGAACGAGCGGTCCAGGAGGGCCTGGAGCGGCCGGTCGGTGGAGGTCCAGCGCACGTGGTTCCGCAACGGCTCGCAATCAGCCGGCGTGGGTGGCACGGGCACCTCGCCTTCCAGGGCCAGCAGCAGGTGGCCCGGAGCTTCTGCGGCCCGGAGCGCCAGTTCCGGGTCGGCGGAAAGGGCCTGGAGCCACACCCCGAGCAGCCGCTCCAGGTCCGGCCGCAGGGCCTCGTCCACGGTCAGCAGCTCCACCAGGGCGTTGGGGCGGACTCCCTGCTCGCGCAGCCAGGTGAGCCCCTTGCGCAGTTCCTCGTCACCGAAGCTCTGGGCGAGCAGGTCGGAGATCTGGCGGAGGCGCCGCTCGGCGGCATCCAGTTCCGCCTCAGCGCGATGGTGGTCCTGGGCCAGCGTCCGCTGGGCCTCCTCCAGGGCCTCGGTGCGCCGGCGCTGGTCGAAGGCGGCCTCCTCGGCCTGGGCCAGCTGGGCCAGATGCCCCTCCAGGGAGCGGTTCACCTGGGTCGCTTCCGCCTGCAGGCTCTCCAGGCGCGGGGCGCGGACGGATTCCTCGTGGTTCAGCGCATCGAGGCGCCCCTCGAGCTGGGCGATCTGGCTCTGGAAGGCCAGCCTCTGCTTCTGGCGGGCCAGGGCCTCCTTCTGGCTCTCGGCCTTGCGCTCCCGGAGGGCGTGGAGTTCCGTTTCCATGTGGCGGAGGGCGCCCTGGGCCAGGGCCACGGTCTCCTCGGCTTTGGCCAGCTGGGCCTCCCAACTGGCGAGGCGATCCGACGCCTCCTTCAGCAGGGCCTCCAGCGCCGAGAAGGAATCACCGGATTCGGCCAGCCGGTCGGAGAGGGCCTGGATGCGCTCCTGCAGGCGGCTCCGCTGTCCCTCGGCCTCGCTCCGGCGTTCCTCCTGGAACCCCCGTTCCTGGTCCGCCAGCTGGAGGCGCTGATCCAGGGCCAGCATCGCGCTGGCCCGCTTGGCCTGGGCCTGCTGCTGCTCGTCCACGGACAGTCGCAGGGCCTCGACCTCGGAGGCCTTCTCGGAGACCTGGGCCGTGAGCTCCGCCACGCGGCGCTCGGTCTGGTCCAGCTGGTCGAGGATGCGGAGCTTGGCCGCCTCCAGTTCCACGGCCTTCCCGGCGAGGAGGATGCGCTGGGTGGACTTGATCTCCGCGTCGAGCTCCTTGGCCTTGCGGGCCCGTGAGGCCTGGCGCCGCAGCGAATCCATCTGCTTGTTCAGTTCGAAGAGGATGTCATCGAGCCGCTGGAGGTTGGCCTTGGTCTCTTCGAGCCGTTTCTCCGCATCGGTGCGGCGAAGCTTGTAGCGCGTGATGCCGGCAGCCTCCTCCAGCAGCAGGCGCCGGTCCTTCGGCTTGCTGCTCAGGATGAGGTCGATCTGCCCCTGCTGGATGAAGCTGTAGGCCCGCGTGCCCATGCCCGTGTCGAGCAGCAGGTCCTGGACGTCCTTGAGCCGGGCCTCGCGGCCGTTGATGCGGTACTCGCTGCCGGTGTCCCGGTAGAGGCGGCGCGAGATGGCCACCTCGCGCGAGGCCCCGGGCAGGGCGGGATCGGGCATCTCGAGGATCAGCTTCACCTCGGAGAGGCCCATGGGACGTCGCTGGGCCGTGCCCGCGAAGATCACGTCGGCCATCTCGGAGCCGCGCATCATGGAGGCCCGCTGCTCCCCCAGCACCCAGGCCAGGCTGTCGGAGATGTTCGACTTGCCGCAGCCGTTCGGCCCCACCACCGCCGTCATCCCGCCCGGGAAGCTCAGCTTCTGGGCGTCGGCGAAGGACTTGAATCCATGGAGTTCGAGGGAGATCAGGCGCACGCTGTCAGCGCTCCGGGTCAGGCGGATGGGAACATCTCCCCCCATCATTCCACATGACGCGTAAGAACCGAGCTCTGCTTGCGGATGGCCCCCTTGGGAAACGGCCGGAAGCCCGGTAGACTCGGGTTTCCCCAGGCCAGTCAGGAGTCACCTGTGCAGCCTTTTCCAGCCCCCCCGCGCGACTTGGCGGCACCTGACCGGCCAGGAGCCGGCGGCATCGCATGCGGGAAAAGCCGCCCCGAGGCAGGGGACCGATCGTGAAACTCCCCCTCCTGGCTCCACCGGATGCCTCCCTGCTCTGGCTGGAAGCCCACCGGGTCGTCGCAGGCACCCACCGGCGTCCCCTGAGCGCGCCCCCCACCGACGATCAGCTGGCCCAGGCCCTGGCCGCCCTGCCCCTCGGACCCACGCGCTGGGTCGTGGAAGACCTCTGGACGCCCTCGATCCTGCTCCGCGACTTGACCGAGCTGCCCAAGGGGGCTGAGGCCCAGGAGGCCTTCTTCCGCTGGCGCTTCATGCAGGCCCTGGCCCTGGAGGTTCCCCACTTCGTCCAGGCCATGGAAATCGATCCCGGCGTCTGGCTGGCTTCCGGCATCCCCGAGGAGCTGCGGGAGACCCTTCTCCAGCTGGGCCTGCGCCTTGAGCGCAACCTCCACAACCTCACCCCCCGGTGGCTGCACCTCTACAACCTGCTGGCCCCCTCGCTCGACCTCCCCGGCATGCTGCTCTCCCTCAGCCCCATGGACTCCGGGCGGTACGCCGGCACCCTCGTGGCCTGGGGACGCACCCTCTGCCTGTTGCGCCAGTGGTCCGAGCCCCTGACGCCGGAGGCCTGGCTCGAAGAGCGCATCGCCCCCAGCGCCGCCTTCCTCCAGCGGGAATCCCGCACCCCCCAGCAGCTCTACGTCTGGGGGGCCGCCGCCTGGCCCGAGAGCAGCCTGCCCACGCGCATCCTGGATGACCGCTCCGTGTTCGGGGAGGCGCGCTGATGGCCGTGCCGGTCCTCCACCTCAACCTGGCCCCCCGTCCCAGCCTGTGGCGCCAGCGCCATGCGCTCCTGGGCTGGATCGCCCTGGGCCTCGGCGGGCTCTTCCTGGCGGCCGCCATCGGGATGACCTGGCGCGCCTATCACCAGGCGAACCGGGCGGGGCGCGACGCCGTGAGCCTCACCGAA
Source organism: Geothrix sp. (assembly GCF_030219325.1). Lineage (NCBI taxonomy): Bacteria > Pseudomonadati > Acidobacteriota > Holophagae > Holophagales > Holophagaceae > Geothrix > Geothrix sp. Next base: position 1,389,863 of record NZ_CP126625.1, on the reverse strand, counting down.
GAGGCCCGGCGCGCGGGCCGGCAGGAGCAGCAGCTCCAGACCTCACTGCAGGACATGGACGCCAGCCGGGAGCAGTCCCGGTGGAAGCTCGCGGAGCGGATCCTCCAGGAGCGCAGCCTGCCCTGGTCCCGGCTGACGGCGGAGCTCGAGCAGTGCATGGTGCCCGACATGCGGCTGAAGGGCATCCAGCGGGCCCGCAGCAGTGCCCAGCAGGTGGTACTAAAGCTCAAGGGCGAGGCGCGTACCCGGCAGGCGGAGGCTGAATTCGTGGAGGCTCTGCGGATCACCCCTGTCTTCGCCCAGGTCGTGCTGGAACGGGAGGTCGAGCGGGTCGGCGGGGGCTGGGACTTCGAGATCAGCCTGCCTGCCGCGGCGGTGCCACCCCCCTTCCGCGTGAAGCCCATCAAGCAGGGACCGGCCACCCCGATCAAAGCGGGCACCCCGGTCCGCCCCCCGGTCGCGGTCCCCGGACGGCCCATCGCCACGGCAGCCGCGCGCCCCGCGATCGCCCCGCCCCCGCCCACGCATCCTGCAGCGCCCGTGAAGCCCGCGCCCCTGGGCGTACAGGCCCGGCCGGCGCCGGTCCCGCCACCCGCGGACGACGACGAGCAGGGCAGCCGCCGTCGACGCCCCGCCCGTGCGCGCCCGACCGATCCGAGGGTCCCCCAATGAGCAGCCCCCTTCGCGCCAGCCGCCTCCGCTTGGCCCTCGGCATCCTGGGCATGGCGGCGGGCCTCGGCGTGGCCTTCTTCCTCCTCCCGGACGCCTCGCAGCAGCTGGCCCAGAAGCAGCGGGCCAAGCGGGAGGCGGAGCTCAGCCGGAATCAGCAGGTGCAGCGGCTCCAGGAACTCCAGCAGCTGGCGGATCGCATCCGCCGGGGCCAGGACACCCTGGCCGACCTGGAGAGCCGCCTGCCCAAGGGCTCAGCCGGAGAGCTCCAGTGGAGCCTCAGCAAGACCCTTCATGCCATGGCCCAGAAGCATGGCCTGAGGCTGCAGAGCGTGAAGTACGGCCTGCCCAGCCGCGAAGGCGCCAAGGGCACGGATCTCGAGGCGGTCGAAGTGGAGTTCGTCGCCTTGGGCGTCTACGCCAACCACAAGGCCTTCATGCGCGACCTCGAGGGCTCCGGCCTCCCCTTCGCCGTGCGGGACGGGCGGCTGGAGGAAAGCCCCGAAGGGGCCCGGCTCAACATCGTGCTCCGGGCCTTCCGCAAGGCCGGCGCGCCTGAACGAGAGGAGGGCGAGGCATGAACGCAGCCTCCTCGAACTTCGACTTCCAGGCCATGCGCCAGGAGCTGCGGGCCAACCCCAGGACCCAGATCGCGCTGGCGGCCTTCGCCCTTGTCATGATCTACGCCCTCTACACCTTCTTCTCCCCTGATTCACCCAAGGGCGGGAGGAAGACCGTCGCGGCCAGGACCGGATCGAACCTGGATCCGCGGCAGCTCCAGGGCCTGCGTCGCCTTCCCGACCTCGCCGCCCTGGGCAAGGCCGGCGAGCTGCCGCCCGCCGCGAAGGTCCAGCGCGACCTCTTCATGTTCGAAGCCCCGCCTCCGCCCCCCCCTCCGCAGAAGCCGTTGCCACCTCCGCCGCAGCCCACCGCCGAAGAGCTCGAGGCCAAGCGGAAGCAGGAAGAGGAGGCCCGGGAGTACGCGGGCCGTCCCCAGGACCTGCGCTACCTCGGGTTCTTCAAGGGGGCCCCGTCCGGCGCCGTGGGCGCCTTCATGAAGGGCGAAGAACCCGTCACCTTGACCTCGGGGACCGTGCTCAAGGAGCGCTGGAAGCTGGTGTCCATCCTGGACACCAAGGCGGAGTTCCAGAACACCAAGTATCCCAAGATGCGGCTCGTCCTGGAGGTCCGCGAGGCCTCCGGCGGCGCGCCCGTGAACCAGTTCTGATCCGAAGGATGCCCCCGATGCCGATTCCCTCCTTCGCCCCGGTCCGCAAGCTCCTGCTGATCACCGCCGTGCTGCTGCTGGCCATCGGCTGCAGCCTCCACAAGGCCAACAAGGCCTTCGACGAGGGCCGCTACGACGAGGCCGTGGCCGAGTACCGGGCCGCCCTCCGCAGCGATCCCAACAACACCAAGGCGAGGATCGGCATCAAGCGCGCCTCCCAGCGGGCCGCGGAGGCCCACCTCTCCCTGGCCCGCCAGGCGGAGGCGCGGGGCTTCACCGACACGGTGCTCCTGGAGGTCCGCAAGGCCCTGGTGCTGGATCCGGACAACCAGATCGCCCAGGACTGGCTCATCAAGCTGGAGACCAAAGCGGCCAGGGACAAGGCCGAGGCCGACGCCGTGGATGATCTCGAAGTGATGAAGGCCAAGGCCGACAGCGTGAACGTCGTCCAGCTCAACCCGCGCTCCCTCGAAGGCATCGACCTGAACTTCAGCCGCAAGACCAGCCTGCGGGAGATCTTCGCGACCCTGAGCAAGGCCTCGGGCGTGAACATCATCGCCCACACCTCGTACCAGGATCAGAGCGTCTCCATCGACCTGCGGGGCCTGTCCTTCCAGCGGGTGCTGGACACGCTGATGCTCCAGAACGACCTGTTCTACAAGGTCATCGACAAGAACACCATCATGGTGTTCAAGGCCACCCCGCAGAACCGCGAGGCCTTCGAGAACCAGATCATCAAGACCTACTACCTCTCCTTCGCCGACCCCAACGAGCTGCGCTCCACCCTCACGACCATCAACCCGCAGCTGAGGGTCTTCACGGACAAGCGGGTCAACGCCCTCATCGTGAAGGCCAAGCCCCTGGAACTGGCCATCGTGGACCAGGTGATCCGCACCCTGGACAAGGGCAAGGCCGAGATCATGGTCTACCTCGAGCTGATGGAGGTCACCGAGAACAGTCTGGAGCAGATCGGCCTGCTGCCGGTGCTGAACGCCTCCGATACGTCCGGCACCTACCGCTTCGGCGCCACCACGGTGAACAACACGTCCGGCATGAACACCAACTCGGGCTTCACCAAGATCCACACCGCCGACATCCGCGTCCTGTTCCCGAACCTCGCCCTGGACTTCCTCAAGAGCAACGGCGACGCCCGCCTGGTGGCCAGCCCCAACGTGCGGGTGGTTTCCGGCGAGACCGGCGAAGTCAACATCGGCGAGAAGATCTCCACCACCCAGAGCCAGATCTCCGGGCTCGGCGGCGCCACCGGCACCAACACCGCGGCCTCGTCCCTGCTGGCAGGCGCGGCCCAGACCTCGTTCTCCTACGAGGACGTGGGCGTGAAGATCAAGGTGGAGCCACGGGTCCACAACAACGGCGAGATCACCCTGAAGATCGACAGCCTCGTCACCACCCTCAAGTCGGGCTCCACGCCCGGCCGCCCCGACCTCGGCAAGCGCGAAATCAAGACCTCCGCCCGCCTCCGGGATGGCGAGACCGCCATCTTCGGCGGCCTGCTGAAGGACGAGGAGCAGAAGAGCCTGCAGGGCGTGTGGGGCCTCTCCGACATCCCCCTCATCGGCCGGCTGATCGGCAACACCCGCAACAGCAAGGCGAAGACCGACGTCATCCTCACCATCCGGGCGGTCCTGGTCCGCAAGCCCGTCATGACGGAGCAGGACATGGCCCCCTTCAACCCCGAGGACGCCACGGCCAAGGCCGGCCCCTTCGCCCCGGAACCCGTGAAAAAGGCCCCGGCTCCGGCCCCCAAGCCGGCCGCCCCGGTGATCGCCCCGCCCGTGTCCCAGCCCGCGCCCGTGCCGGTTTCTCCGGTCGCGCCGGCCCCGGTTCCTCCCCCCGCCACGCCGCCTGCAGCGCCGGACGCCATCCAGGACAAGAAGCCCGCGGCCCCCAGCGACCCGCCCCCCGCCCCCTCCGACCTGGTCATCTTCATGTCCCCCGTGGCCTCGGAAATCAAGGTCGGGGAGAAGGTGCGCATCAGCCTCACCGTAAGCGGCGGTGGCGGCCTCAGCTCCGGCACCCTGGAACTGCGCCTGCCCCCGGGACTGCGCCTCCAGGCCGTGTCCCCCGGCGAGTTCATCACCGGCGAGGGCGGCAGTCTCGAACAGTTTCCGGGCAAGGACGGACTCCTGAAGCTGGTCTTCCGGCGGAACCCCGCCGGCACCGATGCCGGTCCCTTCGTCACCCTGGACCTGGAGGGCCTCACCGCCGGCAACGCCCCGGTCCTGATCCAGAGCGGGCAGTTCCTCGTCGGCACCGCCCCGATCTCCGGGCGCTGGTCCAACGCCCTCGTGACGGTGCAGTGAGCCGGCAGCGCGGCTTCACCCTCCTCGAGCTGGTCGTCACGGCCACGGTGCTGATGATCCTGGCCTCGGTGACGGTGCCCCTGGCCCGCAACGGCCTGAAGCGGCAGCAGGAGCTGGAGCTGCGGCGCTCGCTGCGGGAGATCCGCACCGCCATCGACGAGTACAAGAAGCAGGCGGAACAGCAGAAGATCAAGGCGCCCCCCCCGGAGGCGAATTTCTATCCCGAGAGCCTCGAGCTCCTGGTGGAGGGGGCCCCCGCCACCGGGTCCCTCAGCAAGAAGATCCGCTTCCTCCGGCGCATCCCGGTGGATCCCATGACCGGCAAGGCCGAGTGGGGGCTCCGGAACACCAGCGATGACGCCAACAGCACCAGCTGGGGGGGCGGGCATGTCTACGACGTCTACACCCTCTCCCAGGGCACGGGGATGAACGGCATCCCCTACCGCGAGTGGTGAGAAACGGTGTTGCCTCTAACGGCGCACTTTGCTAGGCTTGGAGTTCGGCTGTTTCGGATCCCGCGGGGCCCGAACCGATCTTTCAAGCGGATATGGCGGAATTGGTAGACGCGCTAGTTTCAGGTACTAGTGTTCACAAGACGTGGGGGTTCGAGTCCCTCTATCCGCACCATTTTCTCACCGGCTGCGCCGGCAAGAAAATGGTAGCCAAAAGCAAAATTGATAAAGGCACCTGGCCTTCACCAGGTTCGACCCACCTTCGGTACGGGACTGAAGAACGGGTGACGGGCGATCCCCCGAACAGGAGCCACCATGGCCCTCAACGTTGAACAGAAGAAGATCATCATCGACGACTACAAGCAGCACGAGTCGGACACGGGTTCGCCCGAGGTGCAGGTCGCGATCCTCACCAAGCGCATCAACGACCTGACCGAGCACTTCAAGACCCACACCAAGGACTACCACAGCCGCCGCGGCCTCATGATCATGGTCGGCCAGCGCCGCCGCCTGCTCGACTACCTCAAGAAGAAGAACAAGGATCGCTACGCGACCCTGATCGAGCGCCTGGGCCTCCGTCGGTAGACCGTCCCCCATCCCTGCAAAATGCCCGCGAAAGCGGGCATTTTGTTATGTTTAAAGCATGCAATTGAAGCCCCTGCCCCAGCCCGCTCACCCGGACCCCTACACGGTCCTGGACCGGCGGCTGGTGTACGACTCGCCCTGGATCCGCGTCCGCGAGGACCGCTTCAGGCACCGGAAGGGCGCCGAGGGCCGCTACGCAGTCTGCGGCTTCCACCGCACCGCCTGTGGCGTCGTGGCGCTGGACGAGGAGGACCGCGTGGTCCTGGTGGGCCAGTGGCGCTATCCGCTGGAAACCTACTCCTGGGAGCTTCCGGAGGGCGGTGGCGACGCCACGGAGAGCCCCTTCGAGGCCATCCGGCGGGAGCTGGCCGAGGAGGCGGGGCTCAGCGCGCGGGTCTGGGAGCCGCTCTGCTTCTTCCATCCCAGCAATTCCTCCACGGATGAGGAGGCCTTCCTGTTCCTGGCCACAGGCCTGAGTCCGGTGGACGGACACCACGCCGAGGAGGACGAGGAGCTGCTGGTCCACCGCGAGCCCTTCCGGGACTGCCTCCGGCGCGTACTGGGTGGCGAGATCACCGACGGCCTCACCACCGTCGCCCTGCTGGCCCTTCAGGCCCGGCGCTCCGGCATGTCTGCCGAGCTGGACGCCGCCCTGGCGGAGCGCTTCTTTCAGCGGCCCGCCGAGCGGCCCTCGGCCGGGCGGGCCCGCTGGGGGGAGCTGGGCGCGCCATGATCCTCACCCTGCACCCCGAGACGCCCCAGGTGCGCCATCTCGAGCGCATCGTCGAGCTGCTGCAGCGCGATGGCGTCATCGCCTATCCGACCGACACCCTCTTCGGACTGGGCTGCCTCGCCTCCCGCAAGAAGGCCGTGGACCGGATCCAGCAGATCAAGGGGCGCGACCCCAAGAAGCCCATGTCCATCCTCTGCTCGGACATGGAGATGTTCTGCCGCTACACCCGGCACCTGGACACCCCCACCTTCCGCCTCCTCAAGCAGATGCTGCCCGGGCCCTACACCGTGCTGCTGCCCGCCAGCCGCGAGGTGCCCCGCTACCTCCAGAACAAGCAGGTGGTGGGCCTCCGCATCCCCAGCCAGCCCTTCTGCCACGCCTTGGTGGCCCTGCTCGGTGAGCCCATCATCACCACCAGCGTCGCCCTGCCCGACCAGCCCGTGCTCAACACCGCCTGGGAGATCGAGGAGGAACAGGGCCATGCCCTGGACCTGGTCGTGGACTGCGGCCAGCCCCTGGGCATCCACAGCACCATCGTGGACCTCAGCGGCGACGAGCCCCTCCTGGTGCGCGAAGGCGCCGGCCCCTGGCCTCTCTGATCACTGGGCTTTGGCGCGGGCCTTCTTGCGCAGCGCTTCGCATTCCGCTTCGCTGAGCAGGCCATCGCGCCCAAGGGCATCGATGCGCCGGAGCGCGCCCTCCAGGTCGAAGGCCGGCTTCGATGGCACAGGAAGCGGCTTGGCGGCGGCCGGCGCGGCCAACACCGGAGCGGCGGCAGCCGGGGCGAGGGCCCGGCCCATCGCCTCGCACCATCGGCCGAAGTGGTAGGAGATCGCCTCGGTGTTCGGCCCCGTGAGCGTGTCGTGGAAGGCCGCGAGCACCTCCCCCGAATCGCCATCGACGAGCTTGAGGTCGAAGGAGAGGGTCATGGGCCGGACGGACATGTAGTCATCGTCGCTGCCGAGCGCGTCCGCCACCCTTCCCACGAGGACCACGTCCCCGAGGGTGGTGGACACTGGCAGGGCGCCCTTGAGGCCCCGCTTGAGGCCCCGCTCCAGGTCGGCCGGAAGTCCCGGCGCCACCCGCGACAGGAAGGCCTGGTCCTTTCCGACCCGTGGGCCCTGCACCCAGGCGGCCGGTTCCCAGGCCCGGAGGCGGAGGCTGCGGTTGCGCAGGTCCAGGTTGGGCTTGAGCCACTGGAAGCCGAGGGCCTTGGAAGGTTGGAAGACCACACCGGCGCCGAACCACGCAGGATCCAGGCGGCCGTCATCCAGGCCCGTGGATTGCCCGACCAGCAGGCCGGAGACGAAGAGGAACAGGGCGGATCGTCGCATCAGCTCTCCGGAAAGGGGCATGGTGCAGTCTACCGGAGCCCCCTCGGGATGCGCCAAGGGGCCCCGCCGGGACTATCCAGGCCGGAGCATCGGGGCCACAATCCTGGCTGTTCCGACAACCAAACCCGGGAGGTGCGGCGTGTGGATTCTGGAGGGGGAGGCCAAGCTCACGGGTTCGCTCATCGCTGCGGGCGCCTCCCTGCTGGTGAGCGTCGTGAGCGCGGTGCTGGCCGCCCGGCACAAGCGGGAGACGGACCGGGAGCTCGAGACGCTGAAGGACCGGCTCCAGAGCGCGGCCAAGGAGCGGGATGCGCGGCGGGACTATGAATATGAAGCCAGGAAGCGGATCTACGAGGAATGCGAGCCACTCCTCTTCCAGGCCACGGAAGCCGCGGCAAAGGCCAGAGACCGCATCGCCAGCCTGGCCAGGACGGCCGCCCAGGGGCGGCTGAAACCCGGCGAGGGCAGCTGGCTGGAGATCGATCCCTACTACCTGCGATCCACCATCTACTACCTGCTGGCGCCCATGGCCGTGTTCCGCCTGCTGCGGTCCCGCATGACCTGGCTGGACCTCAGCCTGGAGCCCGCCATCGGGACCCACTACGCCCTGCTGAAGGAGGCGGCCGGGATGTTCACGCGGGATTTCGAACTGGCCGGCTGCGAACCGAAGCTCGCCTACGATCCCCACTCCGAACCCACCCGAGAGCAGGTTGCCGCGGCCCCGGCGATCTACCGCTGGCAGGGCTGGGCCCATGGCGACCTGGAACGCTCGCTGGACCTCCTGATCCGCGAGGACGGTAAGGGGCGGCTCCAGCTCGTCAGCTACGGCGAATTCGACAAGCACTTCCGCAAGGGCGACAAGTCGGGAAAGGACGACCACGCCCTCCTGCAGGCGTGGGAGGAATTCTTCCGGCCCTTCCATCCCGCCCGGCTGCCGGTGCTCTGGCGGGTGCTGGTGGCCCAGGCGATCCTCTACCAGGGCCTCGAGAACCTGCACCGGAGTGGCGCGGAAGGGACGCCCAGGCCCCTGGCCGCAGTGGGGCCGGATCCCCGCTTCGACTGGCGGGAACCCGGGACGGAGGCGTCCATCGCAGCGTCGGCCTCTGCGCAGGAGGCGGCGCTGGCCCTTCTCCGGACCCGGGTTCCGGCGCTCTTCGGATGACGGGCGGTCGGCGTCCCCGCCCTTCCCCGCTCAGTCCACCCGGTAGTGGCAGCCCCGGCTTTCGGGGTTCTGCAGGGCGGCGTTGAGGATCAGGCGGGCGCAGAGGATGCCGCTGCGCAGCTCCAGCAGCTCCCGGCTCAGGGAAGACTCATGGTAGAAGCGCTCAATGCGGTGGGCCAGGTAGTGCAGGTCCGCCTTGGCGCGCTGCAGGCGGTCCCCGGTGCGCACGATGCCGGCGTAGTTCCAGAGCGTGCTGCGGATGAGCCCCCAGTCCTGGTCGATGAGCAGGGGATCGGTGGGTTCTGGGGCCTCGGGCATCCGCCACTGGGCCAGGTCACCCGGGTCGGGGAGGTTGCCATCGGCCAGCTCGCGCACCGCGGCCTCCGCCCCGCGGAAGCCCCATAGCAGGCCTTCCAGCAGGCTGGTGGAGGCCAGCCGGTTGGCGCCGTGCAGCCCGGTGCAGGCCACCTCGCCCGCGGCGAAGAGCCCCGGCAGGGAGGTGTGCCCATCCAGGTCCACCAGCACGCCGCCGCAGAAGTAGTGGGCCGCGGGCACCACGGGGATGCGCTGGCGGCTGGGATCCAGGCCCTCGGCGCGGCAGGCTGCCATCACCGTGGGGAAGTGCTCGTCCAGGTCCAGCTTCGCGGCCAGGGGCGCCAGGTCCAGGTAGACGCTGGCCTCGCCGCTGGCTGCCATCTCCTGGAAGATGGCCCGGCTCACCACGTCGCGGGGCGCCAGCTCCATGTGCTCCGGCTCGTACTTGGCCATGAAGCGCTCGCCCTTGCGGTTCACCAGGTGGGCGCCTTCGCCGCGCAGCGCCTCGGTGAGCAGCGTCCGCGGCTTGCCCGGCACGTAGAGCGCCGTGGGATGGAACTGGATGTACTCGCAGTTCACGATGCGCGCGCTGGCCCGGTAGGCGGCGGCGAGCCCGTCTCCGGTGGCGCTGGGCGGGTTGGTGGTGTGCAGGTACAGGTAGCCGAGGCCGCCGGTGGCCAGGAGCGTGCGCCGGGCCAGGGCCCCCTCCACCTGGCCGGTGGCGGGATCGAAGAGGAAGGCGCCATGGACGCGGATGGGATCGTACACCCGCACCGGGCTGAGGCAGTGGTGGGGGCTCGTGATCAGGTCCACCAGGCAGAGCCGCTCGCGGACCTCGATGTTCGGGTGCTGCCGGACGGCCTCGCTGAGGGCCGACTGGATCGCGAGCCCCGTGGCGTCCTTGGCGTGGTAGATGCGCCGGGCACTGTGAGCCGCCTCGGCCGTGGGATCCGGTGTGCCGTTCTCCCCCAGGTCGAAGGGCACGCCCAGGCGCTCCCAGAGGAAGCTCCGGCAGAGCTTCGGCCCCTCCTCGGCGAGCAGCCGCACCGCCTCATGCCGGCAGAGTCCGCCGCCGGCCCCCTCGATGTCCGCGGCCAGCAGGTCGGGGGAATCCCCCTCCTCGGGGGGCGCCAGCCCGATGATGCCGCCCTGGGCCCAGGAGGTGTTGGTGCCGCCCAGCTCGTCCTTGGCCACCAGCACCACCGAGGCGCCCAGGTCCGCCGCACGCAGGGCCGCGGAACACCCGGCGATGCCCGCGCCCAGGACCAGCAGGTCAACCGTGTGGCTCATGCCAGCTCCCAGGTGGGGCGGTCCAGGGCCCAGAGGGGCCCGAATACCGCATCATCGTCTGCGTCCTCGGTCATGCACCTTCCATGGTCCAGCCTCCGTGCCGTCAGGTCCAGGGCCGACTCCGCGCACACCTCGCCCCAGGGCGTGCCCACGCGCCCGCCGCCAGGCCCCAGACGGACCAGGGCCTCCTCCCACAGGGACAGCAGGCCGGCCAGGTTGTGCTGCTGGAGGTGGTGATAGCCGCCCGCCAGGAGGATGAGGCCTTGCAGCCCCTGCTTCAGGTCCCCCTCCGCCCGCGCCCATAGTGGTTCCAGGGCATCGTGGCACTCGTGGTAGAGACCGTGATTGAAGAGCGACACGCCACAGGCCAGCGGGTAGGGCTCACCCAGGGGCAGCGGAGTGAGCGCCGCCAGCTGCCAGCCGCAGCGCAGGCTCACGAGGGGGCCCCAGGCACCCCAGGCGGATGCGGGCCGCCAGCCTGCCGCGTCGCCCTCGGCCGTGTCCGGCCAGGCCGTGCGATGCGTGCGCCAGGCGTCGGCCGGATCGTGGTGGCCCAGGGCCCCCAGCATGCGCGTGGCATGCCCCAGCAGCTCAGGCTGCGGAAGGCCCGCAGGGTGGGCCCGCCGCAGCCCCGGTGCCGCGAGGATGGTGGGCCACACGAGCGCCTGGCGGTCCTCGGGATCCTGGAGCGCCGCCTCCGTGCGGTCCTGCAGGAAGCGGTGGATCTCCAGGGGGAGCCGCGGCTGGCGCTGCCAGAAGGGGGTGCGGTTGCAGTCGTCGCTCACCGTTCCACCACCAGGCGCAGGCAAAGCCCGCCGCGATCGTTCTCGGCGACGCCCGCCCACTGGCATCCGGGCAGCCGGCCCTTCAGCACCCGCCGGGGATCGCCCTGCTGATGTTTCAGGATCCAGTGGGCCACCAGGCCCCGGTACAACTTCGAGAAGTGGCTGATGGCCCGGCCCTGCGCGTCGAAGATCTCCACGGTGTGCCGCGGCCGCGCCCACCCCTTCAGCAGGTCGGCGGCATCGCCCGGCAGCAGCTCCCACACGGGCCCCTCGGGCAGGGCCGCCAGCTGCGTCCGGAGGGCCTTCCGCCAATGGGCCTTGAGGCCGGGGATCGCCCCGAGCTTCAGCTTGTAGGGCGGGACGGCCTCATCGCCGCGCACCAGGCCGCGGAGGTTGGAGAGGATGTAGACCTGGGTCCAGGCCGCCGGCGGGAGCGAGGCCGCCGCCAGTGCCTGGAAGGCCACGCCCGCATAGCGCGAGAGGGCCGGCAGCAGCGGCACCCGGCCCGAGAGCGCCAGCGCCTCGCTGCGGGCCTTGTCCAGGGCCAGGTCCTTCACGTCGAAGGCCTTCCGCAGGGCCTCGGGCGAGCCCTGCTTCGCCAGGGCCACCAGCTGCTCCCGGGCCCAGCGCTGGGCGGGGGTTTCCATCAGGCGGCCCGGAACGCCGCCGGAGGCCTTCTCCTCGGAGGGGGCCAGCAGGATGAGCGGGACGGCCGTCATTGCGCGTCCACCCAGGCCTCGAGGCTCGTGAGCCGGAAGCCGTCGAGGAGCTCCCGGAGCCGGCCCCCGTAGCCCCGGAGCCCGATGCTGTGGGTGTAGCGATGCCCCAGGGACAGGCCCGGCAGGCGCGGCTGCTCCGCGTCCAGTTCCCAGGGGTGCAGCACCAGGGGCGTGCCCGCGTCCTCCAGGGCCAGGGTCTCCAGGGCCCGGCGCACCAGGCTGAAGGGCATGACGCGCGGGCCCCAGCCCCAGAGCGGCATGCGCACCGGCCCGGACCAGAGCACGGGCGGCGGCAGCTCCCACAGGCCTTCGGTCAGCAGGTGGGGGCGGCGCGGGGCGGCAGGGTTTCCGATCACGGCGAGGGGCACGCGGCTGGAGTCGTAGCGGAAGCCCAGCTCGGGCAGGTCCCGCCACCAGTCGGCGGCAACTCCGCGCAGGCTCCACTCCGGGGCCCGGTAGCCCACCACGGGTTGCCCGCTGAGGTCCTCCAGCAGGGCCTTGCCGTCGCGCAATGAAGCCCGCCAGGCCCCGCGGTCCATCTCGAAGGCCCGCCGGTGCGTCAACCCGTGCAGGCCGATGGCGTGGCCGGCGCCGGCGATGCGGTGCAGCAGCGCGGGGTGGCGCCGGGCCTGGTCGCCCAGGCAGAACCAGGTGGCCGTGGCGCCCAGGTCCGCGCAGAGCGCCAGGGAGTGCTCCGTGGCCAGGGGCAGCCGGCACTCGAAGCGGTCCAGGGCCTCAGGCTGGTCGTAGGGCGGGCAGCAGAGCTGGAACCAGTCCTCCCAATCCAGGGAGAGGGGCAGTCGTTTGCTCAGGTGAAGTTCCGTTCGGAAAGACTGATGAACTCCAGGGAGAAGTCGTCCAGCTCCGTCTGGAACTGCTTCAGCTGGCCCTGGAAGAAGTTGTAGGCCATGAGCGCGGGGATGGCCGCCACCAGGCCGATGGCCGTGGCCACCAGGGCCTCCGAGATGCCGGGGGCCACGGTGGCAAGGTTGGCGTTGCCGGTCGCACCGATGCCGCGGAAGGCGTCGATGATGCCCCACACGGTGCCGAAGAGCCCGATGAAGGGGCTCACGGCCGCCACGGTGGCCAGGCTTCCGAGGGAGCGCTCCAGCCGGCCCATCTCCACCACGCTGGCCCGCTGGAGGCTGCGCTCCACGGCTTCCATGCTGCGCAGCTGGGGCCTGCCGTCCTGGCCCACCTGCCGCAGCTGGTAGGTCACCTCACCGTAGCCGGCCACGAAGAGGCCCACCAGGGGGCTGAGGGAGAACTTCTCCACCTGCTGCTTGAACTCGCGCCAGTCCGTGGCCCGCTTGAACGCGCCCCGGAACGCCTCGGAGACGGTGCGGCTGCGGTGGTAGAGCAGGCCCTTGCGCAGGATCACCACCCAGCTGAGGAGGGAGAACGCCGCCAGGATCACGAGCACCGACTTGGAGACCGGCCCCGCATGGAGCATGACCTCCAGCAGATTGACCTCGCTGCCCGTGGGTGCCATCAGGATCACCATGCCGCCTCCTCTCCCGAATGATAGCAAGCTACACTGGTTGCTTTGCGCGAGGCTGTCATGCAGGTGCTGGTCATCGGTTCAGGTTACGTGGGGCTGGTCGCCGCCGCCTGCTTCGCGGAGGCGGGTCACCGCATCCTCGGCGTGGACGTGGACGCGGCCAAGGTGGCCACCCTCTCCCGGGGCGAGTCCCCCATCTTCGAGCCGGGCCTGGACGACCTGCTCACCAAGCACCTGGCCTCCGGCGCCCTGCGCTTCACCACCGACCTCAAGGCGGGCATCGCCGAGGCGGATGCCGCCTTCATCTGCGTGGGCACCCCCCAGAGCGAAGACGGCAGCGCCGACATGAAGTACGTGCTGGCCGTGGCCGGCCAGCTGGGTGACGCCATGGCCCTGCGCGCCACGGACGCCAAACCCCTCATCGTGGTGGACAAGAGCACGGTGCCCGTGGGCACGGCGGCCCGAGTCCACGCGGAGATCGCCGTGCACACGGACCGCGCCTTCGAGGTCGTGAGCAACCCCGAGTTCCTGCGCGAAGGCTCGGCCATCGGCGACTTCCTGGAGCCCGACCGCGTGGTGGTGGGCTGCCGCTCGGATCATGCCGAGACCGTCATGAAGGCCCTCTACCAGCCCTTCCTGGACCGCAGCGGCGGCAAGTGGTTCCGCATGGATCCGCCCAGCGCCGAGCTGACCAAGTACGCGGCCAACGCCATGCTGGCCCTGCGCATCAGCTTCATCAACGAGATCGCCAACCTGGCCGAGTCCGTGGGTGCGGACGTGGACCACGTGAAGACCGCCATCGGCGCGGACCACCGCATCGGCCCCGCCTTCCTCAACCCCGGCCCCGGCTTCGGCGGCTCCTGCTTCCCCAAGGACCTGCAGGCGCTCCTGAAGGTGGGCCGAGAGCAGGGTCACCCGCTCATGACGCTCGCCGCCACCGTGGAAGCCAACCGCCACCAGAAGCAGGTGCTCCTCCGGAAGGTGAAGGCCCACTTCGGCGTGAAGTCCGGCGTGCCGGCTCCGCTGAAGAACAGGCGCTTCGCCCTCTGGGGCCTGGCCTTCAAGGCCGATACGGACGACATCCGGGAAAGCATGGCCCTGGAGCTCATCGAAGGCCTGGTGAACCTGGGCGCCGAGGTGGTGGTCCACGACTTCGCCGCCATGGAGGCCGTGCGGGCCAGGATCGGCGACAAGGTGCGCTATGCGGAGTCCCCCCTGGCGGCCTGCGAGGGTGCCGATGCCCTCCTCATCGCCACCGAGTGGGCCCAGTACCGCGAGGCCGACCTGGAGGCCGTGGCCAAGGCCCTCAAGGCCCGCCGCATCTTCGACGGCCGCAACCTGTTCCGTCCCGAGGCCATGGAGGCCAAGGGCTGGACCTACCACTCCCTGGGTCGCCGCGCCGTGGAAGCGAAATGACCAGGATCAGGCTGGAAGACATCGCCCACGCCCGCAGCGGCGACAAGGGCGACGGCTCCAACGTGGGCATCATCGCCTACACCGAGGCGGGGTTCCGCCTCCTGCAGCGGGAGCTCACGGCCGAGCGCGTGAAGCATCACTTTTCAAGCATATGCAAAGGTGGTGTTGATCGATTCGAAGTTCCTAACCTCAAGGCCATCAATTTCATCCTGCACGACTCCCTCGGCGGGGGCGGCAGCGAAAGCGTGAAAACCGACGCCCAGGGCAAGACTCACGGGCAGGCCCTGCTTAGAATGGAACTGGACCTGCCGGGCGACGTGTCGCTGGCCGATCTGCGACCCTGAACCCGCAGCACCGCAACTGGAGCACACCATGGGCAACCTGGGAATGATGGAAATCCTGCTGATCGGCATCGCGCTGCTGATCTTCTTCGGGCCTTCGCGGTTGCCGGAACTGGGCAAGAGCCTGGGCAAGGGCATCCAGGAGTTCAAGAAGGCCAGCCGCGAGCTCACCGATTCCGTGAAGGAAGACGTCACGGCCGACAAGGACAAGAAGTAGCCTGCTGAATCCCCACAGCCCGGCCTCCCCGCGGGGGGCCGGGCTCTTTTCCTGACTGAGGCCCATGGCGATTCCGGCCACCCCGCCCGAGAAAATGAGCTTCTGGGAGCACCTGCAGGAGCTGCGGGTGCGCATCGTGCGCTCCCTGCTCATCGTGGCGGGCGCCTTCGCCTTCACGTACGGCTTCCCGTTCGGCTACCGGGACATCCCCCCCCTCCGCTTCAAGCTCTGGGCCTGGGCCCAGAAGCCCTTCATGGAGGCCATGGCGGCCCAGACCCACAAGCCCATCTCGGAGCTGCAACCCTTCGCCTTCACGGATCTCACCGAGCCGTTCTTCAGCATGATGCGGCTCTCGCTGTGGGCGGCCGCCTTCGTTGCGGCACCCTTCCTGTTCTACCAGCTATGGGCCTTCATCCGGCCCGGCCTGCTGCCCAAGGAACGCCGCCTCGTCATCCCCTTCGTGGTGGTGACTTCAGGCTGTTTCCTCCTTGGCTCCGCCTTCGCCTACACCCAGGCCTTCAAGTTCCTGGGCGACATCCTCTTCCAGGAAGCCGCCGCCGCCGGCCTGCGGGCGAACCTGCACGCCTCGGACTACCTCGACCTGTTCATCTCGACCACCCTCATCACCGGCATCATGTTCGAGCTGCCGGTGCTGTTCTTCTTCCTGGCCCGGTTCCGCATCGTGACCGCCCGGTGGATGCTGAAGTACTGGCGCCACGCCACCATGGTCATCCTGATCTTCAGCGCCTTCTTCACGCCCGGCGACGTGGTGGTCACGACCATCTTCTTCAGCATCGTGCTGCTGGGCCTCTACTTCATCTCCGTCGCCGTAGCCTGGCTCGCCGAACCCCGCCAGCCCAGGTAGCCCCGACAGCTCTCAGCCGAGACAGGCGCCCAGATCATCCAGGCAGAGCTGCACCGCCCGGTTGGATTCGGGCTCGCTGGACAGTGATTGTCGCGCCAAGGGATCCTCCAGCAACGGCAGGAGGGCCGCCTCGAGCCGCGGGATGAACTCCGGCCCCTGTTCGAGGACGAGGGCCCGCCCCTCCGCCGCCAGGGCCAGGGCGTTCCTGCGCTGATGGTCGTTCGCGCTGGTGGGCAGGGGGATCAGGAGCCCGCCGCGCCCGGCGGCCTTCAGCTCGGCGCAGGTGCTGGCGCCGGAGCGGCCCACCACCAGGCTCGCAGCTTCCATGGCCTCGTCCATGCGGGCGATGAAGGGCACCAGCGCGTGGCGCGGATGGCGCGGCCGCGCCTTCAGGCGCTCCAGTTCCGCCGGCCCCGTCTGGTGCAGGATCTCCCAGTCGGGCTGGCGCTCCAGCAGCGCTGACGCCAGTTCCAGCAGCGCCTCATTGAGGGCGCGGGCCCCGCCACTGCCGCCCAGCACCAGCACGCGGAAGGGTGGCGCCAGCTCTGCGACGGGCCGGAAGGTGCGCAGGAAGGCCCCCCGCACCGGCGTCCCCACCACGCGGCAGTCGGCGCCCGGCAGCAGCGGACGCACGGCCTCCATGCCGCACCACACGCGCCGGGCCTTCGGCGCCACCAGCTTCACCAGGGCGCCCGGCGCGGCGTTGCTCTCGTGCAGGAAGAAGGGGATGCCCAGTGAGCGGGCGGCCAGCAGCGCGGGCGCGGCACCGTAGCCGCCGGTGCCGATCACGGCCCAGGGCCGCTCCCGGCGCCAGAGGGCCTTCAGGCGGAAGACGGCGCGCCCGAGTTTCCAGGTCGACCGCGCGGCCCGCAAAGGCGAGCGGCCGAGGAAACCCTCCACGTCCAGCAGCAGGTGGGGCCAGGTGGTGGCGGGCAGCTCTCTCGCCTCGATGCCACGCTGCGCGCCCACGAAAGTGATCAGACGGTCAGACCACCGGGCCCGGGCCCCCTCCGCCAGGGCGATGGCCGGAAAGTAGTGGCCACCCGTGCCGCCCCCCGTAAGGACCAGCGCATCCTGGAAATTCGGCGTCGCGTCGCGCATGTACCGTCCACCTCACCGGAGTGTTCCAACCTACCCTGAGGCAGGCGTGATGACCTCCAAAAACCTGCGAAACCCCGATGGGATCTGGACTTCCTCAGGCTAAACTCTTCCTTTGGGTCGGCTATCCGCCGGCCTGTCCAAGACGCATCAGGGAGCGCCCATGAAGATCCTCGTCGCCCTCAAGCAGGTACCCGACACCGAAACCAAGATCAAAGTCGCCGCCGATGGCCGGTCCCTCGACCCGGCCGACGTCAAGTGGATCACCAGCCCCTATGACGAGTACGCGCTGGAAGAGGCCATCCGCACCAAGGAGGGCAAGGGCGCCGAGGTGGTGGCCCTCTCCGTGGGCGGCGACAGCGCCAAGGACGTGCTGAAGAACGCGCTGGCCCTCGGCGCCGACAGCGCCGTGCTGCTCCGGGGCGATGGCCAGGGCGACGCCTTCGCCGTGGCACAGATCATCGCCGGCTACGCCAAGGACAAGGGCTTCGACCTGATCCTCTGCGGCAACAAGGGCCTCGGCGGCGACAATGCCGCCATGGGACCGATGCTCGCGGAGCTGCTGGGCGTCGCCCAGGCCAACGTGATCGTGATGCTGGAACTGGGTGAAGGCACCTTCAAGGCCGAGCGCGAGATCGAAGGCGGCTCCGAGATCGTGGAGGGCCAGCTGCCCGCCGTGATCACCGCCCAGAAGGGCCTCAACGAGCCCCGCTACGCCAGCCTCAAGGGCATCATGGCCGCCAAGAAGAAGACCATCGAGGAAGTGGACGCGGTGCCCGCGACGGTCGGCACCCAAACCATCGCCCTGGCCCTGCCGCCCGAGCGCCCCGCCGGCCGCAAGCTGGAAGGCGATGCCGCCGCCCAGGCCCAGGCCCTGATCCAGGCCCTCAAGGACGAAGCCAAGGTCTTCTAGGCCGCTCCCCGCCGATTCCGATTCGAAAGGACGACTCCATGATTCTCGTGTTCTGTGAACTGAAGGATGGCCAGATCCGCAAGCCCAGCGCCGAAGCCCTGAGCGAAGGCCGCCGCCTCGCGGATGCCGCGGGCAGGCAGCTGGGCGCGCTCTTCGCCGGCGCCTCCTGCGCGGGTGCCGCCGAGGCCGCCAAGTACGGCGCCGACCTGATCCTCACCGCCGAAGGCGCCACGCTGGCCTCCTACTCCAGTGACGCTTTCGCCGCCGTCATTGCCGAGGCCATGAAGGCCAAGGGCGCCACCGTGCTGCTCGCCGCGGCGACCGCCGTGGGCAAGGACATGGCCCCCCGGGCCGCCGCCCGTCTGGGTGCCGGCTACGCGTCGGACGTCACCGGGCTCTCCATCGTGGATGGCAAGCTCCAGGCTGTCCGCCCCGTCTACGCCGGGAAGGCCTTTGCCACCACCAGCTTCGCCAGTGCCATCCAGGTGGCCACCACCCGGCCCAACGTGTTCGCCGCCGCCGAGAAGGCCGGCGCCGGCACGATGGAATCCCTCGCCGCTCCCGCCGGGGACTTCAAGTCCGTGGTGAAGGAGATTCTGGCCAAGGCCAGCGGCAAGGTGGACCTGAGCGAAGCCAACGTCATCGTGAGCGGCGGCCGCGGCATGAAGGACGGCGCCAACTTCAAGATCCTCGAAGAGCTGGCGGACGCCATCGGCGGCGTCGTGGGCGCCTCCCGGGCGGCCGTGGACGCGGGCTGGGGCCTGCCCCACAGCATGCAGGTGGGCCAGACCGGCAAGGTCGTGAGCCCCACCCTCTACATCGCCTGTGGCATCAGCGGCGCCATCCAGCACATCGCCGGCATGAGCGGCTCGAAGTTCATCGTCGCCATCAACAAGGATCCCGAGGCGCCCATCTTCAAGCTGGCGAACTACGGGATAGTGGGCGACCTGTTCGAGGTCGTTCCCGAACTCACCAAGGCCGCCAAGGCGCTGGGTATCGGCTCGAACTAGCCGCCCTTCCCTGCTGCAAAATGGCCCGGCAGTCGCCGGGCCATTTTGCAGATATGAGAAGGCTCAAACGCCGAATTGCCTCAGGTGATGGTCGAAGTGCTTGTAGATCAGGCGTCCCCACTGCTCGCCACTCAGGCGGCCGAAGAAGGGGTGGACCATGCCCTCGGTCTTGGCGGTGCCACGCTGGACCACGCGGTCGATGAAGGTGGCCAGCTGCGTGCGCTCAGTCTCAAAATCCCGGGGATCGGACACCACGTAGATGGGATCGGTGGGGGAGTTGCGACGGAAGGGTTTCTCCCCGAAGATCTGGCCCCGGATCAAAGGTGTGATCAGCTTCCCCAGGAAGAGTTGCTTCACCGGACGATCCCCCAGGAGATCGCCCAGGGCGATGGAGCAGTGCCTCAGCATCTGGGCCGCGTCCATCTTCCCCCACTGGCGCTGTGCACCCGGCTCCAGCTCCGCGAACCGCCGGGCCAGGGCATCCCGGTCGGCGGGAACGAACAGCGAATGCATGGGAACCTCCGAGAGCCTATGGCTTCCACGATAATCCGGATCGTCCCGCCAGACGGTCACAGTGGCTCGAAGCCCTCATCCCGAAGGAAATCCCGCGCATCTTCAGGATCGCCGAAACGGGCGATCACCATGTCCCCTTCGTTCGCGTCGCCATCGAGGGCATCCAGGCTGTTGCGCTCGCGGATGATGCAGGCCCCGCCCACCTCATCCAGCCCGAACTGCACCAATTCCCGGATGACGCCGTGCTCATCCCGCCACAACTCGACCAGCAGATCCGTCCCCATGAGCGCCTCCCGTCTCCTGCCCGCCGGAAGGTTACGTCTTTTCGAAGAACAGCACCACCATGCCGAAGCCCACGCGGTCGCCGTGCTTCAGCTCCCGGGGCTCGCCCGGCTGGATGCGCTCGCCGCGCACGAAGGTGCCGTTGGCCACGCCGGGTTCCTCCAGCAGGAAGTAGCGGCCGTGCTCGCAGAGGATGCGGGCATGGCGCCGGGACACGCTGAGGTTGTGGTCCTCGTCCGTCAGGTCGATGTCGGGGTGGACGCCCGTGGTGGGATCGAAGCGCCCGATGAGCGAACCGTGCGACAGGATCGGGTGGGGCTTGCCGCTCAGCACGGACACCAGGTTGGCCACCGGGGCCGTGACGACCTTGGCGGGGCGGTTGGCGTCCATGGACTCCAGCCGCTCGCCGACTTCGCGGTGCCGCTGGGCCAGGCGCTGCATCATCTTCACGGAGACTTCGGGGTTCTGCCGGATCATCCGCATGAAGGTGCCGCGGTTGATGGCGATGAGGTCCGAATCCTCCAGGGCCAGGGCCGTGTGCTGGCGCGGCAAAGCCTCCAGCAGACTGCCTTCCCCGAAGAAATCCCCCTTGGCGAGCTCCTCGGCCCACTCCCCCTGCGCCTCCTCTGAGACATACAGGCGCACCTTGCCCGACAGGATGATGTACATCTGCTGGGCCATCTCCCCCTTGCGGAAGATCAGCTCGCCTTCGCGGAAGCGCAGCTTGCTTTGGTCGATGAAGCTGGGTTCAGCCATGCAGGTCCCGGGGAGGCCCCTAGCTTAACCCAGGGCCAGGGTCGGATGGAAACCTCCCCTCGGGACCCGGGACGAAATCCATTCCCGCCGCCGACCTCCGCTACCCTGGGTGCATGTCCCTCCTGCGCCTCCTGGCTGCCCCGCTGGCACCCCTCTACGGGGCCGTGGTGCGCGCCCGCAACCGGGGCTTCGACGCCCACCCCGAGCGGGTCGCCCATGCCACGGTCCCCGTGATCTCCATCGGCAACCTCAGCGCCGGGGGCACCGGCAAGACGCCCCTCACCCTGTTCCTGGCCGAAGGGCTGGAGGCCGCCGGCTGGACCAATGCCGTGCTCTCGCGTGGCTACGGCGGGCGGCGGAACGTGGATCCCATGAGCGTCGAGGCCGACTCCGATCCCCGGCAGACCGGCGACGAGCCCCTGCTCATGGCCCGGCGCCTGGGCGCCCGCCGCGTGGTGGTGGGCCGGAAGCGCGAGGCGGCGGCCATGCGGGCCCAATCCCAGCGGCCGGGCCTCCGCTGCCTGCTGCTGGACGACGGCTTCCAGCACCGGGCCCTGCACCGCGACCTGGACCTGCTGGTGCTCGATGGCGTGCGCCGCTGGGGCGACGGGCGGATGCTGCCCCTGGGTGACCTGCGCGAGCCCGTGGACAGCGCCCGCCGCGCCCAGGCCCTGGTGGTAACCCGCGCCGCGCGGGTGCAGGACCGCCCTGAGATCGAAGCCTGGTGGGCCCGCCACGGTTCGGGTGGCCCCGTCTTCTGGGTGGACTTCGCCCTGGGCGGCCTGCGCCGCTGGCCGGCGGAGCTGCCGGCGGCCGAGGTCCAGGGCCCGGCCTTCGCCTGGTGCGGCCTGGGCCACCCCGAGGCCTTCTACGCCGACCTGCTGCTGGCCGGGCATGCCTGGACCGGCTCGCGCAGCTTCCCGGACCACCGGGGCCCCTCGCCGGCGGACCTGCGCCGGCTGCAGGCGCAGGCCCGGGCCGAAGGCGCCGCCTGGCTGGTCTGCACCGAGAAGGACGCGGTGAAGCTCGGCCCCGACCATGCGCGGGCCCTGGACCTGCCCCTCCTCGTGGCGGAGCAGCGGGTGGCCGGCGGCGAGTCATTGCTCGCCTGGGTGCTGGCCCGATTGATCTGATTTCGAAGCTTGGAAGGAACAGGCCCACCTTCCCGGAAGGGCCCAGGGCCGCTATGCTTGCGCCCATCCATCCACCCAATCCACCGCCTCTGAGGAGGACACGATGTTCAAGCAGATCGTCCAGGGATCGCTCCTGCTCACGGCCCTCGGCCTCACGGCCGGAGACACCGTGAAGATCGCCCTCACGGGACCCTTCAGCGGCGGCTCCGCCCCCATGGGCACCTCCGCGCGGGACGGCTCCAAGCTCGCCATCGCCGAGATCAACGCCGCCGGCGGCATCCTGGTGGGCGGCAAGAAGATGAAGATCGAGATCGTCGAGCGCGATGACGAGGCCAAGAACGAGCGCGGCGCCCTCATCGCCCAGGAGCTGGCCGCCATGAGCGACCTGACGGGCGTCATCGGCACCGTGAACACCGGCGTCTGCATGGCCGGCGACAAGCACCTGCAGGAGAAGGGCATCACCAAGATCATCTGCCCCGCCGCGGGCTCGGCCTCCATGACGCAGTGGAGCAAGGCCGGCGTGAAGGACTGCTCCATCTTCCGCTTCGCCGCCCATGACGGCATCCAGGCGGCCATGGTGGTGGAGGAGGCCATCAACCGCAAGTTCACCAAGGTGGCGGTGGTCTTCGATTCCACCAACTACGGCGTCTCCGGCCGCGACGACATGCTGGACCAGATCAAGAAGCAGGGCAGCAAGCTGGAGGTCGTGGCCCAGGAGAAGTTCAACATCGGCGACAAGGACATGACCGCCCAGCTGCTGCGGGCCAAGTCCGCCGGCGCCCAGGCCATCCTCATCTGGGGCATCGGGCCCGAGCTGGCCGCCATTTCCAACGGCATGGCCAAGATCGGCATGAAGGCCCCGCTCATCGGCGGCTGGACGCTCTCCATGTCCAACTACATCGACAACGCCGGCAAGAACGGCAACGGCACGCT
This sequence comes from Geothrix sp., assembly GCF_030219325.1. Taxonomy (NCBI): domain Bacteria; kingdom Pseudomonadati; phylum Acidobacteriota; class Holophagae; order Holophagales; family Holophagaceae; genus Geothrix; species Geothrix sp. Next base: position 1,367,289 of record NZ_CP126625.1, on the reverse strand, counting down.
GATGCCGCAGACCTTCATCGAAGAGCCCATCACCCCCAAGGCCAAGGCCTTCATCGACGGCTACCACAAGACCTTCAAGGTGGGCCGCATCCCCTCCCCCGTGGCCGCCGCCCAGGGCTATGACGCCGTCTACCTCATGGCCGCCGCCGTGAAGCAGGCCGGCAGCACCGACACGAAGAAGGTCAAGGAGGCCCTGGAGGACCTGAAGGAGCCCGTGCAGGGCGTCATCGCCACCTGGAACCACCCCTACACCAAGTGGGATCCCGCCGACGTGACCACCCACGAGGCCTTCCGCCGCGAGCAGACGGTCATGGGCATGGTGAAGGACGGCCACGTGGTCTTCGGCAACGACGCCGACCGCGAGCGCCTCCGCAAGTCCGCGCTGAGCGCCACGCCCGCCAAGATCAAGGGCAAGAAGAAGTAGCTTTCCCAACCCGTGAACCCGGGGGGCTTCGGCCCCCCGCTTTTTCCCCCGGACAGGCCGCGCATGAATGCATCGATCATTGGGCAGATGGCCGTCAGCGGCGCCTTGATGGGGCTGGTCTACGCCCTCATCGCCTACGGCTTCCAGCTGACCTTCGCCACCAGCAAGAGCATCAACTTCGGCCAGGGCGAGCTGGTGATGGTCTCGGCCTTCTTCAGCCTCACCCTGCTCAACCTTGGCGTGCCCTACTGGGCCATGATTCCCGGCGGCCTGCTCTTCGGCGCCATCATGGGCCTGGTGGTCGAGCGCGCCGGCGTGCGGCTGGCGCTGGAGCAGAAGAGCGAAGGCTGGATCCTGCTCACGATCATCATCGGCCTCTTCTTCTTCTCCGCCGCCGAGAACCTCTGGGGCCGGGACGACCGCCCCTTCCCCACCCCCATCTCCGCCGATCCCATCCACGTGCTGGGCGTGGACGTGACCCGGCTCGAGCTGTCCGTGGCCGTGGGCGTGCTGGCCATCATGGGCGCCATCGAACTGTTCAAGCGCCGCACCCTGCTGGGCAAGGCCTTCGAGGCCGTGTCCGCGGACCGCGACGCCGCCGAGCTCATGGGCATCTCGGCCACCCGCACCGTCATGCTGTCCTACGCCCTGTCGGGCGCCGTGGCGGCCCTGGCGGGCATCCTGGTCTCGCCCATCACCACCGTGGGCCCCACCATGGCTTCGGCGCTCATCCTCAAGGCCTTCTCCGTGGCCGTGGTGGCGGGCCTGGATTCGGGCTTCGGCGTGGTGCTCATCGGCATGTTCCTGGGGGCGCTGGAAAGCCTGGCCAGCTTCTACCTGGGCAGCGGCTGGCGCGAGGCGCCGGGCCTGGTGCTGCTGATCCTCGCCCTGGCCGTGCGGCCCACGGGCGTGTTCGGCAAAGCCATCATCCGGAAGGTGTGAGATGAAGCGCATCCTCCTCCTCCGCGGTGCCGAGCTCATCGTCTTCGCCTTCCTGGCCACCATCCCGCTCCTGGTGGTGAATCCCTACGCCCTGGGCCTGCTCACCCTGCTGGCCATCTACGGCATCCTCCTCATCGGCCTGGACGTCACCGTGGGCTACCTGGGCCAGGTGAACCTCGCCCACGTGGCCTTCCTGGGCCTGGGCGCCTACGCGGCCGGCCTCACCGTCACCAAGTTCGGCCTGGGCATGGCTCCGGCCCTGCTGGCGGCCATGGCCGTGGGCCTGCTGCTGGGTGGTCTGCTGGCCCTGCCCGCGCTGCGCCTGGAAGGCCCCCAGTTCGCCCTGGCCACCCTCAGCTTCGCCGCCCTCAGCACCACGGCGCTGAACGAGCTGGAGAGCCTCACGGGCGGCGCCCAGGGCCTGAGCCTCAGCCGGCCGCCGGTCTGGGGGCACGCGCTCACCCCGCCCCTGTTCTTCTGGCTCTGCCTGGCCCTGCTGGCCCTGGTGTGGATGGTGATGCGCAACCTGCTGGCCTCGCAGTGGGGCCGGGCCTTCGAGGCCCTGCGGGACAGCCCCATCGCCACGGACGCCATGGGCGTGGGCACCTACCGGCACAAGGTGGCCGCCTTCGCCCTGGGCTCGAGTCTCGGCGGCCTGGCGGGCGGGCTCTACGCCTTCAACTTCCAGTACCTGCAGCCCCAGAGCTTCACCTATGACCTGATGATCATCCTGCTGCTGGGCGTGGTGCTGGGCGGCCGCAAGAGCCTGTGGGGCGCCTTCGTGGGCGCCACGGTCATCGTGCTGCTGCCCAACCTGCTGTCGAATCGCCACCTCTTCCAGATCTTCTCCGGCCTGGGCTTCGCCATGGCCCTGGCGGCGGGCCTGCGCGGCCTGGTGAAGAAGACCACGCGGCCCTTCCAGGCCCTGGCCCCCGTCGTGGCCATGGGACTGCTGGTGGTGGGCGGCCTCTTCGTGGAGAACACCGAGGATTGGCGCAAGGCCATCTTCGCCCTGATGCTCTTCTCCGTGGTGGTGGGCCTGCCCGAGGGTCTCATGGGCTTCCTGTCCCTCTTCCTGGCGAAGCTGTTCCGGGTGCCCCACGCGCCCCTGCCCGAAGCCTCGGACATCGAGGCCATCCTGCCGCCCCGCAGCGCCGATGGCGCGCCCCTGCTGGTCATCGAGGACCTCAAGCGGTACTTCGGCGGTGTGAAGGCTGTGGACGGCCTCTCCATGACGATCAAGTCCGGCGCCATCCACGGCCTCATCGGACCCAACGGCTCCGGCAAGAGCACCGTGGTGAACGTCATCTCCGGGCTCTACACGCCCAGCGCCGGGCGCATCCTGCTCCGGGGCTCGGTCCTGCCCTCGGGCAGCCTCTACCAGGTGTCCAAGTCCGGCGTGGCGCGGACCTTCCAGAACCTGCAGCTCTTCGCCGAGCTCACGGCCCTGGAGAACGTCATGGTGGCGCTGAAGGGCGTGTACCGCAGCCCCCTGCCCCTGGTGCTGCTGGGCCTGGCCCGCAAAGAAGAACGCCAGGCCCAGGCCGACGCGCTCTGCCTGCTGGACCGCATCGGGCTGAAGGACCAGGCCCTCACCAAGGCCAAGGACCTGACCTATGGCGCCCAGCGCTTCCTGGAAGTGGCCCGCGCCCTGGCCCGCAAGCCCGACCTGCTCATCCTCGACGAGCCCGCCGCGGGCCTGGCCCACCCGGACGTGGTCCAGCTCATCGAGATCATCAAGCGGGTCCACAGGCGCGGCATCAGCATCCTCCTCATCGAGCACCACATGGACGTGGTGAGCGAGCTCTGCGACACCGTGACCGTGCTGGACGGCGGCAAAGTCATCGCCGAGGGCACGCCTGACGAGGTGAAGCGCCATCCCAAGGTGGTGGAGGCCTACCTGGGCCAGCCCCCGCAAACCGATCTCCCCGGCGAACCCTCGCCGCAGCCGGCCTAGGAGGCATCCATGCTTCAAGTGGAAGATCTCCATGCAGGCTACGGCGCCAGCGAGGTGCTGACGGGCACCACGCTGACCGTGAAGCAGGGCACCCTGGTGGCCCTCATCGGCGCCAACGGTGCTGGCAAGACCACCACCATGCGGGCCATCTCCGGCGGCCTCAAGCCCAGCCGCGGCAGGGTCCTGCTGGATGGCCATGAGGTGCAGGGCCTCGATGCCTCGCGCATCGCGCGCCTGGGCCTGGCGCACTCGCCCGAGGGCCGCAAGGTCTTCGGGCCGCTCTCGGTGGAGGACAACCTCCTGCTGGGCGCCTACAGCCGCCTGCCCCGCTTCCTGGGCTTCCGCGCCAAGGCCCAGGCCGACCTGGACCGCGTCTACGAGCTGTTCCCCAAGCTGAAGGAGCGGATGAAGCAGGCCGCGGGCACCCTGTCCGGCGGCGAGCAGCAGATGCTGGCCATCGGCCGCGCCCTCATGGCCCGGCCCAAGGTCATGCTGCTGGACGAGCCCTCCATGGGCCTCGCCCCGGTCATCGTGCAGGAGGTCTTCCGCACCATCCGGCGCCTGAAAGAGGAAGGCATCACCCTCCTGCTGGTGGAGCAGTTCGCCAAGAGCGCCCTCGAAGTGGCCGACTACGCCTACGTCATGGAGCGCGGCCGCATCGCCGTGGAAGGCACCCCCGCCGAGCTGGCCCGCAACGAGCGCGTCATCGCCGCCTACCTGGGCTGACCAGGACTGGCCCCAAGGCCGCCACTTGCGCTAGCATGGACCCCTGCCGCGGGCGTAGTTCAGTGGTAGAACGTCAGCTTCCCAAGCTGAATGTCGCCAGTTCAATCCTGGTCGCCCGCTCCACCCGCAAAGCCCCGTCACCACTAGGTTTCGGGGCTTTCGCTTGTCCTGGTTTCGGGCCATTTTTGAGTGATCGCAGGCGTTCGTAAGTGCTGAAAAGCGCCCCGAATTTTCACGTGGAGTCCGCCTGGAGTCCGCCGTATCAGAAGGAGTATCAGCTGGTGGTGGCGTGGCGGTAGATCGGTCGGCGGTCTCATGAGGAAACTGGTCCTGGTCATGCGGGTCGTCCTCATCCAGGACAAACCCTATTCAGCTAGCCAGCCTGACGCCCAGCTTTTCCTGCACAGAGGAGCCCACCAGTAGTACACAGCGCGGGACAAAGCCCCGCGGGGCCGCCATGGATGTGACGGTCACAGCGCAGCCATTGCGCCCTTGGCCCGCACTGGGGCCGTGCGATCATTTGCCCGCGCAAGAAAAGTTTCCAGTACCCTGCTTTCAAACACACCACATCGTTAGGGCTCATCACATCCAGGAGGAAGTTTCATGCCGTTTCAGCCAGCTTACACGGATGAGCAGTTCTGGGAGTTGTACAAGAAATTCAATTCTTTATTCGGTGACTACTGGAAATGGGGAGACCATGAAGCCAGGAAGAATCATATGGATGAATTTGATAATGAAGTTCAACGCGGTGAGGTCTACTTTACTCGAGATTGCGGTGGTGCCTGGAATGACAAATTCAAAATGTCACGCAAATCAATGGAAATTATTTTGATGATTCTATTCAGCGAGAATCACAGATTGAATCAGATATCGGATCACCTGTTGGAGTCAGAAGCTCAGGAAATGAGAGCAGCAATGGAGCGTGTGTCAAAAGCCATGGGCTTCCCGTCGCCCTAACCTTCCGCTCAACGCAGTCCCCGCCTGCATTGCCTTCCGCTCTCTCTCGTCATTTCGCGTTCTCGGCTTCGCTCATCGCCTCAGTGCAGACGCGGCCAGTTAGCCACATCGTTAGGCCTCACCAAGCAGGTACCGCTCGATGGACAAGCAAACGCAACAACATCTCATCGGCATCGTGGTGGTTCTCATAGGCCTCGCGCATCAGGTGTGGCCTGGTCAACTCGCCGAAATCAACAAGCGCCGGGCATTGGTCATCTACCCCACAACGGTTCTCGGAGTCCGGTTCCTTGGGGTATTCCTTCTTCTCTTTGGGTTGCTCGCGGTACTCACATGAAACCGTTCGGCCCAACCCTCCGCTCTCTCTCACCTTCCTGCCATCCCGGCTGCCCGTCTCCCCGGTGCGGGCCGAGCCACGGGACTGCTCCCATCGGGCATCACAAGCCATCGGAGGATGATCTGTGGCGATCCCATCCAAGCGCAACGGGCCAGGGGTGAAGGCAGAGGCCCGGCCCGGCGCATCCTCTCAGCAGGCACCCATCACCTCTGCTCAAATTGACGCGAAGATCCAGTCTCTCGGCGGCTGGCGGGCCGGAACCCTGGCGGAGATCCGCCGCCTCATCCACGAGGCGGTTCCGGAGATCGAGGAGGACTGCAAATGGATCAAACCCACCAATCCCCTGGGTGTTCCCACCTGGTCCCGCGCCGGGATCGTCTGCACGGGAGAGGCCTACAAGCAGGTCGTCAAGCTGACCTTCGCCCGGGGTGCTTCCTTGGATGACCCTCGACACCTCTTCAACTCCAGCCTGGAGGGGAGCACGCGCCGGGCCATTGACCTTCGCGAAGGCGAGTCACTGGATGCCGGGGCGTTCAAAGATCTGATCCAAGCCGCAGTGGCCCAGAACCAGCGGTCGGGCACCAGGTAGGCACGCAGGAAAAGAAGCCGGCCCACCCATCGGGCCCCCGCGCCTTCGCTTATGCTTGATCCCTTCCATCCGGCGATGCGCCATCCGGAGCCACCATGACCCCCGCCGACCTCCTCGACCTCTTCCGCTACGACGCCTGGGCCAACGCGCGCCTCGCCTCGGCCATCCTGCAGCTCCCACCGGAGGCGGCCGCCCAGGATCTCGGGGGCAGCTTCCCCACCCTGCGCACCACTTTCGCCCACATCGTCTCCGCCGAGTGGCTGTGGCTGGAGCGCTGGCGGGGCAGCCATCCCACGGCGGCGCCCGGCTGGGTCGCGTCCGCGGACCTGGCCCAGCTGGTGGGGCAACTGAAGGAGGTCGAAGCGGAGCGGGACGCCTTCCTCGCGGGACTCTCCGAGGCGGACCTGGGGGCCACCTGCGCGTTCACCCTGCTCAGCGGCAAGGCGGCCTCGCACGCGCTGCGGGACCTCCTCGTCCACGCCGCCAACCACTCGACCTACCACCGCGGCCAGCTCGCCGCCATGCTCCGCCGGCTCGGAAGCCCCGCCCCCGCCACCGACTTCCTCGTCTACCGCGCCGAGGTGCCGCCCTCCGCCGGCGGCCCCGGCTGACTCCCAGCCGCGACCGGAGCCTTTCCATGCTCAGCATCGACCCCGCCGGATGCAGCCAGGACCTCGAGGCGGTCCGGGGGCTGTTCCTGGAATACCAGGCGGGCCTGGGCATCGACCTCGGGTTCCAGTCCTTCGACGAGGAGGTGAGGCGCCTGCCCGGCGACTACGCACCGCCCGCGGGGCGGCTGCTCCTCGCGAAGCAGGATGGCCGGCCCGTGGGCTGCATCGCGCTCCGGGGCCTCAGTCCCATCCGAGGTGAGATGAAGCGACTCTTCGTCCGGCCCCAGGGCCGGGGGCTGGGACTGGGCCGGCGGCTCGTCACCCGCCTCATCAACGAGGCCCGGGCCGCCGGCTATGCGGAGCTCGTCCTGGACACCCTGCCCAGCATGGCCGAGGCCCAGGGCCTGTACCTGGCCTTCGGTTTCCGCGACATCCCGCCCTATCGCCCGAACCCCGTCCCCGGGGCGCGGTTCCTGGGGTTGTCCCTGATCCCCGCCCCGTGAAGGCCGTCCTGCTCCTGCCCCTGCTGCTCCTGGGCTGCCAGCCCCTCCAGCTGCCGCCCGAGGGCGCATTCCAGTCGATCGCCCGGGGCGAAGGCTGCCTTCCGGAGCTCTACTACGGCATCAGGGCCTTCCACGACGCCCGGTTCCCTCAGGATCGCTTCAGCCGGGTCAGCCAGGTCGTCATCGAAAGAAGGCTGAGGCCTGACGACCAGGAGTCGGAGGCCACCCTCGAGACCTGGACGGTGGAGTCCGCCTCCCGCAGGCTCTACCGCTACACCCTGAGCATCGGCATCACCCGCGCCGCGAGGGTCGAGACCTCGCTGCGGGTTAGAATCATGGCCATCGACGGCCCCACCCAGCCCTGATCCCCTCCGGAAGGAACGCCATGACCCGACCCGCCGCGGCCCTGTTCTGCCTCCTCGGCGCCACCCTCCTGGCCCAGGCGCCGGAGGCGAAGCCAGATCCCTGGGCGCCCCTTCGGCCCCTGGCCGGCGAGTGGCAGGGCGCGGCCTCGGGCGAGCCGGGGACGGGCACGGCGGCACGGCGCTACGAGTTCGTCCTGAACGGCCGCTTCCTCCACGAGCGCAACACCTCGACCTTCCCGCCCCAGGAGAAGAACAAGACCGGCGAAGTCCACGAGCATTGGAGCCTGTTCAGCTACGACAAGAAGCGGAAGACGCTCCTGTTCCGGCAGTTCCACCAGGAGGGCTTCGTCGTCACCTACGCCCTCAACCCGGCCCTGAGCACGCCCACCCGCAGCGTGTTCGACAGCGAGCAGGTCGAGAACATCCCCAGCACCTGGAAGGCACGGGAGACCTATGACTGGATCTCCGCCGACGAGTTCACTGAGACCTTCGAGCTCGCCCAGCCCGACAAGCCCTTCGCGGTCTACAGCCGCAACCACTTCAAGCGGCGGCGGCCTTGAGGCCCGATCCCATCACCGGAGAGGGCCCCACGGATCACGAAGGGCCGTTCGTGAAGGCCTTCCTCCGATCGGAAAAACAGGCGCGGTGGACCCAGTTCCTGGCCAGCGCCAAGCGCCGCCACGAGATCCTGGCTCGCCTTGGCCGAGACCTGCCCTACCAATCCGCCCTGGGCACCCTGGTCCCCAGCCACCAGGACTACCCCGCCGAGCTGGAGAAGCTGCTCAAAGCCAAGGGGGCCGGCCCCACCTGCCATGTGATGGTGGCCGGACTGAAGCTCGACGGCCGGGAACTGCCCCTCGCCGAGGCGCTCCAGGCCATCTGCCTGCACAGCTCCGGCGCCGTCCTGTCCTGCCTTCCCGGGCGCCTCGCCTACTACCGGCCCGAGTCCCCGGGAGCCGGCATCCTGCTCGAGCGGCTCCCCCGCTGAGGTCTTCCCCCGGCAGTGGATCCGCTCTGTCTGAAGGGACCATCAGAAGAAATGGATGTCCGGACATCACTTGGGGTTTCAGACAGGTTTTTCGGGACGGACAGGCCCCCTTTCGCTAGGCTGTTCCACCAGTCCACGTCCAGACATCCAGCCAGACCCGCGAGGTAATCCATGGAGCTCCGCCTGCAGCGCAACCCCTCCAGCGCCCACGCCACCACGGGCACGCTCACGGTGGATGGCCAGTTCGAGTGCTACACCCTGGAGGACCTGGTCCGCGACCTGGGCCCCACGGGCGCGGGTAAGGTGCAGGATGAAACCGCCATCCCGCCCGGCACCTACCAGGTGATCATCAACATGAGCCCGCGCCTGGGCAAACCCATGATGCGCCTGCTGGACGTGCCCTTCTTCGACGGGATCCTCATCCACAGTGGCAACACGGATGCCGACACGCATGGCTGCATCCTCGTGGGGAGCAGGCTGGCCGGGGACACCATCGCCGGCAGCACGTCCACCGGCGCGCTGGTCGCCCTGAAGACCAAGGTGCAGGCGGCCCTGGACCGGAATGAGCCCGTCCACATCACGATTCTGAACGGCTAGCCCCCAAGGATCCCTAGCCCTTGCCGTGGGCCTTCATCTCCACCAGCCGCTTGGCCTCGCGGCGGAGCAGCTCGGCCACGTTGCGGTCCTTCATGAGCAGCTTCATGTCGCTCTCGTAGAGTCGCTTGAAGTGGGTCATGGCCACGGGCAGCGGGGTGCGGGGGTTCATGACCAGCGACTTGGTGATGGGGTACTTCTTCATCCACTCGCGGCTGTTGGAGATGATCCGCAGCACCTCCTCGTTCACGGTGCGCATGTTGGCGATGTAGGCCACCTCGCCCTCGGTGATGCGGCCATTGCGGATCACGTTCACCTGGATCAGGCGGTTGGCCTCGCGGATGAGGAAGGTGCGCTCCTCCTTGCCACCCTTGATGGCCAGCATGATCTTCTGGTTGGTGGTGAGCTTCATCATGCGCTGGGTGAGGGTGAGGGTGATCTCGTTGCCCTCGTCGTCCAGGATGGGTTTCTGGGCCAGCAGGCGGCGCTCCGCGGCCATCTCCTCGGTCTCGACCTCGGCCTCGGCCTCCTCCTTCGACTTCTCCCTGGGCAGGGGCAGCTCGGACCAGGAGCGGTCCAGGTGGCCGGCCTCGACCTCGTCGATGATCTCCAGCCGCTGGCGCTTCACCTCTTCGGGAATGAGGCGCAGCACGTCGAAGCGGAACTCGTTGACACGGCGCTTGATGACGTATTCGCCTTCGGGGTGCTCCTCCAGCAGATCCAGGATCCGGTGGCGCTCCATCCAGAGCACCTGGTTGTTCAGCACGATCTCGAGCACCGAGCCGGGCAGGCTGGGCACCGAGGCCTCCACGATGGCCGCGGTGAGCGCCGGGTTCAGTAGGGTGGTCTCCAGCAGGGCGGGTTCCTTGCGGTGGCAGAGCACCAGCTGCAGGGGCGCGGGCGGATCCACCCGCTCGACCATCACGCCGGTCAGGAGGGACTCGGGCATGGTCGCGAAGAAGTCCAGGCCCCGCTGGGTGTAATTGGTCTCCCTCAGGCAGGCGTGGGCCAGGGCCTGCAGCAGGTCTGCGGTCGGCACGGGGAGGCTGCCCCCCACCAGGGCCATGGCCATGGGCTCGGGCAGACCGCCCTGGAGGAACCGTTCAACGATGGGATGCATGCTCATGGCCGGGTGACTTCCTCATCTTCATCGGGAACGACGGGCTCGTCCGGGAGTTCAGGCTGGGTCGGCCGGAGCCAGCGGCCCTCGCCGTCGAAAGTGCCAATCCAGCCCTCGCCGACGCTCTGGCCATGGGGGATGCGGCGGCCGGCCACCTCGACGCTCACCACGCCGGCATTCTCGACACGGATGAGAAAGGCCCCCTTCACCCGGAACCGCCAGGCCTCCGAGACGCGCAGGGTGCGCACCATGGGCAGGCCGCCTTCCGGGGTCTGGGGCTCGATGCGGATGTCGGCGGTGTCCATGGCCCGCAGGCTCACCAGCAGACCCTGTTCGTTCACGGGCGCCTCGGGCAGGAGCTCCCCCAGGACGGGATAGGGCGAGGCGGAGGGCGCCGGGGGGGGCGGCAGGGAGGGCCTGCTGAGCGCCACGAGGTAGCTGGGCGGGGGCTTGTGGCCCAGGCTGGGCCCCGGCACCACCAGCCACAGGACCACGATCACCGAAGTTCCGGTGAGCGCGCCCATCACGATGCGCTCGAGCCGCTCGCGCCGGGGGTCCGGCGGTTCCAGTTCCTGCACGCCCGGCACGATCTGGAAAGCCCCGGTGTGGAACTCCAGGTCCACGCCGAGCCGCTCGGCCAGCTGCCGGGCCAGGGGCCGGGGGCGGCCGGGCGGCAGGGCCACCCAGTCGTCGGCCTCGATGGCCTCCAGGTGGCGCACCGGCAGCTTGAGTTCCTTGGCCAGGGCCTCGAGGCTCAGGCCCCGGGCTTCGCGGGCCTCGCGGATGAGCTGGCCGACGGACCCGTCCTCCCGCATCAGGACCACCCCACGGGCAGTTCCTTGAGCAGGCGGGCCAGCTGCTCGCGCCGGTCGCCGCGGTTGAGGCGGCGGTCATCCAGGCTGCCACGATGCGCCATGGTGTCGGCGAGGGTGCGCTGCAGGTCGTCCGGCGTGATGAAGTCGCGGCCGTCCAGCCAGGCCTCGGCCTGGGCCAGGCCCAGCCAGTGCTTGGCGGCGCGGGTGGAGCAGAAGCCCCCCCCGGCGCGGATGCGCTCCACCATGCGCTCCACGTAGTCGAGCACGGCCTCGGCCACCTTCACGGCCCGCACCGCGGCGCGGGCCTGGCGCCAGCCCTCCAGGTCGAGCACGGGGAACAGGGTGTCCAGCCGCTCGGCCCCGGCCTCCCCGGTGAGGATGCGCCGCTCCGCCGCGCGATCCGGATAGCCCAGGTGGATGGTGCATGAGAAGCGATCCAGCTGGCTCTCGGGCAGGGGGAAGGTGCCGGCGTGATCCAGCGGATTCTGGGTGGCGATGACGAAGAAGGGCTCGGGCAGCTTGTGGGTGCTGCGATCCAGGGTGACCTGGCCTTCGACCATGGCCTCGAGCATGGCGCTCTGGGTCTTGGGGCCGATGCGGTTCAGCTCGTCCAGCAGCAGCACGTGGCAGAACACGGGGCCGGGCTGGAAGCGGAAGCCCTGCTCCTTCGCATCCCAGAGGTGCACGCCCAGCAGGTCCGAGGGCAGCAGGTCGTTGGTGCCCTGCACCCGCTGGAAGGTGCCGCCCAGGATGCGGGAGAGGCCCTTGGCCAGGGTGGTCTTGCCCACGCCAGGCAGGTCCTCCAGCAGGACGTGGCCGCCGGCCAGCATGGCCGCGAAGGCGCGCCGCACCTGGGCCTCCTTGCCCACCACCACGGCCTGCAGGGCCGTCAGGCCGGCCCGGGCGGCCGGACGGATCCCCTCCGCGCTGCGGACCGGGGGGATGAGGATGGGCGGGGCTTGGGTCATGGGGCCTTCCGGGACGGCGTGCCTTCGCCAAGGATCGGACTCGCGGAGGTGGTGCCTCCATCTTCCAGAGGAATGGCGTGCTCCCGCAAGCGCTGGGCCAGGGTCCGCACCGTCAGCCCCAGGGCCTCGGCCGCCCGGGGCAGGTCCCCGCCGCCCTGATCCATGGCCCGCAGCAGGAGCTGGGCCTCGGCGGAGCGGGTCACGGTCTTGAGCATGGCCTCGAGCCCGCCCGGCTCGGGCCAGGCCAGGCAGAGGGGCGCCTCCAGCCCGAGGCCCAGGCCCGGGAAGGTCCGGATGGCGCGGCCTTCGGAGAACAGGAGGGTCCGCCCCACCAGCACCTCCAGCTCGCGGACGTGGCCCGGCCAGGCGTGCTCCAGCAGCTGGCGCTCGGCGCTACGCTCCAGCCACGGGGTCGGGCGTCCCTCCCGCCGGGCGGCCTGGTCCAGCAGCAGCCGGGTGAGGGCCAGCAGGTCCTCGCGGCGTTCCACCAGGGCCGGCACCCGCAGCTCCAGCGAACCCAGGCGCTGGGCGACCTCGGGCGCCAGGACCCCATCGGCCTCGATGCTCCCCATCCAGTCGATGCGGCGCCCCGCGTTGCCATCCATGGTCCGGGCGAGGGGACCGGCGGCGGCCGGGGCCAGGTGCTCGAGCCCACCCAGGAAGAGGCTGCCGCCTTCGAGGAGCTGCAGCGTGGGGAGATCCGGCCCCTCGGGACCCAGGGTGGCCGCGGGCAGGCTCAGGTAGGGCGCGGCCGGGTGGCGGAGGGTGTGGAGGCGGCGGGCGCTGCGCTCGCGGCCGGTCCCGCGCGGGCCCCGGAACACCACGGGCAGCCGGGCGGCGGCGGCCTGGCGCAGGGTCGCGTCCAGGGCCTGCATGGCGGGGCTGTGCGCGATCCAGGGTTCGGCTGGATCCGGCGGCGGCGCCCCCACCAGGGCCCGCAGGCGGTCCAGCAGGGCCAGGAAGGCGTCGAGATCAAAGGGCTTGGGCAGGAAGTCGTCGGCGCCCAATCGCATGGCCTCGACGATGTCCTTCGGTTCGCCGAATGCCGACATGAGCACCACGCGCAGGGCGGGGTGCAGGCGCCGGGCCCGGCGGATCAGCTCGAGGCCGCTCATGCCCGGCAGCCGCAGGTCCGTGACCAGCACCTGGAAGGGCCGGGCCTCCAGGGCCCGCAGCGCCGCCTGGGGATCGGCCACGGCCTCGACCTTCCAGAGCGAGCCCGCCAGAGCCTGGCTCAGCAGGCGCCGGAAGCTGTCCTTGTCCTCGACCAGCAGGAGGTCCATGCGTTGAAATTAGCAGCTATCCGGGTTCAACTGGCGCCGCCGCAGCCCTCGATGAAGCGCCGGCTCTGGGCCTCGGCCTGGGCCTCGAAGAGGGCCGCGCCCGCCACCAGCGACAGTCCCGCCTCCCGCGCCCAGAGGGCGAAGGCGGTGTCCTCCTTGTAGATCCACTCCACGGCCCAGCGGGCGCTCGGGCGGGCCGCCTCCAGCAGCTCCGGAAAGGGCGCGGAATCATCGGGGGCCATGCCCAGGCTGGTGGCCTGGACGAGGCCCGCGGGCGCGAAAGCGGCCACCGCCTCCGGCGTCACCGGGGCGCGGCGGGAGGCCTGGAGCACGGGCCGCCCCGCGGCTTCCAATACGGCTCGGCTGGTGGCGCCCACGCCACCTTCCCCGAGGAGCAGCACGGGCCCCAGCGCCAGGTTCGACAGGGACTGTCCGAAGGCCTCGGCATCCGTGTTGGCGCCCTGCCAGGGGGCGCCGGGCGCCCGGCGCCAGAGGGTATTCAGTGGGCCCGCCAGGCCGAGGGCCCGGGGCAGGGCCAGCTTCAGCGGTGCGGTGATGCTGAGGCCCAGGATGCCGAGGGCGTCCAGGGCCTCGACGGCCTCCTCCGCCTCGCCGCAGACGAGGGGCAGGTACACGAGGTCCTTGAAGGCGTACTGGAAGCGTGGGTTGTGGAAGGCCGGCCCGCGGGAGTGCAGGACGGGATCGCCGATGACGCCGCAGAGGCCATGACCCGGATGCAGCCTGGCGCTGCGCCAGTCCCGCAGGGTGGCCAGGGGCAGCTGCCCCGGGGCGGCCGGGGGGCCGTCGTCCGGCGCTGCGTAGGTGAAGGCCCCGCCCCAGGCGGCTTGCAGCACGCGGCTGGGCAGGCCCTTGGGGCCCATGAGGAAGGCCGCGAGGCGCAAGCCGTGATCCCGGGCCCAGGCCAGGGGTGCCCGCAGCCGGCCGCTGTCGCCCAGACGCCCCGCCCAGCCCACCCACTTGAAGGCCTCGCCGTCGGGCAGGTCCCGGAGCCGCGCCTCCAGGTCGAAGACGCCCGGTGCCACATGGATGGAGCGCAGCAGGCGCACGTGGGTGCGGGCCGCCTGGATCTCGGGGGGAACCGGAAGGTCCCACTCCAGGTCCAGCCAGTGCGGCCTGCCCTTGAGGGCCTTCACCAGCCGCGCGAGGCGCCCGGCTTCGTCGTCATCGGGCCAGCGCCCGCCCTCGGAGACCCGGCGGCAGGTCACCAGGCAGCGGCGCTTCAGGGCATCCACCAGGGCCTCGGGGTCCGCCTCCGGAAAGAGGTCCAGTCTCAGCTCGGGCAGGGCGTCGTCGCCCAGGCGCCGCCCGCAGGCCAGGGCCTGCTCCCACTCGGGGTGGGTGAGCGTCACGAGGTGGAAAGGAAGGGGGCTCACGGGTGGCATCCAGAAGGGGCCATCCTATCCTGGCATGGGGCCCTGCGCCGGGACGACTCATGGACAGGCGCCCGGCCCGGGGTGGGGCAGGACCTTAAAGCAACTTAAAAAACCACCCCCGACTCATTCATTACCACGATATCTGCTACGCTTTTCACAGTCCGGCGTCAGTGGTCAGACCACGAGCGCATGAAAACAGGAGAACCGGCCATGTCCCCCGCCTTGATGTTCTGGATCCAATTCGTGCTCGTGCTGGGCGCCATCCTCATCGGCATCCGCAAGGGCGGCGTCGCCCTCGGCCTCATCGGCGGCCTGGGCGTGGCCGTGCTGGTGCTCGGCTTCCGCGTGGCGCCGGGCGTGCCCCCCATCGACGTGATGCTCATCATCCTCGCGGTGGTGACTGCCTCGGCCACCCTGCAGGTGGCGGGCGGACTGGACTACCTGGTGCAGCTCACGGAGCGCGTGCTCCGGGCGCACCCCAAGCAGGTCACCATCCTGGCGCCCCTGTCCACCTTCCTGCTCACGGTCTGCGTGGGCACCGGCCATGCGGTGTATGCGCTGCTGCCGGTCATCTCGGACGTGGCCCTGAAGACCCGCATTCGGCCCGAGCGCCCCATGGCGATTTCCAGCGTGGCCTCGCAGATGGGCATCACCGCCAGCCCCGTGGCCGCCGCCGTCACCACCTTCCTGGCCATGGCCGCCAAGAACGGCCACCCCGTGGGCCTCTTCGAGATCATCCGCATCACCCTCCCCGCCGGCATCATCGGCGTGCTGGCCGCCGCGGCCTGGAGCTACAACCGCGGCAAGGAGCTGGACCAGGATCCCGAGTTCCTCGAGCGCATGAAGGATCCCGACTTCGCCAAGGCGCTCGACGCCAACGTGAGCACCCTGGGCATGGAGATCCCCTTCACGGCCAAGCTCTCCGTGGCTCTGTTCTTCGCGGGCGTCATCAGCATCGTGATCATCGCGCTCAAGCCCGGCCTGCTGCCTCTGGTGGGCGGCAAGCCCGTGCCCATGACCACGGTGGTGCAGATCATCATGCTGGCCTTCGGGTCGTTCATCCTCTTCGCCACCAAGGTGAAGGCGCCCGACATCGCCCGTTCCAGCGTGTTCATCGCGGGCATGATCGCCGTCGTCTCCATCTTCGGCATCGCGTGGATGAGCGAGACCTTCATCAAGGCCAACGAGGGCTACCTCATCGCCAACATCAAGGCCATGGTGCAGCACGCCCCCTGGACCTTCGCCATCGCCATGTTCTGCGTGTCCGCCTTCGTGAAGAGCCAGGCCGCCACGCTCACCATCATGCTGCCCTTCGGCTACGCCCTGGGCCTGCCCACGCCCCTGCTGCTGGGCCTGATCCCCGCCAGCTACGCCTACTTCTTCTTCGCCTTCTACCCCAGCGACCTCGCCGCCATCAACATGGACCGCACCGGCACCACGCGGATCGGCAAGTATCTCCTCAACCACAGTTTCATGGTCCCCGGCCTCATCGGCGTGAGCACCTCCACTGTGGTCGCCTACGGATTGTCCAGGCTCTTCGCCTGAGGCCTGTCCTGAAACAGAAAGCCCCGCCAGATGGCGGGGCTTTTTCGTAGGTGAGAAAAGCTACCAGAGGCCCAGCACCTTCCACCACAGCCCGCCGATGCCCACCCAGATGACGATGTTGACGAGGCTGACGAGCAGCCCCAGGCGCCACCAGGTGCCGACCTCCACGTAGCCCGTGCCGAAGAGCACCGGCGCGGGGCCCGTCCCGTAGTGGGTCATGCCCGCGAAGAGGTTGCTGAAGAAGGCGAGCACCAGGGCGGCCAGCACGGGCGGCGCCCCCGCCGCGATGGACACGCCGAGGAAGGCCGCGTACATCGAGGCCACGTGGGCCGTGTTGCTGGCGAAGAAATAGTGGCTGTAGAAGTACACCAGGGCCAGCACCAGGAAGGCGGCGATCCAGCCCTTGCCCGCCACCATGCCGCCCATGGTCTTGCTGAACCAGGGCACCATGCCCAGCTTGTTGAGGAAGCTGGCCATCATCACCAGGGCCGCGAACCACACGAGGGTGTCCCAGGCGCCGGTCTCGGCCTTGATGTCTTCCCAGTTCAGCACGCCCGTCAGCAGCAGCACGGCCAGGCCCGCCAGCGCCGAGGTGGTGGGGTTCAGGTCGCCCAGCTGCTTGGCGAAGATCCAGAGCACCAGCAGCAGCACGAAGACGCCCAGCATGGCCCACTCCTGCCGCTTGATGGGCCCCAGGTCCCGCAGGTGGCCCTTGGCCATCACCACCGCCTCCGGGGTTTCGGTGATCTCGGGCCGATGCAGTTTGTAGAGGAGGAACGGCACCACGAGCAGCGCCACCAGGCCCGGCACCAGGGCGGCCAGGGCCCAGCCGCCCCAGGAGATGGTCACCTTGAGGTCGCCCGCCAGCTTCTGCGCCAGGGGGTTGGCCGCCATGGCCGTGAGGAACATGGCGCTGGTGACGCAGTTCACCTGGTAGGCCGTCAGCGTGAGGAAGGAGCCCATCTTGCGGGCACTGGCGTCGCCAGGGTGGCTGCCGTAGGCCCGGGCCAGCGAGGCCATGATCGGCATGACGATGCCGCCGCCGCGGGCCGTGTTGCTGGGGATGGCGGGTGACAGCACGAGGTCCGTAGCCGCCAGGCCGTAGCTGAGGCCCAGGGTCCGCCTGCCCAGCAGCGCCATGAAGGTGTAGGCGATGCGGGCGCCGAGGCCGGTCTTGATGAACCCCCGGGAGATGAAGAAGGCCAGGACGATGAGCCAGATCACCACGTCGGAGAACCCGCTCATGGAATCCGCGATGCTGAGGGTGCCGCTGAGGGCCGTGACCGCGATGCCGATCATGGCCACGGCACCCATGGGCAGGGCCTTCAGGATGATGCCCACGATGGTGGTGACGAAGATGGCGAAGAGGTGCAGTCCCTTCTCCCAGTCGGCCTTCCGCCTGGCCTCGGCCTCCACCTTGGCCTTGGCATCGGCCTCGGCTTTCACCTTGGCTTCAGCCTCCGCCTTGGCTTTCACATCGGCTTCGGCCTTGGCCCTGGCTTCCGCTTCGGCCTTCGCCTTGACCTCCAGCTGGACCTTAGTGAGGGGCTTCGCCGGCGTCGTCGCTGGCGTCGCCACCGGCGCGGCGGGCTTGGCTTCGGGCTTTGGCGCCGGCTTGGCGGGTGGCGCGGGTCTGGCCGCCACGGGCTGCCCCGCGAAGAGCTTGGCGTCGGGCACCGGGACCAGCTTCGGCAGTCCCACATACAGCAGCAGACCGAGGATCAAGGTGCCCAGGGCGGGGCCGGGCCGCGCGCCCTGCCAGCCGGACGGATCTGCGGCCGCGGCCGTTCCGGAAACGGATGCCTGGCTCATGGGGAGCCTCCATGGTGGGGATTTCGCTGCGAAGTCTACTCGTCAGTCGGATATTGTGAAGGGCCGAAACACCGCGTCTTTTCGGCGCCATTCATTGCCCTTCAGCGGCATTTGCAGGTTTCTTCTGAGGAGATCCCCATGCGCGACTTCCGGATCGCAGTCATCCCGGGCGACGGCATCGGCAAGGAGGTGGTGCCGGAGGGCATCCGCGTGCTGGAGGCGGCCGCAACCAAGCACGACCTGCGCTTCCACTGGGACGAGTTCCCCTGGAGCTGCGAGACCTTCCTCCAGACCGGCCGCATGATGCCCGAGGATGGCCTCGACCAGATCCGCCACCACGATTCCATCTACCTCGGCGCCGTGGGCTTCCCCGGCGTGCCCGACCACATCTCTCTCTGGGGCCTGCTCATCCCCATCCGCCGCGGCTTCAAGCAGTACGCCAACATCCGCCCCGTGAAGCTCATGCCCGGCGTGCCCTGCCCTCTGGCTGGCCGCCAGGTGGGCGACATCGACATGGTGGTGGTGCGCGAGAACAACGAAGGCGAGTATTCCAGCATCGGCGGCCGCCTCTACGAGGGCACCGACCAGGAGATGGCCACTCAGCAGACGGTGTTCACCCGCCAGGGCGTGGACCGCATCCTGAAGATCGCCTTCGACATCGCCCAGTCGCGGCCCAGGAAGCACCTCACCTCGGCCACGAAATCCAACGGCATCGCCATCACCATGCCCTACTGGGACGAGCGGGTGAAGGCCATGTCGGCGAGCTACCCCGAAGTGAAGGTGGACCAGTTCCACATCGACATCCTCTGCGCCCAGTTCGTGCGCAACCCCCATTGGTTCGACGTGGTGGTGGGCTCCAACCTCTTCGGCGACATCCTCTCGGACCTGGGCCCCGCCTGCACCGGCACCATCGCCATCGCCCCCAGCGCGAACCTGAACCCCGAGCGTGAGTTCCCCTCCATGTTCGAACCCGTCCACGGCTCCGCGCCCGACATCTACGGCCAGGGCATCGCCAACCCCATCGGCGCCATCTGGGCCGGGGCCATGATGCTGGACCACCTGGGCTGCCCCGAGGCCGGCGCTTCCGTCATGGCCGCCATCGAGAAGGTGCTGGCCAGCGGCCTGCGCACCCCGGACATGGGCGGCAAGGCCAGCACCACGGACCTGGGCCGGGCCATCGCCGACGCGGTCTAGGCCTTCCGCTTCTTCGCGGCCTGCCAGGCGGCTTCCATCTGGTCGAGATTGCGTTTCTCCCAGCCACCGGCGGCCCGGGCATCATCCTCCACGGCCGTGAAGCGGCCCTTGAAGCGGAGCATCTGGCGCCGCAGGGCGGCGTCGGGGTCCACACCCTTTTTGCGGGCCCACTGCATGAGGCTGAACAGCACGTCGCCGAACTCCTCATCCACCCGCACGGGATCGGACTCGGCCTGCAGCTCCGCGATCTCCTCCTTCACCTTGTCGAGGACGCCCTCCATGTCCGGCCACTCGAAGCCCACCTTGGCGCAGCGGCGGCCAATCTCCAGGGCCTCATCCATGGGCGACAGGGTGGCGGGGATGCCCTCCAGCAGGCGCGGCTCCGTCTCCGGCGTCAGGCCCTTCTCCTCGAGCTTGATGGCGGCCCAGTTCGTGAGCACCGCGTCGGCCCCGTCCACCGCCACTTCGGCGAAAACGTGGGGGTGCCGCCGCACCAGCTTCTCCACCACCGCCCGCTCCACCTCGTGGATGTCCCAGGCGCCTCGATCCGCCGCCAGCTGGGCGTGGAAGGCGATCTGCAGCCAGAGGTCACCCAGCTCCTCGCAGAGGTGGGCCTCGGTGGCCTCGTCGAAGGGCTGGTGGGCCGCCAGGGCCTCCAGCACCTCGGCCGCCTCCTCGCGCAGGTAGCGGGCCAGGGTCTGGTGGTCCTGCTTCAGGTCCCAGGGGCAGCCCGACTCCGGCTTGCGGAGCGCGGCCATGACGGCGCGGAGGGTGGTCGGTTCCATGCCTCAGGGTACCGCGAGGCCGAGGGTTTTGGTTTAACCGCAGAAGCGGTTAGACAATCAGTCCTACCTTCAGGAAGAGAGTCCTCGAAGAACCGCCTGGGCGAAGTCTGTGAGGGAGGGATCCCGCGCGCCCATCACCAGGATGAGATCGCCGGGTTTCGCCTCGGCGGCCAGCCGCGCCACCAGCCACTCCCGCGTGGGCGCGAACTCGGCGGCAAGGCCGCGGGCCTGGAGGTCACCGATCACATCTGCGGAGCTGATGTCCCGGGCGGCGGTGCCGCCGGCGTAGAACACCTCCAGGAACCAGAGGCGATCCTGCCCTCGCAGCTCCGTGGCGAAGCTCTCCACGAAATCTACACGGAGGAATTTCAGCGGACCGAAACCATGGGGCTGGAACACGGCCAGCACCCGCCCCCCGGCGCCCACGCGGAGATGCGCAGCCCGGATCGAAGCGGCCACCTTGGCGGGGTTGTGGCCGAAGTCGTCCACCACGGTGATGCCGCGGGCGCTGCCCAGCACCTGGAAGCGGCGCGCCACGCCCTGGAAAGCCGCCAGGGGCTCCGCCATGGCCGCCGGAGACACGCCCAGGGCCCCGCAAGCCGCGATGGCCGCCAGGGCGTTCTCAACGTTGTGCCGGCCAGGCACCGGCAGGCGGAAGGTCACGTCACGCACGGTGAAGCGAGAGCCCTCCCCGTCGAGCGCCAGATTCTCCGCGCGCAGGTCGGCCCCTTCACCGAGGCCGAATACCAAAGCATCCCCGGCGAACTCCCGCAGGTTCTCGGCCTCACCCACCACGGCACCCTCACGCAGCTGGGAGCGGAAGGCGCGGAACATCTCCGCCACGGCCTCCATCTCCTTGTGGTCCCGCTGCAGGTTGAGGAGCACGCCCAGGGCCGGGTGGTAGCGCACCACGGAGCCGTCGCTCTCGTCGGCCTCGATGACCAGCAGGTCCGACGCGCCCGCCCAGGCGTTGCCCCAGCGGCCCTCGCGCTGCAGGGCCACCAGCTCGCCGCCGGTGATGACGGAGGGATCGCGCCCCGCCCCCCGCAGGATCTCGAAGATCATGGCCACGGTGGTGGACTTGCCGCTGGTGCCCGTGACGGCCACGGTGCGGTACCGCGCCACCAGGTGCGCCAGCAGCTCGGAGCGGTGCAACACGGGCACGCCCAGGCGCCACGCCGCCGCGACATCGGGCACCTCCTCCTCCACGGCCGTGGACACCACCAGGGCCGCGCAGTCGCCCTCCAGGCCCGAGCCGTCCTGCGGCGTGATGGCCACGCCCAGAGCATCGAGCAGGGCCCGGGCCCCGGGCCGCTGGCCGCGATCGAAGCTGCGGTCGCTGCCGCTGGCCCGGCCCCCCTTCATGGCCACGAACTGGGCCAGGGCGCTCATGCCGCTGCCAGCCACGCCCGCGAAGTGGAGGCGGCCCAGGCCGAAACCATCACCGGGCAAATCCCCGGCGATGAGCAGGGGGTCGCCCTCGGCCACGAGGTCGAAGAGCTCGGTCACGGCGGCATTGGCCAGGCGCACGCAGCCGTGGGAGACCGGCGTACCCAGCTGCCCCTCCTGGTTGGTGCCATGCAGGTAGATGAAGCGCGCCAGGGAATCGTGGCCGGGACCACGGTTCCAGCCCTCCTCCAGGCCATCCAGCGTCAGCACCCGGGTGAGGATGAGGTCCTCGTCCAGCGCCTCGCCCCGCCAGACCTGACCCGTGGCCACGCGGCTGCGGAACACGCTGCCGGCTTCGGCCCCGGCGCCGATGCGCGCGTGGATGCGGTGCCAGCCCGTGGGGGTGCGGTACGAGTCCTGCTCACAGCCCAGGCCGTTCTTCGCCGTGGAGATGACCGCCTCGAAGACCAGGCGGCCGCCCTCCAGGAGGCCGAGGCACTGGCGGGCGGTGTCCACCACCAGTACTTTCGAGCTGGGATCCAGGGCGGGCGCACCTTGGCGGGCCTGATCGGCCAGGACGAGGGCGCGGTAGCGGGCGGCGTTCACGGGATCAGGCATGGGGATGGTCCGAAGGGAAATGCAGGATGTTTAACCACAGATGTCGCAGATTGCGCAGATAAGGGCCTGGCGACAGGTTCACCCCGACCATCGGGCGGTGGGCCAGGTTCTTTCATCTGCGCCCATCTGCGTCATCTGCGGTTCCATGTCTTTCCTGTTTTCCTTGAGACAATCAGGCGCCCACGATGCGTCCCGCCAGGGCGCTGGCGGCCACGGTGGCGGGGCTGGCCAGCCACATCTGGCCGGGGCCGCTGCGGCCGGGGAAGTTGCGATTGATGGCACTGATGGTCACCTGGTCGGGGCGGGTGGAGACGCCGGGGCCGGCGTTGATGCAGGCGCCACAGGAGCTGCCCAGAACCACCGCCCCCACGGCCTCGAAGGCCGCCATCCAGCCCTGGGCCACGGCGTGCCGCCGCACGTCCTCGCTGCCGCACTGCACGAAGAACTGCAGGCCCTCGGGCACCCGGCGTCCCTCGGCCGCGGCTTTCCGCACCACCTCGTAGGCCCGGCGGAGGTCCTCGCGCTTGCCGCCGGTGCAGCTGCCCAGGTAGGCGATGTGGATGGGAATGGCCCCGTCGAGGGCGGCCAGGGCGATGCCGTTCCCGGGATCCCCGGGACGGGCCAGCATGGGGCCCAGGGCCGCGCAGTCCACCTCGAGGGTGTGGGCGAATTCGGCGCCCTCGTCGCCGCGCATCCAGGATTCCAGCGCCAGGTCCACGCCGCGGCGCTCACGGATGAAACGGACCGTCTCCCCATCCGGGGCGATGAGCCCCGTGAAGCCGCCGATCTCCGCGGCCATGTTGGTGAGGGTGGCGCGCTCGTCGGTGTCGAGGTCCAACAGAGCCTCGCCCGTGTACTCGATGACATGGCCGATGGCGCCGCCCTCGCGGATGAGCGGCTGGGCCAGCAGGTGCAGGACCACGTCCTTGGCGGACACGCCTGGACGCAGGCGGCCGTTCAGCCGCACCTGCAGGGTGGGCGGCACGGTGACGCGCACGTCCCCCGTGACCCAGGCGCAGGCGATGTCCGTGGTGCCCACGCCGAAGGCGAGGCAGCCCAGGGCCCCCGCGTGGGGCGTGTGCGAGTCCGTGCCCACCACCAGCTGGCCGGGCAGCGCGTAGCGTTCCGCCATGATCGAGTGGCAGATGCCCTCGCTGCCCGAGCCGTCCGGCAGCTCGCCGTGGAGCCGGATGCCATGCCGCGCGCAGAAGGCCTCCTGGGCGGGTTTCAGGCGCTCGGCCACCGTGAGCAGGCCCATGGCCCGGTGCTCGGCCTTCATGCTGTGGTGCAGGAAGGTCAGGTGGTCGCGGAAGGCCAGGATGCGGTCAGGATCCCGCAGCGCGACCTCCGGTCCCAGGGCCTGCTCCAGGAAGCTGGCGGCCATGGGCGTCACGTATTCGTGGCTGAAGCGCCAGTCGGCCTGCACGAAGAGGCCGTCGCCGGGCCGCACCGCGGGCAGCCCCACGTGCCCCGCGGCGGCGTCCACCACGGCATGCCGCGCCAGCAGCTTCTCGGCGTAGGTCATGGGCCGCGGTCCGTGCGCTGGCAGAGGCGGCACCACCTCGCCCGCCATCCGGGCGGCGTTGTAGGCGAAGAGGCCGCCCCGACGCACGATCTCCGCGGTGACGGGGTCCAGCCCAGCGGTGAACTCGGCCAGAGGAATGGCCTCGCCCCGGCGGAGCCGCGGGATCAGGCCGAAGTCCGTGCTGGTGAGCAGGCCGAGGTTCTGGGCGTTCTGGCGGTAGATGCGCTCGAAGCTCTCGGCAAGCACCAGGCGGATGCCCGCGCACTGCTCCGCGTAGGGGCTGGCCTCGCGGCTGCTGCCCTTGCCCCGGCGCTTCCCGGCCACGCTCACCGCGAAGCCCCCGGCGCGGACGGCGCCCTCCTTCACCGGGAAGGCCTCGCCGCACTTCAGGCCCAGGTAGGGGAAGTCGCCCAGCTTCCCGTCGAAGTGGTAGCAGATGAAGGCCGGCGTGATCTCGTCCGTGCTGATCTGGTCCCGCAGGTGGCCGGCCTCGGCGGGCTCCAGGTCGTCGCCGCGCAGCTGGCGGCGCAGCGCCTCCGGATCCTCCGTGAGGAACAGGATTCGACCATGGATGCGGACGGGATCAGGCTGCATCCTCCCAGGGTACGCCATGGGCCGGGCTCCGGTCCGCCACCCTGCGCAAAGCCCGGGGGGCCTATCATGGAGTCATTGGCCACCCCTCATGGGAGATGCCGGATGCGCAGATGGCTCCTGGTCCTCGGCTGCGTGTGGATGTCGGTGCTCCCCTGCCCCGCGCAGGTGTTTTCCCCAGCGACGCAGCCGGGGCCCGGAACCGGGGACCGCCTGGACCACGGGTTGTTGGATCCGGCCTGGTTCGGCCAGGGCCCGCCCTGGACGCACGACTGGCGGGCGGACTTCCTCTGGGCTCGGACCGGGGTCCGCTGGGAGGCGCCCATGCTGTACCTCGTCCCCTGGGAGGAACCGCGGTTCCTGTCCACCGGGGACGTCCTGGACTACGCCCGGGGCGGTGAAGTTGCCGAGGCGATCCAGGGACTCATCCGGACCCGCCTGAAAGCCATGGGGGACCTGCGGCTGGCCGCCACCCCGCAGGAGACCCCGTACCACGCCGTGGGGCGCCTGGTGGAGGCGCGGCACATTCGGCAGGGCAGCTCGGCCACGCTGGGACCCATGGCAGGCCTGCCCACCCAGACCTGGGACTTCAAGGTGGTGGATGTGCGCACGGGCCAGACCCTGCTGGCCTCGCACCACCGCTCGGTCGGCGGCAGCGCCGCCACCTGGTTCACGGCCCTGGAGCGGCCGCTCCGGGAGATGGCCGGGCTGCCGCCGCCCCAGGCCTGGGACATGCCTCCGGACAGCCAGGTCCTGGAGGACCGGAGCCGGATCTGGACCACACCCGGCTTGCAGCTGCCCCCGGGAGGCCTGGTGGTCCGCGGCTGGACGGCGGACACGGACACCGGGGGCCTGTGGAAGGTCTGGACGGGCGGCCTCGGGGCCAGCCTGGCCACCCAGACGGGGCAAGCCATCCTGGACCGGCTGACCCGCGGGGGCCTGGCCCGGCTGGATGGCGGAGATCCCACCCACCTGCTCGACGGCCAGGTCTTCACGGCCCCACGGTTCCTGAAACCCCGATACCGGGCCTGGGTGACCGAGGCGGCCACGGGCCGGGTGGTGGCCCGCTATGAGTTTCTGCCTCCCCTCAGCACGAACCCCGCCGGTGCCGTGGCCGAGCGCCTTGGCAACCACCTGCAGGCCCTGATGGCGGCGCCCCCCACCGCGCCGGTACCCGTTCCTCCGGTGCAGCCAGGCGTGGCCTGGGAGGGCCTGGACCGGCTCCAATCCGTCGCAGGAGCCGTGGACAAGGCCTGGGTGAGCCCCAGACTCAGTCTGGCCGGACGCACCCTGCACGTGGCCGACTGGGACGCGGCGGACCTCGGTGCCGGGGCCGACGGACACGACCGGATGCTCGCCTCCTTCATCGGTCTGCGGGCCCCGGCCTGGCTCTTCGGCGCCCTGGCCTGGCACGGGGACCGTGGGTTCGGGATCAGCCGGCAGGTCGGCGGTCTCCGCCTGGAGGGCCGGGTGGTCCGCCTCTACCAGACCGACCCGAGAAAGTTCGGCACCGCCATGGCCGGGGCGATGACCCTGGGCCTGGCCACGAGATCCGAGGGCGTCCTCCAGCTCCGCGTGCTGGACGCAGCCACCGGGGAGACCCTGGCCCTGGTCGAGCAGACACTGGTCAGCTTCCAGGCGGCCTCCGACGGGATCCCCTACAAGAGCCTGAAGTGGCTGGCCCAGGACCTGGTGCCATGGCTGCTGGAGAAGGGCGGAAGGCCGGCGGCCCAGGGTCCTCAAATTGTAAATAATATTGATTGATACTCATGATTCGATCTTTTAATCTGCCGGTCCACTTCCGGAGGTCACCATGGCCCAAGCCACCCTTCCCGCGATTGGAACGTTCTGCTGGCCCGAACTGTCGACCACCGATCTCAAGGCCGCCCAGGCCTTCTACGGGGACCTGCTCGACTGGCGCGTCCAGGAAGTCCCCACCTCCATGGGCACCTACGCCATCTTCACCTCAGGCGAGCGCCAGGCTGCGGGCCTGTGCGCCCAGGGCGAGGAGCAGCGCAAGCATGGCGTCCCCCCCAACTGGCTGTCCTACGTCTCCGTCACCAGCGTCGACGCCAGCGCCGCCAGGGCGAAGGAGCTCGGCGCCCAGGTCCTCGTGGGCCCCTTCGACGTGATGGAGGAGGGCCGGATGGCCATGCTCCAGGATCCCGCGGGGGCGGTCTTCGCGCTCTGGCAGCCGAAGAATCACAAGGGCGCCTCCGTTTACGGGGAACCCGGCGCCCTCTGCTGGACCGAGCTGGCCACCAAGGACGCGAAGGCGGCCCAGTCCTTCTACACGCGCCTCTTCGGCTGGACCGCCCAGCCCCCCTCCGATCCCGCCATGCCCTACTACGAGTGGGTGCTCGAGGGCTCCCACTTCGGCGGCATGATGGAGATCAACGAGCACTGGGGCCCTGGCTGGAAGGAGATCCCCTCGCACTGGATGGTCTACTTCATGGTCAAGGACGTCGATGAGCGGACCGCGCGGGCCCAGGCCCTGGGCGCCACCATCCGGGTGCCCCCGCGGGACATCCCCGACGTGGGGCGCTTCGCCGTCCTGGTGGACCCCCAAGGCGCCGTCTTCTCCCTCTTCCAGGGCAGGCTCTGAAGCCGGCACCGACAAAATGAAGGCCCCCGTCCGGGGGCCTTCTTCAGCACGGGGAAAAGGGCTCAGTCCTTCTCTTCCTCGGCCTTGAGCTTGGCTTCCTGCTCGTCGAGGTGCTTCATGAGGCGCTCGGCCAGCTCCTCGTCGTCGAGGGGCGTGAACATGTCGTCCTTGACCTCGAAGATCTCCAGGCTCAGGCCCTCCTCGGGATCTGCGGTGCCCTCTTCCTGGGCCTGCAGCTCGGCCAGGGGCGCGAGAATGGCGAAGTTGCGGCCCTCGAACTCGAGCTCCTCCAGGATCGCGAATTCCTCTTTCTCGCCGTTCTCGTCTTCGAGCTCAACGACTTCGATTTCGAAGGAATCGTCGTGATCGTGGTTGCAGTCCGGTCCGTGTTCGTGACCCTCGTGAGCCATGGGCTCCTCCTTGCGCAAGGGACCAGAATACGGCCGAATCCCTGTCCGGCCAAGGGAAGATCCTGTGAGAAGCGTCGCTATTGCAGCCGCGCCTCGCCGGGCCCGGTGACCACGGCCGTCACCTGGCGGCGGGCACCCGGGGCCTCGAGGCGCACGCGGTCGCCCCGGCCGGCCCGGCTGCGGGCCGTGGTGTCCAGGCAGATGGTCAGGGTCTCGTGGGTCGCGGTCAGACGGACCTTGTCCCCGGACTGGACCAGGGGAATGGCCTCGAGGTCACCCCGGGTCAGGATCCTGCCCGACGGCACCGAGCGCATGAGGCGCTGGCCCTCGGGGATCTCCGTGAGGGCGCCTTCGGGCGGCACGCCCTCGAAGGGGCTGGGCTCAACCTGCTCTGCGGTCAGCTCGGTCTGCCGGGCCAGGTCGCCCTTGGCGCGCAGGACCGACCCCACCCAGCTGCCATCCAGGTCCACCCGGGTCATGCCCACCCGGTCGCCATCCACCTTGATCGCCACCACCACGAAGAAGTGGCCCACGGGCTCCCGCTTGCTCAGGTGGGAGGCTTCGAAGCTGAGGTTGCCGGGCCGGGTCGTCGGCACGCGGGGCGGCTGGGCCACCTTGAAGCTGTGCTCGCCACCCAGCTTGGCGGCCTCGACCTTGGCGAAGGCCAGGGCCGCGTCGGCCAGCCGCTCGGCGGGCGGCAGGGGGGCCTGGGCGGAGAGGGCCAGCGGGAGGAGGAACAGCCAGGCGGCGCGCATCGGGCTACCGCTTGAGGTTGTTCACGAGGCTGAGCATGTTGTCCACGGTCTGGATGGTCTTCGAGTTCGCCTCGTAGGCCCGCTGGCCGATGATCATGTTCACCATCTCCTCGGCCACGTCCACGTTGGAGACTTCCAGGAAGCCCTGGTTGATGGTGCCCAGGCCATCCGTGCCGGGCGTGCCGTCGATGGCCTCACCGCTGGCCAGGGTGGGCTGCATCAGGTTGCGGCCCAGCTGGTTCAGGCCCGTGGGGTTCACGAAGTGCGAGATGGTGATCTGGCCCACCTGCTGCGGCTGGGTCTGGCCGGTCTGGGTGACGCTGACGGTGCCGTCCGGCGCGATGGTCACGCTCAGGGTGTCCTGGGGGATGGTGATCTGGGGATCCAGCAGGTAGCCCGCCGAGTTCACCAGGGCGCCGTTCTGATCCGTGGTGAAGCTGCCGTCACGGGTGTAGGCGAGGGTGCCGTCCGGCGTCGTCACGCGGAAGAAGCCGTCGCCCTCGATGGCCATGTCGAAGCGGTTGGTGGTCTGCCGCATGTTGCCGGTGCTGTACTGCCGCATGAGGCTCTGCAGCTTGGCGCCATGGCCCAGCTGGATGCCCGCGGGGATGGTGGTGCTGGTGCTGGAGCTGGAGCCGGCCAGGTTCACCGTCTGGTAGAGCAGATCCTGGAACTCGGCCCGGGCCTTCTTGAAGCCCGTGGTGTTCACGTTCGCCAGGTTGTTGGAGATGGTGTCCATGTTGAACTGCTGGACATTCATGCCCGCCGCTGCCGACCACATTGCACGCATCATGGGAACCTCCGGATCAAATGCACTGAAGACTGAGGATTGAGGGCTAGCGGCTGATGGCCACGTCGTTGATGGAACGGGAATCCAGATCATTCGTGAGGGTCGAAGCCACCTTCAGGCTCATCTCGTAGAGCCGGTTCAGACGGATCATCTCGACCATGGTGGAGGCCGAGTCCACGGCGCTCTGCTCGAGGTGGCCCTGGGTCACGGTCCCCTTCACCGGCGCCTCGGTGGCGCCCGTGGGATCGAACCGCAGGGCCCCGGCCCGCTTCAGGGCCCCGGGCTTCTCGTAGGCCTTCAGGTCCAGCTGGCCCAGCACCTGTTCCTTCTGGGAGACCGTCCCGTCCACCGTCACCGAGATGATGCCGTTCTTGGGGTCCACCCTGATGGGTTGGCCATTTTTGCCGAGTAAGGGACTGCCATCGGCTGCCTGCAGCTGTCCGTCCTGACCCATCTGCACGCGGCCATCCCGGGTGACCCGGATGCCGGCGGGGGTCTGGACGGTCAGGAAGGCATTGCCTTCGATGGCCAGGTCCAGGGGTCGCCCCGTGGCCCGCAGGTTGCCCTGCTCGGTGATCACGCCGGTCTCGGCGAAGACCACACCATCATTGAGGTAGCCGCTCAGGGGCAGCTTCCGTCCGCTACCGGCCGCCTTGTTGAACACGGCGAAGAAGGCCTGGTCGGGCTTGTAGCCCACCGTGGCCGCGTTCGCCAGGTTGTTGGCCACCACTTCCAGCTGGAAGGCACGGGCCTTCAGGCTGCCAGCGGCGACATAGTATCCAGGGTCCATTGGGCACCTCTCGCCCAGCCAGCGGCCGGGACAAGGGGACTACCGCCAAAGGGATGCCAAAAAAAACGGCCTCCCGAAGGAGGCCGTTTTTAGTTGAACGGTAGGGACTAGATCTTGGTGACGTTGGTCGCCTGGGGGCCCTTCTGGCCCTGTCCCACGTTGAAGCTGACGCGCTGATTCTCGTCCAGGGTACGGAAACCCGTGGTCTCGATCGCGGAGTGATGCACGAACAGGTCCGCACCACCCTCATCGGGGGTGATGAAGCCGAAACCCTTTTCGGCGTTGAACCACTTGACGGTGCCTTGAGCCATGATTTTTCCTGCTTTCTTCGTCCTGGATATGAATGCGATGTCCCTTCCAGGCGAGGCAGCAGCGCTTTTTTCTGCCCGTACAACAGACGGGCAACTCACAGTGTAGGGTCTTTCTTAAAATATATTTTTAAAAATCACGGTTTCATCGCAAAAAGTTCCTCAATGGGCCAAGAGCCCTCGATTCAATGACCCACATGCTTCCGCAGGACGAGCCCCAGGGCCCCTTGCACCCGGGCCTGCTGATCGGGGGTGGTCACCGAAAGGAAGAGTTCCAGGAAGTTGGGATGCGTGACCCCGCTTTCGATGAAGCAGTGGCGCTTCGCCCTCAGCAGACCCTGGCGTACCTCCTGCCGTTCGGCCGGAGTGAAGACCCGGCCGAGGTACCTCGCCACGTTGACCACGTCATGACCCACCTGTTGCTGGAGCAACCCGTCAACCGCGGCCAGGAGCCAGATCAGATCCTCAATGACCGTGTCACGCTCCGCATCCTCCATCGACTTGAAGAGCCCCACGGCCTCCAGGTGATCCAGCTGGGCATGCTGGGCCTCCTCCATCCAGTGGCTGCGGAAGACCTCCTTGGTCAGGGGGTCCAGCTCGTCGGAATCCCGCATGGCACTGATGTAGTGACGCTGGGTGAGCCATTCGATGGCGCTCGTCAGGAGCAGCACGGCGCCCTTGTGCTTGCTGAGGACATTGGCGGCGACTTCGTTCTGCCCTTCCAGCAGCTCAAGCGGAAAGCCCAGCTTCTCGTCCACCCTCCGCCGGATCTCCCGGAAGAGGTGCATGTGTTTGACCTC
This sequence comes from Geothrix sp., assembly GCF_030219325.1. Taxonomy (NCBI): domain Bacteria; kingdom Pseudomonadati; phylum Acidobacteriota; class Holophagae; order Holophagales; family Holophagaceae; genus Geothrix; species Geothrix sp. The sequence goes on along the minus strand of NZ_CP126625.1, from coordinate 1,336,802 downwards.
CTCCGAGGCGAAGTTGGTGAGCGCCTCGAAGGCCCCCACATTCTCGCGGCTCGAACTCCGTGCCAGGTTCAGCATCTGGGGTGCGATGAAGGCTTCCACAAAGCCGAACAGGTGGGCGTAGGCCCCCATTTCCACGTGGGTCAGCTTCCGTTTCTCCTCCGCATCCAGGCAGAAAATGTCCCCGGCCCCGGAAAGCCCCGCGGGAAGCCAAGGGCGGCCCAGGTCGAAATCCAGGTTCCCCAGCACATCCTTGATTTTCCAGTTGACCTTGTAGGACCGCTCAAGGCATTCCACATAGGAATAGGTGGCCATGGAACACCTCCCGGTGCCTGATTCCTGCTGTGGGCGCGGAACAAGAAACTGAATATGAGTCTCGTTTCACTACGCGTCAACGGCGCCATCTGGTTTGGGCCTAGAAGTAGCTCCGGGCCCCCAGGAAGGTCTTGCGGTAGTACCGGTCCGACAGGTCGTCCTGGCGGATGCCCTGCCCCGAGCGGGCCGCGTGGATGAAGGCCCCCTGCCCCAGGTACATCCCCACGTGGCTCACCTGGCTACCACCCGCCGTGGCGAAGAAAAGGAGATCCCCCGGCCGGGCCGAGTCAAGGTCCACGGGGCTGCCCGCGTCGAACTGGGCCTGGGAGGAGCGCGGCAGGCGCAGGCCATTCAGGCGATAGACGGCGCCGGTGAGGCCGCTGCAGTCGAAGCCCCGCTCGGTGGTGCCACCAAAGAGATAGGGCACGCCCAGGTAGCCCCGGGCGGATTCCACCAGGCTGGCCCGGAGGCCCCGCTCATCCGGCGGGCGGAGGCGGACCGGACCGCCGGCCCCCGGCGCCGAACCGTCCGGAGCCACCACCCAGAAGGCCTCGATGACGCCGGCGGCCTTCAGGGCCTCGCCCCGGGACCGGGCCTTCTCTCGGGTGGCAAAGTCACCGAAGCGCACCCGGTAGAGGCCATCGCCCGAGGCGTAGTAGGCCGCCTCCAGCCCCTGGGCCTGGAGCGATTCCGAGAAGCGCGCCGCGTTCTCCACCTTGGCGAAGGCCCCCGCCTGCAGGGTGAAGCCGAGGCGCGGCAGGGCCTTCTGGACCGGCGGTCTCGCCACCGGGCGCTCCGGCAGGGGCCGCGGGGGACGCGCGCACCCGGAGATCAGGAACACCGCTGCCGCCAACGCAGTCGTCAGCCTTGGGCGCGGCCTCGAGTCCATGGAGGGCATGCAGGCATCCTAGCAAGCCGCCCCAGAAACAGGGCCTGCCGCTCCCGGCCCTTCCATTCCCCGGGAAAGCCTCGGCTACCATCGAGCCATGCCCTCCTCATGCTGTCCCTCACGCCTCGCCGGCTGGGCGCGCCGGCTTGCCCTGGTCGCGCTGATCCTGCTTCCGGCCGGCGCTGCGCCGGAGCGGAAGGATGCGGTCAAGGGGCCCCGGAAGACCGTGGTGGCCCTGTACGCCATCCCCCAGGACCTGCCGGGCGCCCATGAGCTGAGCGTGGCCATCACGGAGGGCCTGGTGAAGGGCTCGCCCGTGCCCGTGGACGTCTACAGCGAGTACACGGGACTCGACCGCTTCTCCGGGCCGGCCTACGAGAACAGCCTGCTGACCCTGTACCACGAGAAATACGGCCGCCGGAAGGTGGACCTCCTGATCGTGGTCGGCTCCACGGCCCTGGACTTCGTGATGACCCGCAAGTTTCTCCCGGAGGTGCCGATCGTCACCTGCTACGTGGGCAGGCGGCGCGTGGAATCCGCCCGGGCCGAGCGCCCGAACCTCACGGGCGTCCTGACCGCGAACAACGCGCCGAAGACCGTGGACCTGATGCTCTCCCTGTACCCTCAGACGCGCCGGGTCCACGTCATCCTGGGCGCCAGCGAATACGAGCGGGACCAGGCCGAGCTGGGCCAGCAGATCGTGTTCCCGCGCTTCGCGGGCCGCCTTGAGTTCCTCTACACCAACGACCTCTCCCTGGAGCAGATCGAGGCCAAGGTCAGCCAGCTCCCTCCCGATGAGCTCGTGCTGTTCGCCAGCCTGCTGCGGGATACGGCGGGCAGGGATTTCTCCACCAACGATCCCCTCCGGCGTATCAGCGCGGCCAGCCGGCGCCCGGTGTTCGGCCTGATCTCGGAGGACCTCGGGGACGGAATCCTCGGCGGCATCCTCCTGAGCATGGAGCTCTCCGGGAAGATCTCCTCGGAGCTCGGCCTGCGAGTCCTGGGCGGGGAATCCGCCGCCAGCATCCCCGTCCTGGCCGACGCGGGCATGGTCCCGATGTTCGACTGGCGGCAGGTGGAGCGCTGGCACGTCAGGGAACGCCACCTGCCGCAGGGGAGCATCTTCCGGTTCCGAAAGCCGAGCCTGTGGGATGCCTACTGGAAGGAGATCAGCCTGGGCCTGGGCATCATCCTCGTCGAGACCCTGCTGGTGACCCTGCTGGTCATCCAGCTGCGGCGGAGGAAGCGCATCGAGCGGGAGCTGGCCGATGCGGAAACGCGCTACCGCACCGTGGCGGACTTCACCCACGACTGGGAGTTCTGGCAGCGACCCGACGGCGGCTTCGACTATCTGTCTCCGGCCTGCGCCCGGGTGAGCGGCTTCGCGCCGGAAGCCTTCCGGGCTGATCCATCCCTTCTCGCCGAGCTGGTGCTGGAGGAGGACCGCCCGGTCTGGAACGCGCACCAGGCCGAGGCCCTGGCCGCCAAGGAACCCGCCTCCCTCGAATACCGGATCCGGAACCAGGCCGGCGAGATCCGCTGGGTGGAGCAGACCAACAACCCCGTGCGCCTGGAAGGCGGGCACTCCGCCGGCACCCGGGGCAGCATCCGCGACATCACGGGCCGCAAGCAGGGCGAGCTGGAGCTGAAGCAGGCCTACCAGGAGATCGGGGTCCTCAAGGACCAGCTCGAGGCGGAGAACACCTACTACCGGGAGAAGATCCAGGCCGTGGAGGGCTCCAGTGAGCTGGTGGGCCAGAGCGACCCCATGAAGTACCTGCTCTTTCGCATCCGGCAGGTGGCGCCTTCGGAAACCACCGTGCTCATCCAGGGCGAGACGGGCACGGGCAAGGAACTGGTGGCCGAGGCCATCCACAACCTCGGTCCGCGCAAGGACCGCGCCCTGGTCAAGGTCAACTGCGCCGCCCTGCCCCCGGGCCTGGCCGAAAGTGAGCTGTTCGGTCACGAGCGGGGGGCCTTCACCGGGGCCCAGGCCCTGCGGAAGGGCCGCTTCGAGCTGGCGGACGGGGCCACCCTCTTCCTGGATGAAGTGGGCGAGCTCTCCCCGGATGTGCAGGCCAAGCTGCTCCGGGTGCTCCAGGACGGCCAGTACCAGCGGGTGGGTGGCACGCGCACCCTGCAGGCCGACGTGCGGGTGGTGGCGGCCACCAACCGGGACCTGGCCAAGGAGGTGGCCAAGGGCCGCTTCCGCGAAGACCTCTGGTACCGCCTCAATGTCTTCCCCATCTCGGTGCCCCCCCTCCGCCAGCGCAAGGAGGACATCCCCATGCTGGCCCAGTTCTTCCTGGACCGGTTCTGCCAGAAGCTGGGCCGCAGCCCCCTGGACCTGCCCCGCTCCGTGGTCCAGGCCCTCCAGGCCTACGGCTGGCCCGGCAACGTCCGCGAGCTCCAGAACCTCATCGAGCAGGCAGTGCTGGTCTCCGAGGGGCCCATGCTGCGCCTGCCGGACCGCCTGGGGCCCGCCCCCTCCGGCCCGGTGGGGTCCGGCCTCCTCCCCGGCTTGGTCGAGGTGGAGCGGGATCACATCATCAAGGTCCTGGACGCCACCAGCTGGAAGGTGGAGGGTGCCAAGGGCGCGGCGGACATCCTGGGACTGGCTCCCAGCACCCTGAGGTCCCGGATGCAGAAGCTCGGGATCGAGCGCCGAGAGGACTGAACGCCCCGATCCCCGGAACGCTCCGGACCGAGCATCGTGGGGGCCGTTTCGTGGGCCGGTTTCACCACGATATGCCGTGGCCCACGGAATTCCGTGGGCCTTTCGAGCCTTGAGCCGGGCCGATGCCGCTCATTCCATGCTTCGAACACCAATCAAAAGAAGAATTGGAATCCGGTCATCGCCCGGGGTCCCCCTGGCACCAGCCTTGCGCTGAGAAAGGACCCACCGAGAGGAAAACCCGGCCCATGAGACCCAGCCCCAAGTCCAGCGTGAAGGTCATGAGCGCCCTTCTGACCGCCCGCCCCGAGAAGCAGGAGGAATTCCTGCAGACGCTCCAGAGCCTGAAGCACGACATCCAGCAGCAATCCGGCTGCCTGGAGTGCACCATCGGCCAGGAGGCCTCGGGCGGCCCGGAATTCTTCATCTTTGTGGTCTGGAAGGACCTGGCCCACCTGGAAGCCCACCTGGACTCCGAGGCCTTCCGCATCCTCCTGGGGGCCACCAGCGTCCTCACCGCCCCCGCAGGCTTCCGCTTCATCGCGGCGGACTCGGCTTTCTCCCCCCAGGGCTTCCTGGGTCGGAATCGCCGGGCCGTGAGCTAGATCCCCCCCCCGTCCTTCCCCAACTTCACCCTTCGCCCCTGGATCGTCTGAATCCGCCGGGGCCCCTTCCAAGAGGACCATCATGCGAAAGCTCGGCTTTCTGATCCCGGGGTTGCTGCTCAGCCTCGCCTTGGCTTGTGGCGGGGCGAGCCACACGACCCCTGCGCCCACCCCGCCGGCTGCGGCCACGGGACTGGCCTACACCGATCCCGCCGGCACCGGCTGGCGCCTGGTCAAGGATCCCGCCTCCACACCCACCCGCCTGCTGCTGAACCTGGTGGGTCCCTCCGGCCTGCTGACCCGCGGGGCCGGCTTCAACCTGAAGGCCCCGGCTGCCATCAAGTTCGGCGACTTCACCGAGACCACCTTCCCCATCAAGGACCTGGGCGTCTACAACCTCTGGAACACGGATCCCTACCCCTATGACGGGTCCGTGGCCGTGGGGTCGGATCCCCTGGAGCCGCGGCTCCTGGCCGGCGGCGTCAAGGCCGGCAACGTGCTCACGGTGGGCATCTTCCAGAAGGACCGCCGGGCCACGGCCAAGGATTCCGGACACCCGCTCTGCCAGATCGCCCTGGAGTACGACGCCTCGGCGGCCCTGAAGGTGGGCGACGTCATCGCCCTCGCCATCACCAAGGCCAAGCACATCCCCGGGGACATCGGCGCCTTCAACGGTGACCCGACCCTGGAGATGGTCCAGAAATCCGTGATGCAGGACATGACCATCGCCGTGGGGGTGCTGCGTGGCAACTGAGCGTCCAACCCTTCCATCCCTCAAAGGAGTCTCCATGCCCGGCTCGTTCCGACGCCCGCTGACGGCGCTGGTCTTCACCCTGGCCGTGGGCGCGTCCCTGGCTGGCGCCCAGCCCATGTCCCCCTCCGCGCGGACCTACCACCTGGCGCAGCAGCCCAGGCGCGCGGCGCTGGCCCAGGACCACCTCATGGCCCAGCGGACCAGCCTCGGCCTCGGCGAACGGGAAGCCTTCACCCCGGTCCACACGTTCACCAACGCCGAGGGCGAGACCGTCGTCCGCCTTGACCACACCTTCGAGGGCCATCGCGTGCTGGGCAGCCAGGCCATCGCCAAGGTGCCCCTGGGCGGTGCCGTCCAGGTCCACACTGGGAAGGTCCTTTCGGGCATCCAGGTGGCCGGCGAGCCCACGCTCTCCGAGCGCACCGCCACCGCCATCGCTCTCCGGCACCTGGACGCCAAGGGCCCCATGAAGGGGGTCCCCCGGGTCGAGCGCGTGCTCTTCCCCGCGAAGTTCCTCGGGGGCCTCGCGACCACCGTGGATTCCGAGACCGGGAAGACGCTGCTGGACCGCAAGCACTCGGTCCACGCCAGGCTCGCCTCCCCCTACGTCTGGGCCTACGAGGTGCAGACCCGCCTTGACAACCCTGAGGACGGCCCCAAGCAGCTGACCTACTTCATCGATGCACGCACCGGGAAGATCCTCCGCATCAACGACCAGCTCGAACGGCAGGCCGTGGCACCCAGTACCGGTACCGGCAAGGGCCAGTACAACGGCACGGTCTCCATCCCCACCAGCCAGATGCTGGACGGCACCTACGCCCTGTTCGACCCCACCCGGGGCGCCCTGCCCAACCCCGAGCTGCAATGGTATGCGGACGACGGCTCAGGCTGGAGTCCCACCGGGTTGCAGGTCTGGTACCAGCAGAACGACGCCGCTGGCAACAACACCTGGTCCTCCTTCCTCTTCCAGGGGAACCTGACGAACAACTGGGGCGACGGCCTGCCGTTCACCGCGTACGGCCAGGAGGGCGGCGCCAACGGCCAGAGCATGGGCGTGGATGCCATGTATGCCCTGACCCGGACCTGGGACTTCTACAACAACGTGTTCTCCCTGAACGGCATGGACGGAAAGGGGACCACCGTCTACGCCAAGGTGGGCATGACCGGCGACTGGTACCGGAACAACGCCTACTGGGATCCCTCCAACATGTCCATCAACCTGGGCACCGGCACCCCCACGGGTTTCGGGGCCTTCACCGAGTTCGACGTGATCGCCCACGAAATGACCCACGGAGTCACCTCCCACACGGTCAAGTTCGTGAACTCGGCCGGGTACGAGGAGGCGGGCCTGAACGAGGCCACCTCCGACTTCTTCTCCCAGATGGCCAAAGCCTACGTCACCGGAGACGGGGGAAGCACCATCCCCGACTCGGGCACGGATTGGAAGATCGGTGCCGGGGTGGGTCACGGCACCCCGATCCGCTACCTGGACAAGCCCAGCCTGGACCAGCGCAGCGTCGACGGCTGGTACGACGGCGTCCACTACATGGACGGCCACTACTCCGCCGGCGTGCTGAACCGGGCCCTCTACTTTCTGGCCCACGGCGCCTCCGCCACCCCCGGCGACCCTGACTACAGCCCCTACCTGCCCCAGGGCATGAAGGGCATCGGCAACGAGAAGACTGCCCGCATCTGGTTCAAGGCCGTCACGGAGCTGCTCTACAGCGGCGGCACGGGCTCCGTCACCTTCATGGATGCCCGCAAGGCGGCCATCGAGGCTGCGCTCCAGCTCTACGGCGAATGGGCCGGCGGCTGGGGCATGAACAGCCTCGTTTCCCACGCGGTGGAGAACGCCTTCGGCGCGGCCAACGTGGGCCTCAACTACGCCGAGACCTCCCGCACCCAGGTGCTCTTCGCCGACTGGCGGAACAACGACTACATCTCCCGCACCCACTTCGTGGACACCGGGTGGAACCGGTCCCAGTTCCTGCCCGTCGGGGAGCGGGTCGTCCCCCGGATCACCGTGCTGAACAACGCGAACACGGCGGTCACCTGGAGCCTGGGCGGCCCCTCCCTCTACAACGGGTCCAGCCATGCCAAGGGCGGTGTGATCAACGCCGACGGCAGCTGGACCACGCCCTACGAGCTGGGCTGGTACCACATCACGGCCACCAGCAAGGCGGATCCCAACCAGTTCGCCGAAGGCAAGGCCTTCCTCATCCACATGGACACTGACCAGGACGGCGAACAGGACGCCCTGGACCTGGGTCCCATCGCCTTCTCCTGGTACCTGGGCAAGGTCCTGAACCCGTCCCATTCCATGTTCGAAGCCACCCTGATCGACGATGGCGACATCGCCGCCTTCGCCGACGCCATGCGAGCCACCTGGTGGGTCAAGTGAGGAATCCCATGCGAACCCGATCCCTTTCCCTGTTCTCCGCTGCCCTCGTCCCTGGCCTCGCGCTCGCCCTCGGCCTCGCCTGCGGCGGCGGTTCCCACACGGCCGCCCCGGCTCCCGCCCCCGCCCCGGCTCCTGCCGCCTCCGGCCTGGTCTACACCGACCCGGCCGGCACCGGCTGGCGCCTGGTCAAGGACGCCTCCTCCACCACGACGAAGATCGTGCTGAACCTCGTGGGCCCCGCCGGACTCAAGACCCGCGGTGTGGGCTTCAACCTCCAGGCCCCGGCCGGCGTGAAGTTCGCGGCCTTCAGCAACGGGCTTCCCATCCTGGATTCCGGCGTCTACCAGCTGACGGCGGCGGGCTCCACCGACCCCAGCGAGCCCCTCGCCATCACTGGTGGCGTCAAGAAGGGCAACCTGCTGTCCGTCGGCATCTACCAGAAGGATCGCGACCAGCCCGCCCAGGATTCCGGCGCCACCCTCTGCCAGATCGCCCTGCAGTTCGACGCCACGGCGGCCCTGAGCACGGGGACCACTCTCAGCCTCAGCATCCCCAAGGCCAAGGTCATCCCCGAGGACATCGGCGCCGTCACCGACGACGCCTGGACCCTCGACAAGAAGATGCGCATGACGGACATCTCCATCGCCGTCGGCACCCTGACCGCCCACTGACCGCTTCCCGAGACCCAAGGAGTTCCCATGCTTCGATCCTTCATGCGTCCGGTGCCGGCCCTGGTGCTCGCCCTGGCCGCCGGCGCCGCGCCCCTGGGCGCGGCCAGCCCGACCCTCACGCCCGCCCAGCTCGCGGCGGCCAAGGCCCAGCAGCCCACCCGGACCGCCCTGGCCCAGGCCAGTCTCACCCAGCTGGCCGGCCAGCTCAACCTCGGCCCCTCGGCCGGCTTCCAGCCCCACCATGCCTCCACCAACGCCCAGGGCCGCACCATCGTCCGCTTCCACCAGACCCATGAAGGCCATCGCGTGTGGGCCGGCGAGGCCATCGCCCACGTAGAGCCCGACGGCCAGGTGCGGACGCTCACCCAGGGCCTCAAGCCCCAGGTGGCCCTCGCCAGCGCCACCGCCCGCCTGAGCGCGGACGAGGCGAAGGCCATCGCCCTGAAGAACCTCGCCCCCAAGGGCGCCATGCCCCAGTCCCCCAAGGTGGAGCAGGTGGTCTTCCCCACCCGGTTCACCGGCGGCCTGGCCACCCGGATGGACCCCATCCGGCACCAGGAGGTCTGGGACAAGCAGATGAGCATCTGGACCAAGGCGCCCGCCGATGCCTATGTGCTGGCCTACGAAGTGCGCACCCTCCTGACCAATAAGCAGGACGGCCACCAGGAGATGTGCTACATCATCGACGCCGGCACCGGCGCCATCCTGCGCAAGTGGAACGCCCTCCAGGGAGATGCCCCGGCCCAGGGAACCGGCGCCAGCTACTACCGCGGCACGGTGCCCCTCTCCACCACCCAGGCCGGGGACGGCACCTACGCCCTCATCGCCAAGGACCGCGGCAGCCTGCCCAATCCCTTCGCCATGGCGCAGGGCGTCAACTGGACCGGCCTCACCCTCGCCTACGGCTCCATCGACCTGAACACCGGCAACTTCAACATCAATCCCTACACCGGCCATGCCACCAACCAGTGGGGCAGCGGCCAGCTCATGCCCTTCCCCTACGACTTCAACGCCACCTGGGACTGGTGGGACTGGTCGCACTGGTGGGCCGGCTCCCTCATCGAATACAGTCCGGACGGCATGTCGGCCTGGCTCCAGGGCACCCTCTCCCCCGATGGGGAGACCACCGCGGTGGATGCCCACTACGGCCTGAGCACCACCTGGGACTTCTACAAGAATGTCTTCGGCCGGAACGGCATCGACGACCTGGGCTCCTCGACCTTCGGCGCCGTCCACAACATGAGCTACGGAAGCGCCGGCGTCGTGCCCTACTCCGACAACGCCTACTGGGCCCCCTGGTACTTCGGCATGGTCTTCGGCGATGGCAGCTACGGTGCTCCAGGAGCCCCTTATGTGGGCTTCAAGGCCCTCACCGAGCTCGACATCACCGGCCATGAGCTGAGCCACGGCGTCACGGAATACTCGGCCAACCTCATCTACGACGGCGAGTCCGGCGGCCTGAACGAAGGCAACTCGGACATCTTCGGCAAGATGGTGCAGGCCTATGCGGACGGCGGGGCGGCGGGCGCCACCATTCCCGACTTCCCAACAGGCGACCTGACCAAGTGGGAGGTGGGCCGCAACTCGGGACCGAGCACCGCCGAGCCCCTGCGCTACATGTACCGCCCCAGTCTGGATGGCGCCAGCGCCGACTGCTGGTTCGACGGCATCGAACTCATCGACGTCCACTACAGCAGCGGCCCCCTGAACCGGTTCTTCTACTTCCTCAGCTGCGGCGCCTCCAGCACACCGGCCAGCACCACCTACAGCCCCTACTACCCGCCGGGGCTCGCGGGCATCGGCAACGACAAGGCCGCCCGCATCTGGTACAAGACGCTCACCGAGCACCTGGTCCCCGATGCCGACTTCATGGCGGCCCGGGATGCCTCGATCCTCTCCGCCAAGGAGCTCTACGGTAATGGCGCCGACTGCCCCGAGTCCCTGGCCGTGACCAAGGCCTGGTCCGCCGTGAACGTGGGCCTGGCCCCCGGTCAGGCTCCCCGCGTGGGTGTGTCCTTCCCCGTGGTCAACGGCGCAGGGAGCTGGCTCGATGCCAATGCCTCCCCCTCCGGCGTCCTGAAGAAGGTCCAGGTCTTCCCCACCCGCACCAACGTGCAGATCGTGGCCAACGTGGTGAACACTGCCAACAAGGCCCTGACCTTCACCACCCCGAAGTGGGAGGGCTACGCCCCGGCCGGCACCATCAAGGCTGATGGCACCTGGACCACGCCGGACTGGACCTACTACTTTGAACTCCTGAGCGTGAAGGCCACCAGCCAGGTCGATCCCAGCCAGTTCGCCAGGGCCCAGATGCTGCTGATGGATCTGGACTGCGACACCGACGGGGACATGGATGCCGTCGATCTCGGCGCTACCGCCATGAGCTGGTACAAGGAGGGCGCCTACTTCGACACGCCCAACCCCTTCGCCCGCGTGGCCGGCGGCGGCGACTGGGACGTCGTCTTCTTCACCCAGGCCTTCGCCAACGCCTTCCCGGTGAAGTAGCCCGCAGCCCCATCCCCGCGCGAAGGCGCCCCCGGGTTTTCCGGTGGCGCCTTCGCTTCGGGTGGAGCTCCCTTCCCGTGCCCGAAAGGTTCCGCATGACGCATTTGTGTGCCTGGTGCCAGCTGCCTGCGCCCATCCCCCTGGGTGGGGTCGAGGCCGCAGCCACCCACGGGCTGTGCCCCACTTGCCTCCTGGCCTTCGAGCGCCAGCAGGGCACCGAGGTCCTGGCCTGGATTGAAGAAGTGTCCCACCCGGCGGTGGTGGTGGATCAGGAGGTTCGCATCCGGGCGGCCAACCAGCCCGCCTGCGACCTCCTCCACACGGATTGGGTGGCCCTCCTGGGCAGGCCCCTCTGCGAAGTCCTCGGCTGCGAAGCGAGCCATGCCCTCCGGGGCGGCGAGTCCCGGTGCGCGGTCCACAGCCTGGTGGACCGCACCTTCCTGCTGGGTACCAGCGGCGCCACTGCCCTGGCCGCCGTGAGGGAGGACAGTGATCCGCCAGGTCTCTTCGCCGGGCACCTCATCACCTCCCTGCGGGCCGGCGAGGTCGTGGCCCTGCGCCTCGATCGCCTGGTGCCAAGCGCCTGAACCCTACTTCAGCTTGGCCAGCTCCTCCTGAATGCGGGCGCGCTGGTCCTCGGCCTTCACCTTGTCGAGGGCCTTCCTGTAATTGGCTGCGGCCTGGGCCTTGTCACCCTTGAGACCGTACGCCTCGGCCAGGCTGTCGTAGGTGTTCCAGGAATCCGGGTGCTCCTTCACGTTGCGCTGGAAGAGGACGATGGCCTCATCGATCTTGTTCTGGCCCAGCAGCCCGTAGCCCGCCTGGTTGACCTCGACCTCGGTGGCCACGGTCAGGGCCCTGGCCCGCAGCGTCTCGGCGCCCTTGGCGTCGCCCTTCTTCTCCAGCAGGGCGGCCTTGGTGCGCAGACCAGCGTAGGTCTCCTTCATGGCCAGGGAGCGGTCCACCCAGGCCAGGGCCTCGTCCAGGTTCGTGTCGTTGCGAGCGCACCAGCCCGCGGCGGCACTCCAGGTCTCGGGGAAGAACTGCCCCAGGCCCCGCACCTGGTTCCGCAGGCTGGCCACCACCACCGCCTTCGTATCCACCTCGATGGGGATGGGCACCCGCAGCTGCTCCCAGCGCAGGGAAAGGGTGACGCCCTTGTCGGAGGGATCGTCGAAGGTATAGGCCAGCCGCTCCGTGGCTTCGGCGGGCACGGGCGTCACCGTCACCTTGGCCACGTCCTCCTTCGCGTCGTAGCTGTAGCTGCCCCAGCCCTGGGACTGGCTGCTGAACATCACAGTCCAGGTGGTGGCCGTGGGCAGCATGTGGAGGCCGTAGCGCCCCGCGGGCAGCGTGGTGCCGCCCACGCGGATGGGCGTGTCGAAGGCGATGACAGTGTTCTCGTCAGCCCCGGCCCGCCAGACCTTGCCGTAGGGCACCAGCCCGCCCCACACCTTGCGGCCCTTCACGGCCGGGCGGTGGTAGGTCACCTCGATGTCCGTCAGCCCCACCCGCTGCTGCACCTGGGCCCGGGGGCTGGCCACCGGCAGGACCAGGGGCGGCGCCTGGGCGAAGAGGAAGGGCGCGGTTGCGAACAGGGCCACAGCGATGCGGGTCATGGGACACCTCCGGGGAGCATCCTGGACCCGATGGCGCCTCGGCGGGGCGGCAAGTGGGGCGACCGGTGGGATTTCGGGGGCGGATCCTGCGGGCCAACCCCGGCCCTACCGGAACTCCCCGCACCTCACCAGCTGCAGCACCGCCTGCCCCGCCTCACGGCTGGCCGCCAGATCCACTTCCAGTTCGAGGGCCCAGTCGTTGAGTTCCCCGGTGTCCACGAGCATCTGCTGCACCACGAGGAAGCGCGGGTCGCCGGCCTTGGGCTGCACGTAGGTGTGGCGCTGGTTGCGGCCTTCGGGATCGAGGCGCGGGCCCTGATGCGTGGCGGTGTAGGCGCTGAAGGTGGCCTTGAGACGCTCCGCCGTCCAGGGCTCGCCCTCGCCGTCTTCGGGCGTGACGCCTTCGCCAGCAGCTTCTCCCAGCACGGCCTCGGCCTCCTCCCAGTCCTCGGTGGCGCAGGCGTGGAGGAGGGCGAAGAGACGGGCGCGGATGGCCGCCATGAAGGCCTTGCGGTCACGGGTGATGTCCTTGGCGGCTTCCTCGGCGCCGGGGATGGCCAGGGCGGTTTCGGCGCGGATGAAGTCGGGGTTCTGCATGCGCTCCCAGGCATCCAGCAGGCTGGAATCCACCTGTTTGAGCATGGCCGAGAGATAGGCCTCCATCTCGCGCACCTCGTCGGTCTTGAAGGCGTCGGGCACGGTCTTCGACAGCACCTTGAAGGCGCTGTTGATGTGGCGGAGCAGCAGGCCCTCCCCCCGCTGCAGCTCGTAGGTGCGCACGTAGTCGGCGAAGCTCAGGTAGCTTTCGAACATCTCCCGCACGATGGACTTGGGGCGGATGTTCTCCTGACCCACCCAGGGATGCTTGTCGGCGAACTCGTTGAAGGTGGTGTAGATGAAGTCGCGCAGGGGCTTGGGGTATTCCAGCTTCTCCAGCTCCGCCATGCGCTGCTCGTACTCGATGCCCGCCAGCTTCATCTCGGCCACGGCCTGGCCCTTCAGCTTGTGCAGCTGGCTGCGCAGGATGAAGTCCGGGTCCTCCAGGATGCTTTCCACCAGCGTGATGAGGTCGAGCGCGTAGGTGGGAGAGTCCACCTCCAGCAGGGGCAGCGTGTCCAGCAGGTAGAGGCTCAGCGTTTCGTCCATGCCGAAGTCCGCCTGCAGGTCGGCGTTCACGCGCAGCTTGCGACCGAATTCATCGGGCGGCTGGAACTCGACGATGCCCCGCACCACCAGCGTCTTGAAGAGCTGCCAGCCCCGGCGGAAGTGGGCGGCCTTCTGATGCTCGGTCTCGTGGCAGTCGTGGATGAGGTGGCGCATGGCCTGGCAGCCGTCGCCCCTGCGACTCAGCACGTTCAGCAGCATGCCGTGGTTCACCTGGAAGCGGCTCACCAGGCGCTCGGGCGCGGCGGCCTGCAGCTTCTCGAAGGTGGACTTGTCCCAGTGGGCGTAGTTCCGCTCGGGGGCGGGGCGCTTCACGAACTTCTTCCCGGGCTTCTGCGACAGGCGGAAGTTCTCGATGACGTGCTCCGGGGCCTGGGCCACCACGTAGCCCACGGTGTCGAAGCCCTTGCGGCCCGCGCGGCCCGAGATCTGGTGGAAGTCCCGGGCGCTGAGGATGCTCGTCTTCTGGCCGCCGTACTTGCAGAGCTTGGTGAAGAGCACTGTGCGGATGGGCACGTTGATGCCCACGCCCAGCGTGTCCGTGCCGCAGATGACCTTGAGCAGGCCCTTCTGCGCCAGGCGCTCCATGAGGATGCGGTACTTGGGCAGCAGGCCCGCGTGGTGCAGGCCGATGCCCATGCGCAGCCAGCGCTTGAGGTCGGGGCCGTAGGGGCTGTTGAACTTGAAGTCGCCGATCTCCGCGGCGAGGGCCGTCTTCTCCTCGCGGGACGTGACAGCAAGGCTGGTGAAGTCCTGGGCGCTGGTGGCCGCCTCGGCCTGCGTGAAGTGCACCAGGTAGATGGGCGCCTTGCCCTCCTCCAGCAGGTGCTCCAGGGTGCTGCTGAGGGGAAGCTCTGCGTAGGTGAAGCTGAGCGGCACGGGCCGGTCCGTGCCCTTCACCGTGACCGTGGGCCGGGCGTTGAGTCGGGTCAGCTCGGTCTCGAAGAAGCTGGTGTCGCCCAGCGTCGCGCTCATGAGCAGGAAGCGCGTCTGGGGCATGGCCAGCAGGGGCACCTGCCAGGCGAAGCCCCGCTCGCGGTCCGCATAGTAGTGGAACTCGTCCATGACCACATCCAGCACGTTGGCCTCGGCCCCTTCGCAGAGGGCCATGTTGGCCAGGATCTCCGCCGTGCAGCAGAGGATGGGCGCGTCGCGGTTCACCGTGGCATCCCCCGTGGAGAGGCCCACGTTCTCGGGCCCGAACTCCTGGCAGAGAGCCATCCACTTCTCGTTGACCAGGGCCTTGATGGGGCAGGTGTAGACCGAGCGCCGCCCTGCAGCCAGGGCCCCGAAGTGCAGGGCCGAAGCCACCAGCGACTTCCCCGACCCCGTGGGCGTGTTGAGGATGACGTTCTTCCCCTCGAACAGCTCCAGGATGGCCTCCTCCTGGGCGGGATAGAGGCCCAGCCCCTTGGACTCCGCATAAGCCAGGAACGCCCCCAGCAGGGCGTCAGGCGAGGTGTCCCCGTGGGGTGGCAGGTGGTCGAACAGGGACAGCGGCATGTACGGACTCCGTTCCCATCATCTCAGGGGAAGCGCGCCGCCCCATGAGAAGCTGTCTTCATGCTGCATCTCCGCCCCTCCGACTACCGCGTCATGCCCTGGAAGGATGGAGGTGGCAGCACGACTGAAATCGCCATCGAACCGGCGGGGGCGAGCCTTGCGGAGCCGTTCCTGTGGCGGGTGAGCTCGGCGCGGGTGGAGGCCTCGGGGCCCTTTTCACATTTCCCGGGCCGGGCGCGGCTGCTGACCCTGCTGGAAGGGTCGGGGCTCATCCTGGACATCGAGGACCAGGGCCGCCAGCGGCTGAAGTTCCCGGGGCAGGTGGTGGCCTTTGCCGGTGATGCGAGCGTTCACGCCACGCTCATCCAGGGACCCTGCGTGGATTTCGGGGTCATCAGCGATCCCAGCCAGGTGAAGGTCACCCTCGAGTGGCTCAACCTGGACACGGAGGCCACCGTCATCACCGTGGCCCCCACCACCCTGCTCTTCACGCCCTGGGGGCCCGTCCGGGTGGACCCCCTCGGGGTGGAGCTCGCACCCAGGGACTGCCTCCGGCTCGGGAATGCCCCCGCCGCCACCGAGGCCCCCGGTGCGAAACTGGGTGTCCGGGCGGCCACGGGCACCACGCCCCTGGTGCTCGTGTCCATCTGGCCCATCTGACCCTTTTTTCTCCGGACGACCTGATGGCCACCCTCGGCACCCTGAACGATCTGAAGGTCCTGCGCCTGGGGCCGGAGGGCGCGTTCCTGGATGGCGGTCCCGAGGGGCCGATCCTGTTGCCCCTGGAGCAGGTGCCCCCGGCCCTCGAACTGGGCCAGGCTCTGCGGGTCTTCGCCTACCGGGAGGACGAAGGCCGCCTGGTGGCGTATCTGCGCCCGCCCCTGGCCCTGGGGGGCGAGGTGGCCTTCCTGAAGGTGGTGTCCGTGAACCCCGCCGGGGCCTACCTGGACTGGGGCCTGCCCAGGCCTCTGTTCATGCCCTGGAAAGAGGTGAAGCACGAGGCGCGGCGCCTGGTGAAGCCCGGGAACAAGGTGCTGGTGTTCCTCTTCTCCGACGAGGCGGGCCACCTGGCCGCCTCCACCCGCCTGGCGGACTTCCTGGTGGACGAGGCCGATGAATTCAAGGAGGGCGACAAGGTCAGTCTGGTGATCGGGGACCGCACCGATCTGGGCGTGCGCGTCATCGTCAACCACCGCTACTGGGGCATGGTCCACGACAGCGACCTGTTCTGCAACGTGAGCCGCGGCGAAACGAAGGAGGGCTGGGTTAAGGCGCCCCGCGCCGACCGCAAGTTGAGCCTTGCACTCAGCGCGCCGGGCTACGCCAAGGTGGGCACCGTGGCCCAGGCCCTGCTCGACACGTTGATCCGCCGCGGCGGCTTCCTGCCCGTGACGGACAAGAGCGCCCCCGAGCAGATCCACGCCCTGTTCGGCCTCAGCAAGAAGGTGTTCAAGCAGGCCCTCGGCACCCTCTACAAGGCCCGGCGCATCTCCATCGACGCCGACGGCATCCGGCTGCTCAAGACGCCATGACCTCCGCCCCGCCCCTGCCCTACCTGGAGGGCTACAGCCCCGCCGTGCAGGCCCGGGTGCGCGAGCTGCTGGCCCAGGATCAGCTGGGGCCCTACCTCGCCAGCCGCTACGGGGAAGCGCACAAGGTGCGCAACGACAAGGCCCTGTTCCTGGCCGCCGTGGAGCTGAAGGACCGCTTCATGCGGAACACGGCGCCGCTCAACAAGGTGCTGTACGACAGCAAGCTCCAGCTGCTGAGCCACGCCCTGGGCACGCTCACGGCGGTATCCAGGGTGCAGGGCAGCCGCCTCAAGGCCAGCCGCGAGATCCGCGTGGCCTCGGTGTTCCGCGACGCCCCGGCCGCCTTCCTGAAGATGATCCTGGTGCACGAGCTGGCCCACCTGAAGGAACGCGAGCACAACAAGGCCTTCTACCAGCTCTGCACCCACATGGAGCCGGACTACTTCCAGCTGGAATTCGACCTGCGCCTCTACCTGACCCACCGGGAGGCCAGCGCGGCGGCGGGGGTTGCGACGGGAGGGTAGGCTCAGTCCACCTCCAGCACCGCCAACCCATCCTGCTCGGTGGACCGGCCGCTGACGCAGACGATCTCACCCACGCGGAAGGGGCGCTGCCTTTTACGGATGGCGTCGGGGAAGGCGACGGCTTCGCAGAGGCCGGTCTCGTCTTCGAAGGTGACGAACTGCATGCGCTCGTTCTTTTCGGTGGCCACTTCCTTGTCCGCCACGACCAGAGCCCAAAACCTCAACCGCTGATTCGGCTTCACCACCTCGGCGGCCCGACTGGACCCCCCACCCTTCCGCACACGGGCGAGTGCCGCGGGGTGCAGCTCCAGCGTGAGGGTCATGGTCGCCATCTCCAGGTCGGCGCGGTCGAAGAGGTCCGTGGGGCGCGGGCGCACGCCCGGGGGCACGCCGCCCAGCCGGGCCCACATGAGCCGCGTGCGATCACCATCCGGGGCCCAGAGGTCGAAGGCCCCGGCGGCGCAAAGCGCCTCCGCCGTGGTGACGCTGGGC
Organism: Geothrix sp.; assembly: GCF_030219325.1. Lineage (NCBI taxonomy): Bacteria > Pseudomonadati > Acidobacteriota > Holophagae > Holophagales > Holophagaceae > Geothrix > Geothrix sp. Next base: position 1,319,157 of record NZ_CP126625.1, on the reverse strand, counting down.
TTCACCCGGCCCAGCAGGTCATCCAGGTGCTCGAAGGGGCCTTTCTTGTCGCGCTCCTCCAGCAGCCGGCGCACCTCAGGTTCCTGGGCGCCATGCACCTGCATGAGACCCACGCGCAGGGCCTGCTCGCCCTCGGCCGTGAAGGGCCAGGCGCTGGCATTCGCGTCGGGCCCGCGCACCACCAGGCGATGGCGGCGCGCATCGCCCAGGTAGGCGATGGCGGGGTAGTAGCCGCCCTGGTTGGTGATGACGGATGCGAAGAACACCGCCGGGTGGTGGGTCTTGATCCAGGCGCTTTCGAAGCTCACCTGGGCGTAGCTGGCGGAGTGCGGCTTGCAGAAGGAGTAGCCCTGGAAGGTGCGGATCATGTCCCAGGATTCGTCCACCGTGGCAGGCCGCACGCCACGTTCGGCGCAGCCCCGCCGGAACCGCGCCTCGAAGAAGGGCAGCTTCGCCTCGCAGTCGGGCTTGCCCAGCAGCTTGCGGAGCTGGTCGGCCTCGTGGTGGCTCCAGCCCGCCAGCGCCACGCAGACCTTGATGACATCCTCCTGGTAGACCAGCACGCCGAAGCTCTCGGAGAGCAGCTCGTTGAAGACCGGATCGCTGGGCTCCCAGACCTCCTCGCCGCGGCTGCGCTTCACGTAGCGGTCCACCCAGCGGTAGGCGGCGGGGCGGATGAGGCTGCTGTGGATCACCAGGGTCTCGAAGTCGCCCTTTCCCACCCGCTGCTGGAGCTGGCGCGTGGCGGGGCTTTCGACGTAGAACACGCCGATGCTGTCGCCCCGCCCCAGCAGGGCCTGGGTATCGGCATCCCCCCGGGAATGGGTGCCGGGATCCTTCGGCACGCGGTCCCCCAGCACCTCGTAGGCATCGCGGATGACGGCGAGGCTGCGGTTGCCCAGCAGGTCGATCTTCACCAGACCGTAGTTCTCCACGCCGTCCTTGTCCCAGGTGGTGGTGGAGACGCCCACCTTCGCGGGCGCGGGCTGGAACGCGGCGTGCTCCCACAGGGGCCCGGGCGTGACGATGGTGCCGCCGGGGTGCACGGAGAACTGGTGGAAGTGGCCTTTCAGCATGCGGGCCTGGCGCAGGATCGTATCCCAGGCGGGATTCTCCGACGCGCGTTCCAGCCCGCCTTCCCAGCCGCGCACATAGCGGGCCAGCTGCTTGAGTTCACTGTCGGGTCGCCCGTGGGCCTGGGCCACGGCCCGCAGGGCGCCCTTGGCCTTGAAGAAGGCGTGGTTGGAAACCACGGCCACGCGGCCGCGGCCGTAGCGCTCGAACACGGCCTGGATCACCTGGTCGCGCTCATCCCAGGCGAAGTCGATGTCCATGTCCGGCGGATCCTTGCGCTCCTTCGTGAGGAAGCGCTCGAACATCAGGTTGGTGGCCACGGGATCCACGTTGCTGAGGTCCAGGGCGTAGCCCACCAGCGAGGCCGCGCCACTGCCGCGCCCGCAGATGCGGGTGGGCAGGCCCTTGTGCTTCAGCGCCAGCACGATGTCCTGCACCAGCAGGAAGTAGCGGGCGAAATTCATGGCGGTGATGAGGTCCAGCTCCTGCTCCATGCGTACGAGGGCCCGGCCGCGCAGGTCTTCGGACGACTCGGCGTACTTCTCCGTCACGCCCCTCCGCACGCGCTCCCGCAGGAGGGCGTCGAGGTCCGCGGCCTCCTGGTCCAGCGGTTTCGACACCTCCCATTTCCCCCAGTGGATCTGCCAGCCCGAGATCCGCTCCAGCACCGCGGCCGTGGCCCTTTCCACGGCGGGTTCGGCAAACGGGAAGCGCGCCTCCCATTCGCCGCGAGGCACGGCGGCCTCGGCGGGCTGCCACAGGGCTTCGGTACGGAGGAAGGTGGCCTGCTGGTCGATGGCCCGCTTGAGCCGGTGCATCTCCAGGCCCTCGGCGGTGCGGAAGCGCAGCGCCTGGGGCGCCACCACCTCTAGGCCCGCGGCCAGGGCCTTCCGGGCCTCCTGCACACGGCAGGGATGGGCCAGCAGGGCCGCGTCAAAGCCTTCACGCAGCAGGGCATCCAGGCCCGCGAGGTCGTCGGCCAGCAGCACGCAGTCGCGGGGCGGTTCCGGCGCGCCCAGGCCCGGGATGGCGGGACCTGGCGCCGCATCATGGGTCTGGGCCGTGAGCAGGCGGTTGAGCGCGGCGTAGCCGGCATCGCTGAAGGGCAGTGCCCCGTACCCATGGCCCCGCCAGGTGAAGCGGCAGCCCAGGTGCAGGCGGAAGCCCGTCCACTGGGGATCCGGTGGCAGACCTTCGAGTTCGCGGGACTTGTGGATCCACTCCAGCGTGTCGCGCAGCTTCGGATAGCCCGCCATGCCCTGGTCCCAGCAGACCAGGTCGCGGTAGCCGAAGCGTCGCGCCAGCGACAGGAGCTGCTTCGCCGGGTAGACGCCTTCACCAATGGAGAAATCGGAGATGCCGAGGGCGAACATGGGGCTCGATCACACGAAAGAAGAGAAAAAGCTCTCAACGCAAAGACGCAAAGACGCAAAGACGCAAAGACGCAAAGATAAGGTCTTCCTTGGCGCCTTCGCACCTTTGCAATGCTCTTTTCCAGATGGGTTGTCTGTCGGCTCGTTCCCGTCAGGGCTGCCAATCCATGGGCAGGCCGCAGGCTTCGAGGACGGCATGGAGGTAGGGGGTTCCGATGCGCAGGGCGCCCCGCTCGGCGAGGCTCACCAGGGCCTGGGAGCGGCCCATCCGCTCGGCCAGCTGCGCCTGGGTGAGGCCGGCTTGGCGGCGGGCGGCCCGCAGTCGCGGAGCCAGGGCCTTCGCCCGGGCATCCACCTCGGGGGCGCGGCGGCCCTCCAGCAGTCCCTCGATGGAAAGATCCTCGTCCAGGCGAAGCCAGTGGATGCCTGTGCCACGGCCCGTGAATCGCCAGTCCGCCAGATCCCCGGCGGGAGCCGCCGCCAGCCGTGGGAAGAAGGCCAGCGGGCAGGCCAACTCCCGACCGTCCTGGAGCTGGACGACCAGCCGGCCCCGTTCGAACCAGAGATGCGTGGCGCGGGGAGGCTCAGGGTTCGCCAAAGTGCTCATGCCAGGCCTCGATGAAGCTGTCTCGATGGGTCATCACGATGGCCACCACCCGCTGGAGATCCCGGGGTGTGAGGCCTCCGGCGTCCGCGATGGCGCCATCATGCAGCCAGATCTTGGCAATGGCATCGTCGCGTTCGATGTGGACATGGGGTGGCTCGCGGGGTTCATGACTGTAGAAGAAGAACCGGAAGGGCCCTTCCCGGTGGGGGGTGGGGGTCATCGGGCCTCCATCAATATTAGGCTATTATTGGCTTGTTTCAAGACCCCTCCGACCCACCCCGGCAGCACGGCCCGGTCCGGGAAGCGATGGCGCAGGCGGGCGAGGGCGGGTTCGAGGCGCTCGAAGCGCTGCTGGAGCGGGTCCTGGAAGAGGCTGCGCTCGCGGCCCAGGCCCCAGGCCAGGCGCAGCTCCACCTCGCGCACCAGGAGGCGCCGGGGGGCGCCCGCGAGAAAAGCCTGCTGGAGGCGTCGGGCCAGGATCAGGGGCGGGGCCGTCAGATCCTCCGGCGCGGCGTGCCAGGCGTGGGGTTCGCCATCCACATCCCACCAGCGCAGCACCAGGTGGCGGGGATGGCGGGCATCGGACCAGAGCCAGTCCAGGCAGCGGGCGGCCAGGGCCACCTCCTCGGGCAGGCAGGGGGGCTGGAGGCGCCAGCCATGGCGGGCGTGGCCGGGGCGCTCCGTGAGCAGGGGCAGCTTGGGCCGGTCCTCGCCCCGCACCCGGGCCTGGAGGTCCGGCGCCACCTTGGGATGGGTCAGCTCCGCCAGCACCGGCAGGGGCACGGGCTGCAGGTCGCCGAAAGACCGCAGGCCCAGGCGGTGGAAGCGCTCCCGGGTGCGGGGGGCCAGATCGGGCAGGCGACGCAGGGGCTGGGGGGCCAGGAAGGCGCTCTCGGCGCCGTCCGCCACCAGCTCCAGCTGGTGCTCGATGCGGGCGGCGAGCTGCGCGGCAGTGGCGCTCAGGGACAGGCCCCCGTGGCTGGCCCAGCCGTGCCGCTCGGTCAGCTCCCGGCGCATGCGCTGGGCCGTGTCCGCCAGAGGACCGAAGATGCGCTGGGTGCCCTGGAGCTCCACCAGGGCCTCGCCCAGGCGCCCCAGCTGGCCCTGGGGCGTCCAGTGCTGCAGGAAGTCCCCCAGGCTGCCCTGGGCCTCCCACCAGACCTGGGGGGCCGGATCCAGCACCTTCAGACCCGGCGCCACCCGCAGGGCCTGATCCAGGGGCAGGCCCGGGGCCAGCCCCTCGGCCCGGCCCAGGCGGTTGACGAACCAGAGGCTGGGCGAGCGGGGGCTCTCGGGGTTCAGGAAGGCCAGGGGCCGGTCCCGCAACGCCCCGTCCCGGCCACAGGCCAGCTGGAACGGCAGTTCGGGAACCCACATCGCCAGCACCGGAACCTCCAAGGGGGATCCAAGTATGGCGAAATTTTAGCGAAAAACAAGGTGCCAGGTTTTTCTCAAAAGATCGCGCCGCGCTCCCTACTTCCCCTTGTTTCCCCCTCGCTGGTGGGCGATGGCAGTGCGGGCGGGGCGGATGCTCTGTCGTTCCGTGAGGCGCGCGATGGGGCTGGCTTCCGGGTGCTTGGCCCCGGGGATGGGCTCCTTCGTGGTGGCGCCGACTGCCGCGATGGCCTTGAGGAGTGCCGGGGGGACGATGGGTTTGGCCATGCCTCATTCTAGGACCTGTCAGGAAAGCCAGCCGCGAATGGGTCCACCGAACCTTTCCGATCCTCCTGCGTTAATGATCCAGAGGCCCCCTGCCCCGGAGCATGAAACCCGAATGGAACTCCCCCAGCTGCTGGATCTGGTTCGACGCGGCGACGAGCTGGCCTGGGAGGCCTTCGTCCGACGGTTCCAGTCCCGCGTGTTCGGGCTGGCGTACCACTACACCGCCCACGCCGAGGATGCGCGGGATCTGGCCCAGGAGGTCTTCATCCGCATCTACCAGCACCTTGCCGGGGTTCCGGGCGAGGACGGCTGCCTGCCCTGGATCATCCGCATCACCCGCAACGCCTGCATCGACCACCTGAGGCGCCGGAAGGCCCGCCCGCCGCTCTGGGATCTGCCCGCCGACGAGATGTTCAACCTGCGGTCCACGGACCGGAGTCCCGAGGAGGCCCACCTCGAAGCGGTCCGGAAGACCATGGTGCACCGCGCCCTCCAGGAGCTCACCGACCTCAACCGGGAAATCATCCTGCTCAAGGAGATCCAGGGCCTGGGACTGGAGGAGATCGCCGCCATCCTCGGGGTTCCCGTGGGCACGGTGAAGTCGCGCTCGCACCGCGCCCGGGTGGAACTGGCCCAAAGGCTGGTGGCCGTGGGCATGGGGGCCTGACCATGGACGAGACCTCCATGCAGCCCCTGTCCCCCGACCCCGAGGCTGCCCCCCTGGACCCCGGGGCCTCCCCGGAGCTGACCCGGGCCATCCTGGCCCGCACCTCCGGGGATCCCTGCCATCGCCTGCAGAGCCTGGCCTGTGATTTCGTGGATGGCACCCTGGAGGCCGGACAGGCCAGTCTGGTCCGCCTCCACCTCGGGCACTGCGAGGCCTGTTCGGCCCTGGTGGAAGCGCTGACCAGTCTGCGGACGGATCTGCCCGCCATGACCGAGGTGGACCCCGGTCCCTGGTTCACCCAGGCGGTGCTGCGGGCCACCCGGCACCAGCCCATCCGGCGGAGCGCCGACCTGCGCGGCCTCTGGTGGCGCCTCATGCACCGTCCCCGCATCTCCCTGGAGACGGCCTACCTGGGCGCGGCCGCGGGCCTGATGGGGACCTACCTGCCCCTGCCCGCCCTCGCTCCCAGGGTGCCGGCCCTGGTGCAGCCCCTCGGCGACTCCGCCCTGAGGGTGGCGGGCCAGGTGGCCCAGGCGGAACGCCGCACGTCCGCCTCGCTGCAGCGGAGCCTCCGCCCCATCGTCAGCCCCCGGCCGGCTCCGCGGCCGAGGGGAAGCCTCTGGCAGCGGCTGTCCTCCTGGATCAGGACCCGGCTTCAGGTTTTCCGGAGAACCCCGCCACCCCCGCCCAGCCCGGAAGCCAAAATGCCCCCCTCGGCGAACCCCTGAGGGCAGGGTTGCGTCTTTACCTCCTAGGCGCCTGAATCTGCAAACCCCATCCCCCACCTGGAGCATGCATGACCCCCCACCCGGACCTCGAAGCCACTCCCGAAGCGATGCCGAAACCGGCGCCCTACCTGCTGCCGCCAGGGACCCGTCCCGACTACTACCGGGATCCGCGGGCCAAGTCCCCCGTCTTGACCACCGTGCTGTCCCTCATGCCGGGCCTGGGCCAGGTGTACCTGGGCTACACCCAGCTGGGCTTCATCCACGCCGCGGTCTTCGCGTCCCTCATCGCCCTCCTGAGCAGCAACCAGCTGGGGCGACTGGAGCCCTTCGTGGGCATCTCCATGGCGTTCTTCTTCCTCTACAACCTGGTGGATGCCCACCGCCGGGCCCTCCTGCTGAACGAGAGTCTGGCGCAGCTGGAAAAGCCGACGCTGCCGGACGGCTTCGGCACGGTGTCCCTGGGCGGCCGCCTGGCCCTGGGGGTAGGCCTCATCCTGGTCGGCCTGCTCACCCTGCTCAACCTCCGGTTCGGGCTCTCCCTGGTCTGGCTGGAGCGGTGGTGGCCGGCGGCGCTGGTGCTGCTGGGGATCTACCTGGTGGCCCGGGCACTCAGGGATCGTGCCGCCTCGCAGGAATTGCCGCAGGCCTGAGCGCTGTTTTGGAAGCCTTCCGTCCCCCGACGCCCTCACCCAGGGATCGGGGGGCGGAAGGCTTCTGGGTCATCCCGACGAGGCCCGGTTTTACATCTGGAACCGGTGCGTGCACTCCACCCGGGGGTCCCGCTCTGCGATCCCGCGCAGCGGGGCGCAGGAGGACGCGGCGGGGCCGCGTCCGTTCGCGGGCGGCCAGAGGCAGGTCCTGCGCTCACATCTGGAAGCGGTGGGTGCACTCGACCCAGCTCTCGCTCCCATCCTTGTAGCGCTCCCGCTTCCAGATGGGGACGCGCTGCTTGATCTCGTCCATGATCCAGGCGGCGGCCTGGAAGCTCTCGGCGCGGTGGGCGCTGCTGGTGGCCACGATCACGGCGGCCTCGGTGAGGGGCACCACGCCGATGCGGTGGTGGACGGCGCAGCGGGTGAGGCCGTAGCGCTCGATGGCCTTCTCACGCAGCAGGCCCAGTTCCTTCTCGGCCATGGACGCGTAGGCCTCGTACGCCAGTTCCAGCACCGCACGGCCTTCGTGGTGATCCCGAGCCCGGCCTTCGAACAGAACCAGGGCCCCGGCATGGGGATCTTCCATGACACTTCGTAAAGCCATCGCGTCCAGAGGCGCTTCCTGAACCGCTATCCAGGGAATCATGCGTGTCTCCGCTTCAGGCCCAAACATACACTGAACCGTATCCAGAGGTTCGCCATGTCCAGCCAGCCCATCCATCCCAACGCCGTCTTCGACACCCTCGGCCGCCACATGCTGGTGGACGGGTTCCACCTGGTGATGGACCTGGAGAAGTCCCACGGCTCCTGGATCGTGGATGCCCGGGATGGCCGCAAGTACCTGGATTTCTATACCTTCTTCGCCACCACGCCCCTGGGGCACAACCACCCGCGCCTGCGGGAGTCGGCCTTCGTCCAGCAGCTGGGCGAGATCGCGGTCAACAAGCCGGCCAACTCGGACATCTACACCACGGCCTTCGCGGAGTGGGTGGAGGCCTTCGGCACCCACGCGGCGCCGGACTACCTGCCCCACCTGTTCTGGATCGACGGCGGCTCCCTGGCGGTGGAAAACGCCCTGAAGGCGGCCTTCGACTGGAAGGTGCGCAAGAACCTGGCGGCGGGCAAGGGCGAGAAGGGCACTCAGGTGATCCACTTCCGCGAGGCCTTCCACGGGCGCAGCGGCTACACGCTGAGCCTCACGAACACCGCCGATCCCCGCAAATACCAGTACTTCCCCAAGTTCTCCTGGCCCCGCGTGCCGAACCCCAAGCTGACCTTCCCCATGGATCTGGCGAAGATCGAGGCGGCGGAAGCCGAAGCCGTGGCCGCCATCGAAGCGGCCGTGGCCCAGAACCCCGACGACATCGCCTGCCTCATCGTGGAGCCCATCCAGGGCGAGGGCGGCGACAACCACTTCCGGGGCGAATTCCTGCGCAAGCTGCGCGTCCTGGCGGACCGTCATGAATTCCTTCTGATCTTCGACGAAGTGCAAACCGGCTTCGGCGCCACGGGCAAGTGGTGGGCGCACCAGTGGTTCGATGTGCAGCCCGACATCATCGCCTTCGGCAAGAAGAGCCAGACCTGCGGCATCGCCGCGGGCCGGCGCCTCGACGAGGTGGACTGCGTCTTCAAGGTGCCCAGCCGCATCAACAGCACCTGGGGTGGCAACCTGGTGGACATGGTGCGCGGCACGCGCATCATCGACGTCATCCGCGAGGAGAACCTGCTGGACCACGGCGTGAAACAGGGCGAGCGCCTGCTCAAGGGCCTGCAGGAGATCCACCGCGACTTTCCCGAGTTCACGTCGAACCCCCGCGGCCGCGGCCTCTTCTGCGCCATGGACATCGCCACGCCGGAGCTCCGCAACGCCGTAGTGGCCAAGGGCCACGACCTGGGCATGATGATCCTCTCCACCGGCGTGAACGGCCTGCGCTTCCGCCCCGCCATGAACCTCACCACCGAGGATCTGGACCTGGGCGTGGAGCTGCTCCGCAAGGCCGTGGCACAAGTGGCGGCCGCTTCTCCTACTCTGGTGGGATGAAGATCGAGCTCTACTGCGATGGCGCGTGTCTAGGGAACCCCGGTCCGGGTGGATGGGGGTACCTGCTGCGGGTGCACCTCGCCACGGGCACCCAGGAAAAGGAAGGCTCGGGTCCCGAGGCCGACACCACCAACAACCGCATGGAGCTCATGGCCGCCATCAAGGGCCTGGAGGCGCTCACGAAGCCCTGCCAGGTGCTGCTGCAGAGCGACAGCCAGTACGTGGTGAAGGGCATCACCTCCTGGCTGAAGGACTGGAAGCGCCGCGGCTGGAAGAAGGCGGACGGCAAACCCGTGCTGAACGCAGACCTCTGGCAGGCCCTGGACGCACAGCTGGCCCGGCATCACGTGGAAGCACGCTGGGTGAAGGGACATGCCGGCCACGCGGAGAACGAGCGCGTGGATCGGCTGGCGAACGAGGCGGCCCAGTGGGCATAAGACGGGCCCCATCGCAGGGGCCCGTCGTCAGGTACAGTGCCCTGGCTCAGCGGCGCTTTTGGAACTTGTAGGCGATCTCCGGAGTCCAGCCCTTGACCGGCTTGCCATCCCGGGTCGCCGGGCTGTAGGTGGACTTGTTGGCGGCATCGATGGCGGCCTCGTCGTAACCCCAGGCACCAGCCACGCCCTCGACCACGGAGACCTTGAGGGGCTGGCCCTGCTCACCCACGAAGACCTTCAGCCGGACCGTCCGGTCCTCATTGGCCTTGCCCATCTGGACCGCACGGAGCGGGAAGACCAGGGGGCCCTGGGTGATCACGCGGGCCGGCTCGTTGACGGGAGCCGCAGCCGGGGCGGCCTGCGCAGTGGCCGGCGTGGGAACGGACGATTTCGGTGCTTCCTGCATGGGCTGGGGCTTGGGGATCTCAGGGGCCGGCGGGGGCGGAAGGGCGGGCTTGGCTTCCGAGGCCCTCTTCTGCTCGGCCAGCCTCAGTTCGTTCTGCTTCTGCTCGGCCAGCCTCTGCTCAGCCGCCTTCTGCTGGCGTTCCAGCTCGAGCTTGCGCTCCTGCGCCTCCTCCAGCTGCTTCTGGATCCGGGCCTTGTCCTCGACGGACTTGGTCTCCGTCAGCTGCTTCTGGAGCTGGACGGTCTTGTCGGTCTCGGCCTTGGCCTTGGCATCGAGGTCGGACTTCTGCTGCTCGATCTGCACCTTGAGCAGCTGCAGTTCGGCCAGCTGCTTCTGCATGGCCGGATCCACCTTGGGCCGGCCGAAGAAGATGTAGCCCAGCCCCAGGATCACCACGGCCGCGAGTCCCCCGCCGATGAGCAGGGTGGAGTTCTTCTGACTGACCTTGGCCTCGTCGTGGCCGTCGATGTGCTCCACCCGGGTGGCGCCGCTCCGCAGCGTCTCGCCGGCCGCGGTGTAGGCCAGGTAGTTGTCGGTCTTCTCCACCTTCATGGCCGTGGCGTCCCGGTCGTTCTCCTCCCGGAACAGCGTGTGCATGAAGAAGGCCATGTTGAAGGTGGTCGGGCTGTACTCGCCGTCGTAGAGGACCCGCTCCAGCTCCACGCTGAAGGCCTCCACCGTGGCGAAGGGCTGGCGGCCCAGCAACAGCCGCCCGAGGAAGGCGCGGATCTCCGCCGGCAGGGGAGCATCTTCCTGGGCGGCCTTGAGGGTGGCCTGGTCCAGCACGCTTTGGAGGTCCCCGCCCACGGGAAGGCGCTCGAAGGTCAGCAGCTCATAGAGCACCGCGCCCAGGGCGAAGAGATCCTGCTGCAGTACATCGTTCTCCGGCCCCTGAAGGTAGGTGCCGAGCTTGTGCTTGGCGGCGGGGGCCTTGGCCAGCAGGCTCCGGGTCAGGGCGGCGTAGGGCGCATCCACGAGCTGCGTGGCGCCCTCGAAGCTCACCCACACGCTGTGGGGGCTGAGGACCCCATGGCTGACGCCCTTGGCCTGCATCTGCACGATGCCCTGGGCCACGCCCTGGATCACGGTCAGGGCGTGATCCACGCCGAAGGGGATCTGCTCCTGCCTGGCCTTGTCGATGAGCTGGGCGAGGCTCCGGCCCGGCACGTAGTCCCAGGCCACGTGCGGCGTCTTGCCACTCTCGATCCGGTAGCCCAGGCCGAAGATCCGGGCTCCGCCAAGAAGGGGAACCACCCGGCCCGCTTCCGCCAGGCGGGTGTTCATGCCGGCCTGGAACAGTTCCTCCGAGAAGGTCCGGACCAGCACGTGGCGGTCGAAGCCGTTGCCGGCGATGACGACCGCCCGGTGGATGGAACCGAGGGGATCGGAGGCCAGCTCCGATGCCAGCAGGTAGGACCCGAGGCGGGTGTAGGTACCCATATCCATCTCCAAAGGAATGCTTGGAAAGATAGCTCGAAAGTCGTGTTTCGCCTAGCGCCTTGCCCCCTTGGGCCAGGGGGACTTGTGATCAGGGTCCGGCCGGGATCTCCCACTGATCCCCCGCCGCCCGCCAGATCAGGATCCAGAGGTTGGCGGTGGCATGGACCCCATTGGAGAAAGCCAGCTGCATCTGGGCGAAGGGGAGGGACAGGTCATCCCAGGGCCCGATGCGCCGGCCCGAGCCTTCGTCGAAGTGGTCCCGCAGGCGCCGGTTCCGTTCCAGCTTGGTGTCCAGCAGCCGGCGCAGGGCCGGGCCGGGCTCCAGGCTGCCCTTGGCCGCCCAGTAGGGTTCCTGGGTCACCAGCAGGTGGGCCTGGTGCTCATCCGCATAGGCCTCGAAGCTCTCCCGGAGTGGGCTCATCCCCACCACGGCGGAAGGATCCGTGAGCAGCTGGACCTGGTGGGCCAGGACGCCCAGGTCGCGGACGATCTCCTCGGGGCGGCGGTGCTCCTCGCTCAGGCGCAGGATGGTGCGGAACTGGGCCTCCACCTGCTCCACCGTGGGGGGCTGGTCGTTCGCCACCCCGCGGGCGCCCTCCAGCAGAGCCTGGGGGTGGGCCCGCAGCAGGACCGCCATGCGGTGCGGCACCAGCCGGATGGCTTTGGCCGTCTGGGCCTCGTGGACCTTGGGGGACCAGGACCACAGTGGACCGCAGCCCAGCAGCCAGGCGCAGAGCAGTGGAAGGGATCGATGCCTCACGGGGTCTCCCGGGCCAGGGCGGACTCCGCCTCGCCCATGGGATCCATGGGGATGCCCAGGGCCCGCAGGCGGTGCAGGAGGGTGGTCCGGCGCATGCCCAGGCGGCGGGCGGTCTCACTCTTGTTCCAGCCGGTGGCCTGGAGCGATTCCAGGATCAGGTGCCGCTCGAGATCCTCCAGGAAGCGGCCCAGGTCCTGGTTCTGGGGCAGCCTCGGGAAGGCCACGGAGGGTAGCACGCCGGCGATGGAGGCGGGCAGGTCCTGCAGCAGCAGCCGCTCGGGATCAGAACCCAGCGCCATGGCCCGCTCCACGGCATTCTCCAGCTCGCGGACGTTGCCGGGCCAACCGTAGGCCTCCAGCGCCTGGAGGGCCGCCGGTTCCACCTGCTTCAGGGGCAGGCCCAGCTCCTTCGAGAACTTCCGCGCGAAGTGGGCCACCAGGACGGGGATGTCCTGGGGATGCTCCCGCAGCGGATGCAGGTGGATGGGGATCACGTTCAGCCGGTAGAACAGGTCCTCGCGGAAGCGCTTCTGCTCCACCAGGCTGCCCAGGTCCTCGTTGGTGGCCGCCAGCAGCCGGAAGTCCGACTTCTGGGTGCGGGTGGAGCCCAGGGGCGTGAACTCCCGCTCCTGGATGACCCGCAGCAGCTTCACCTGGAGGCTCATGGGCATGGTGCCGATCTCGTCGAGGAAGAGGGTGCCACCCTCTGCCTGCTGGAACCGGCCGGGCCGGTCCGTGCGGGCGTCCGTGTAGGCGCCACGCACGTGGCCGAACAGCTCGTCCTCGAGCAGGTTCTCCGGGATGGCGCCGCAGTGGATGGGGACGAAGGGCCCGTTCGCCCGGGGGCTCCACTGGTGGATGGCCTTGGCGGCCAGTTCCTTGCCGGTCCCTGACGGGCCTGTGATGAGGACCGTGGACGGCGAAGGCGCCACGCGCCGCAGGAGCGTCTGGAGGTTCTGCCAGACATCCGAGCGGCCCACCATCTGGGGGCCGGGCACCTGCCCGTGGATCTGCTCCCGCAGGCGCTTGTTCTCCTGGTTGAGCTGCGATTTCTCGATGGCGCGGAGCAGGGTGTGCTCCAGTTCCTCGGCCCGGAAGGGTTTGGGCACGTAGTCGTAGATGCCCATCTTCACGGCCTGGAGGGCCGTCTCCACGGAGGTGGAGCCCGACAGCACCACCACCACCGTGTCCGGCTTGGCCACGGCCTGGCGGGCCAGCTCGAGGCCGCTGAGGTCCGGCAGCATGAGATCCACCACGGCCAGGTCGAAGTGCTCGCCCCGCAAGAACTGCGCGCCGCGCAGGCCGGAGCCGGTGCCCACCACCTCGTGGCCATGCCGGGACAACAGCGTGCCCACCACCTCGAGGATGGTCGGATCATCGTCCACCAGCAGGGCCCGGGCGGGGTTCATAGCCTTCAGAGTCCCCAGGCCAAGGGCCCCTGTCAAGGTTTGGACAGGCTCGTTAGACTGTCCGCATGCTTTCCAGATCCGGCTTATGGCAGCGATTGTCCGGAGCCTCGCTCTGGCCCCTGGCCTGGGCCTTGGCAGCGGCCTGCACCATGCCCTGGCTGCTCCCGGAACGGTGGGATGGCCGAGTACCCACCGGCTGGCTCGTGGCTGGCGCATTGATCTGGCTGGCCTCCCTGCCCCTGGCCCGGACCCGCCGCTGGGTGGTGGTCCCCCTGGCCCTGGGATTGGCTGGATTCACGGGCCTGGGCCTGGCCCGCAAAGCCCGGTGGGAGACCGCGCTGCCGGTGGGCTTCCAGGCTCTGGAAGGGCGCATCTCCGCCCCCTGGACCCTCCAGGGCGAGCGGCTGCGCAGCCAGATCGACCTGACTGCCCCGGAGTCCATGAGTGGCCTCAGCGTGCCCTTGACGATCCCGGGCGAGGGCGAGCAGGCTCCCCCCGACCCCGGCACGCCCGTGCGGCTCCGGGCCGAAGTCCGACCCGTGCAGCCAGCACCGGTCTTCCTGGCTGAACGGCCCCTCTGGCGGGCCCGCAGCGACGCCTCGCCCCGCCGCATCCACCTGGCTTCCTCGCAGCTGATGGAGACCACCGGGCCCGCCCGGCCCTCCCTGCTCCTGCGGCTGCAGGTCTTCGCCCTCCGCCGCTTCGAGGCCCTGCCCCTCGGCCCCACGGCCAAGGACCTCTGGGGCGCCCTCGCCCTGGGCATCCCGCCGGCGGAGGAGGCCCATTTCAGTGTCTTCGCCGAAAGCGGCACCATCCACATCCTGGTGGTCTCGGGCCTGCAGGTGACCCTGGTCATGGCCGCCATCGAGGCCCTGCTGTGCCGGCTGCGGCTGCGGGGCGCCGGTGCAGGGGCCATCGCGGCAGGGTTGCTGTATTCGGCGCTGGTGGGCTTCTCGGCCCCGGTGTGGCGCGGCCTCTTCATGGGCGTGGCCTGGGCCATCGGCCGCAGCAGCGGCTGGAAGCTGCCCCCCGTGGCCGGCCTGCACGGCGCCCTCCTGCTCTGGCTGCTGGGACATCCCGCCGCGGGGGCGGAGCCTGGCTTCCTCCTGGCCTGGTGGGCCCTGCTGGGCCTGCTCTGGGGGGCGGAGCCCCTGGCGGGCCTGTTGTCGCCGCTGCTGGGCCGGCTGGCCCTGCCCTTCGCCCGGCTGGCGGCGCCCTGGCTGTCCACGATGCCCCTGCTGGCGCTGCTCCATGGCGGCGCGCCCTGGTGGGGCATCCTTGCCAACCTGCTGGTGCTGCCCCTGGTGGCCTTCCTCACGCCGGTCTGCCTGGCGCTGATCCTGGTGCCCCTGCCCGGCCTCACGGAGGGTGCGGGGGCGGTGCTGACCTGGATGGGCGATCGCCTCGTGCCCGCCCTCACCGGCATCGCGCCCCTGGCCACGGGCATCCTCTGGCCCTGGCTGCTGCTGACCCTGGGCTGGCTGGCCCTGGCCCACCTCCAGGGTCGGCTCAAGCGCACCCGCGCCCTGACCCTCGGACTCGTCGGGCTCTCTGCAGGACTCCTGGCCTTCCGCGGGACGGGGCGCGCCCCGGACACGCTCTCGCTGGAATCCGTGGACATCGGCCAGGGTGATGCCCTGCTGCTCCGCGTCCCCGGCGGCGAGGCGACCCTCATTGACACGGGGCCGGGCCCCTGGACCGGGCGCCGCCTGGCGCGCGTGCTGAGCCGGCGCGGCGTGCGCGAGCCCCTGCACCTGGTGCTCACCCACGCCCACGGTGATCATGCCGGCGGCTGGGCCACCCTGGCGCGACTCTGGCCCATCGCCACCACCTCGGTGCCCGTCACCTCCGGGGAGGAGGATCCCTGGACGGTCTATGTCCCCTCCGCGGCGGTGAACCCCACCGGGCTGCTGCGGGGCGATGCCTGGACCCGGGGGGCGGCGGCCTTCAGCGTGCGCTGGCCCATCGGCGCCTTCGCCCTGCCGGATGCCAACATGGTCTCCGCCGTGCTGCGCGTGACTTGGCGCGACCGTGAGCTGTGGCTCATGGGCGATGCCCTGGCTGTCCAGGAGCGCGACCTGCTGGATCTCGCTGATCCAGGTCCCTTCGCCCACCGCCTGCTGAAAGCCGGCCACCACGGCAGCCGCAACGCCACGGATCCGGCCTGGGTGGCGGCCCTGAAACCGGAAGTGGTCATCATTCCGGCCGGGCTCCGCAACCGCTTCGAGCATCCGCATCCCGAAACGCTGGAGACAATCCGGCGGCAGGGCCTGACCCCCTGGGTGACGGGGCCTGTCTGCGGCGTCCGCGTCGCGGCGGTGGATGGGGGCTGGCGCATCGAGACCGGCGAGGGCCTCCAGGCCTTCACGTCTCTTCGAAAAAACCCGTAGCCTTGAGCCGCTCCACCAACCGGCGGCTGCCTTCCGCATGGTTGGCCGTCCACTGGGCCTGGGCCTCGGGGCCCACGTCGTTCACCACCACCAGGGCCGCGCCACAGGGCACCCCCGCCAGCCGGCAGGCCTCGAACACCCCCGTGAGTTCCAGATGTTCCACGGGGCCCAGCGAGGCGAGCTGGGCGGCGCCCTCCGCGGTGCAGGTGATGGCCGGAGGCACCACGACGGCATGTCCGGGCAAGGCACCAGAAAGGGAGGCCGCCCATCGGCGCCGCTCGATGCCCGGCCGGTAGGCCCCTCCGCGGAGCTCCTCCAGGGAGGTGGCGATGGCCTCCGTGGCCCACAGGCACTCGAAGAGGGGCAGCCGCGAATCATAGCGACCGCAGGTGCCCAGAAAGACCACCGCCTCGGGCCAGCGGTCCAGCACCAGGGCCGAAGTCGCCGCCGCCGCGCTGACCGCGCCGACGCCCACCGTGGCCACCTCCCAACCGGGCGGCGTGGCTTCCGCGAGGGGGCCCAGTTCCGGAGCGAAGGCGGACAGCAGGAGGCGCATGGCCTGATTCTACAGATGATCCAAGGCCCAGGCTGCCACGGGGATCGAAAGGCTGTTGCCCAGCAGCCGGTAGTGGGCCTCGAGGGAGAGCGCCTCGGGGAACCGGAACCCCTCCGGCAGGCCCAGCAATCGCGCCACCTCCGAGGGGGAGAAGCGGCGCACGCCACGCTCCGTCTTCAGGAAGGAGCCGCTGCCCACGAAGCGTCGTCCATAGCCCCCGATGAAGCAGGCGCTGCGCAGGTCGCTCGCCTCGACCAGATCCAGTCCCTGGTGGTGCCGGGTATCCGTCGAGGCGCGGAGGTACAGCCCCTCGTCCTCTACCGCATCCAGGAACTCCGCGATGGGGCGGGGCTGGAGCTGCGGTTGCGGCAGCGCCTTCAAGGGCTTCCGCGAGGCCACGATGAACGCGCGGGGCCGCTGGTTGGGCAGACCAAAGCGGCTGGGACAGGCCAGCAGATCCAGCTGATGCATGCCATGCGAGTGGATGCGCTCAGACAGCAGTGCGTGGGCATCCGAGCCCAGGAAGCCCTCCACGTTTTCGAGCACCAGGCGCTCAGGTGGTGCCTGGCGGTAGATCTCCATGAGGTGGAGGAAGGCTCCGGAGCGTCGATCCTCCAAGCCCCGGTGGTTGCCCATGCGGCAGAAGGGCTGGCAGGGCGGGCTCATGAGCCAGGTGTCCGCGCGGTGGTCCGCCACCTCCGCCAGGGGTACGGTGGCCAGTTCACGGGCCTTCGGGGCATCCCCATGGTTGAGCGCATAGGTGGCGTTGGCCGCCTCGCTGACATCGTAGGCCGCCAGGATCCCGCCCTGATCCCCGAGGGCGCAGCGCCAGCCCCCCAGGCCCGAGAACAGCTCCAGGGCGCGCATCACCCGCAGCCGCCGCAGCCCCCTCCGCAGGCGGCCGATGCCAGGGTGGTGCCCTTGCCCATGGTGCGCCCCTCCAGGAACAGCCCCACCGCCATCACCAGGCCGACCGAGGCATCGGCCCAGGGGAACCAACGACCCAGGAGGCTGGCCGCCAGTAGCAGGGCCGCCAGCGCGGACAGGGTGCGGGCCCGATCGGCGTCCAGGGCCAGGGCCGGGTGGAGACCCGCTAGAGGAATCTTCGAACGCCACAGGAAAGCCAGACAGCCCACGGCCAGGATCGCCAGGCCCAGGGGCAGCACGCCAGCCTGGGGTGCGCGCTCGCCCAGCAGCGCCGAGATGGAGGCCATGCCCATCCCCAGGGCCAGGAGGCGCAGGAGGAAGCTGACGCTCTTGAGCGTGAGGCGCTCCCGTTCCAACCCGCTGTTCCCGAGGCCAGCCCGGACGCGCTGGCGCAGGCTCAGGGCTGGCGGCACCTGCAGGAGGCAGGCGGCGCCGAAACCCCAGAGCGCCACGGAGCCTTCGGCCACGCCCAGCCACGCAGCGGCACACCCCAGGATGAAGCCGCCCAGGGCCGTCAGGAGCGTGAGCCCAGAGGCCCTGGAAGCGGAAGCCGTCATCGCGTCAGCTTGCGGTACTTGATGCGGTGCGGGTCGAAGGGCTTCAGGCCCAGCACGTCCTTGCGGTACTCCTCGTACTGGCTGTAGTTGCCGTCGAAGAACTGCACCTGGGAATCGCCCTCTAAGGCCAGGATGTGGGTGGCCAGGCGATCCAGGAACCAACGGTCATGGCTCACCAGCACCGCGCTGCCCGCGAAGGATTCGATGGCCTCCTCCAGGGCCCGCATGGTGTTCACATCCAGGTCGTTGGTGGGTTCGTCAAAGAACAGCAGGTTGGCTTCGCTCTTCAGGGTGAGCGCGAGGTTGAGGCGATTCTGCTGGCCGCCACTCAGTTCGGAGATCTTTTTCTGCTGGGAATCGCCGCTGAAGCCGAAGCGGCTCAGCCAGGCCCGGGCGTTGATGAGCTTGCCGCCCAGCTCGATCTGCTCGTAGCCGCCCGAGACCGCCTCGAACACGTTCTTGTCGGGGTTGAGGTTGGCGCGCAGCTGGTCCACGTAGGCCATGCGCACGGTCTCGCCGAGGCGGATGGCGCCCGCATCGGGCTGCTCCTGGCCCGTCAGCAGACGCAGCAGCGTGGACTTGCCGGCGCCATTGGGGCCGATGACGCCCAGGATGCCGGCGCGCGGAATGGCGAAGCTCAGGTTCTCGAAGAGCACCTTGTCGCCATAGGCCTTGGAGACGCCATTCAGCTCAGCCACGAGATCGCCCAGGCGCGGGCCGCTGGGGATGTAGATCTCCAACTCCTGCTCCTTCTGGCGGCCTTCCTCGCCGGCGAGGCGCTCGTAGTTGGCGATGCGGTCCTTGCTCTTGGCATGCTGGCCCTTGGGCGACATGCGGATCCACTCCAGCTCGCGCTCCAGGGTCTTCTGGCGCTTCTGGTCGGACTTCTCCTCGCGGGCCAAGCGGCCCTGCTTCTGCTCGAGCCAGCTGGAGTAGTTGCCCTTCCAGGGGATGCCCTCACCGCGGTCGAGTTCGAGGATCCATTCGGCCACGTGGTCCAGGAAGTAGCGGTCATGCGTGACGGCGATGACCGTGCCCGCATAGTCCTGCAGGTGCTTCTCCAGCCAGGCCACGGTCTCGGCATCGAGGTGGTTGGTGGGCTCGTCCAGCAGCAGGATGTCGGGCTTCTGCAGCAGCAGGCGGCATAGCGCCACACGGCGGCTCTCGCCGCCGGACAGTACGCTGATCTTGGTGTCGGGATCGGGGCAGCGCAGGGCGTCCATGGCCTGCTCCAGCCGGGAGTCGAGATCCCAGCAGTCGTGGGCGTCGATCTTCTCCTGCAGCTCGCCCTGCTTGGCCAGCAGCACGTCCATGTCGGCGTCAGGATCAGCGAACTGGTCGCTGATGGCGTTGTAGTCCTTCAGCCAGCCCACCTGCTCAGCGGCACCTTCCTCCACGATCTCGCGCACGGTCTTGCCGGGATCGAGCTGAGGTTCCTGGTCCAGGATCCCGGTGGTGTAGCCCTTGCTGAGCACCGCCTCGCCGTTGAAGTCGTGGTCCACGCCCGCCATGATGCGCAGCACGGTGCTCTTGCCGGATCCGTTGAGGCCCAGCACGCCGATCTTGGCGCCGTAGAAATAACTGAGGGAGATGTCCTTGATGACGGGCTTGTTGTTGTAGATCTTGCTGACCCGCATCATCGAATAGATGATCTCGGGCTGGTCGCTGACGGTCTTGGCCATGGGGCATCCGACAAAAAGGCCGCGCGGGGCGCGGCCTTTCCAGAATAGCCGATCGGATGCCCTATTGCTCCAGGGCCGCCTGGGCCGCCGCCAAAGTGGCGATGGGCACGCGATAGGGACTGCAGCTCACGTAATCGAGGCCCACGCGATGGAAGAAGCCCACGCTGCGGGGATCGCCCCCGTGCTCGCCGCAGA
This sequence comes from Geothrix sp., assembly GCF_030219325.1. Lineage (NCBI taxonomy): Bacteria > Pseudomonadati > Acidobacteriota > Holophagae > Holophagales > Holophagaceae > Geothrix > Geothrix sp. The sequence goes on along the minus strand of NZ_CP126625.1, from coordinate 1,299,593 downwards.
CACCCAGCTTGATGCCGGGACGGGTGGCGCGGCCCTTCTCGCAGGAGATGCGGACCAGCTCGCCGATGCCTTCCTGATCCAGGCTCTGGAAGGGATCATCCTCCAGGATCTTCTTCCCGACGTATTCCGGAAGGAAGCTGCCTGCGTCGTCTCGGCTGAACCCAAAGCCCATCTGGGTGAGATCGTTGGTGCCGAAGCTGAAGAACTCGGCCTCCGCGGCGATCTTGTCCGAGGTGATGGCCGCCCGGGGGATCTCGATCATGGTGCCGATGGGACAGGCGAACTGGGTGCCGCGCTCCTTGTTCACCTGGGCGATCTCATCCAGCATCTCGGTCTTGGTGTAGGCCAGCTCCCGCACGGTGCCGATGAGGGGCACCATGATCTCAGGCACGGCCGTGACCCCCTTGGCGGCCACGTTCAGCGCCGCCTCGGCGATGGCCCGCACCTGCATGCGAATGATCTCGGGGAAGGTGATGCCCAGACGGCAGCCCCGGTGGCCCATCATGGGGTTGAACTCGTGCAGCTGCGCCACGCGGCGTTCCACGGTGCCGAGATCCACGCCCAGCACCTCGGCCATCTCCTTCTGGCCCGGCTCGTCCTGGGGCAGGAACTCGTGGAGGGGCGGATCCAGCAGGCGGATGTTCACGGGCAGGCCGTTCATGGCCGTGAAGATGCCCTCAAAGTCCTCGCGCTGCATGGGCAGCAGCTTGGCGAGGGCACGCCGGCGCCCTTCGATGTCGTGGGCGAGGATCATCTCCCGCACCGCGATGATGCGGTCCCCTTCGAAGAACATGTGCTCGGTCCGGCACAGGCCGATGCCCTCGGCCCCGAAGGCGCGGGCCACCGCCGCATCGTGGGGCGTGTCCGCGTTGGTGCGCACCTTCAGGCGCTTGGCCGCGTGGCTCCAGGCCATGATCTTGGCGAAGCGCTGGTAGAGCTCGCTGTCCTCGGCCTTCAGGCGGCCATCGACCAGGACCTGGTTGACCTCCGAGGGATGGGCGCTGAGCTTGCCGACGAACACCTCGCCGGTGGAGCCGTCCATGGAGATCCAGTCCTGACCTGCCTTCAGCTCCTTGTCGCCGACTTTCACGACGCCCCGGGCCAGATCGATCTGGACGGCAGAAGCGCCGCAGACGCAGGGCTTGCCCATGCCACGGGCCACGACGGCGGCGTGGCTGGTCATGCCGCCACGAGCGGTGAGGATCCCCTGGGAGGCCACCATGCCCGAGATGTCCTCGGGGCTCGTCTCCACGCGCACCAGCACCACGGGGCCTTCCTGGGCCATCTTCTCGGCCTGCTCGGCGGTCAGCGCGATGAGGCCGGTGGCCGCGCCCGGTCCGGCATTCAGCCCCTTGGTGAGCAGCTTCCCCTCCTTGCGCAGGCGGTCCTTCTCCCGGGGATCGAAGACCGGGGCGAGCAGTTGGGAGAGGCTGTCGGCATCGATGCGCTTGAGGGCGGTCTGGCTGTCGATGAGCCCCTCGTCCACCAGGTCGATGGCAATGCGGATGCCCGCCATGGCGGTGCGCTTGCCGTTGCGGGTCTGGAGCAGAAAGAGCTTGCCGCGCTCGATGGTGAACTCGATGTCCTGCATGTCCTTGAAGTGGGTCTCCAGGCGCTGGCAGGTGGCATCCAGCTCTTTGAAGGAGACCGGCATGACCTCCTCCAGGCTCTTCAGGCCCGTGCCCTCGGCCTGGGATCGCGTGATGGGCTGGGGCGTGCGGATGCCCGCCACCACGTCCTCTCCCTGGGCGTTGATGAGATACTCGCCGTAGAACAGCCGCTCACCGGTGGAGGGGTCACGGGTGAAGGCGACGCCCGTTCCGCAGTCCTCCCCCATGTTCCCGAAGACCATGCTCTGGACGTTGACGCCGGTTCCCCAGTCATCGGGGATCCGATGGAGGCGGCGGTAGGTGATGGCGCGTCCGGTGTTCCAGCTCTCGAAGACGGCGCGGATGGCGCCCCAAAGCTGGTCCATGGGTTCCTGTGGAAACGGATGGCCCGTCTCCTCGAAAACGATGTCCTTGAAGGCGGAAACGAGCCCCTTCCAGTCCTCCGCGCCCAGATCCGTGTCCAGGTGCTTGTCGAGCCGCTCCTTGGCGCGCTCCAGTTCCGCTTCGAAGAGCGCATGCTCGACCCCAAGCACCACGTTGCTGTACATCGTGATGAAGCGGCGGTAGGAATCCCAGGCGAAGCGCGGGTTGCCACTGGCCTTCTCGAGGGCCAGCACGGTTTTGTCGTTGAGTCCGAGGTTCAGGACGGTGTCCATCATGCCGGGCATCGACACGCGCGCTCCGGAGCGCACGGAGAGCAGCAGCGGGTTCTCGGTGGACCCGAAACCACACCCTCGCACACCTTCCAGCCAGCGCAGGGCGTCCATGACTTCCGCCTTCAGGCCATCCACCAGCTGCCGGCCATTGGTGTAGTAGGCGTTGCACTGCTCCGTGGTCAGCGTGAATCCTGGCGGGACGGGGATGCCGAGGCCGGCCATCTCGGCCAGGTTGCAGCCTTTCCCGCCGAGCAGGTTGCGCATGGATGCGCTTCCCTCGTTGCGGTTACCCCCGAAGGTGTAAACACCCTTGCCCATTCATGCCTCCATGCGGTAGCTCCAGTGTATCCGGCGGGAAACGCAAAAAACCCCGCAGATGCGGGGGTTCGGTACGCAAAAACGGGTCACCTTGTGGGGTGACCCGTTCGTTTTAACGTCGCAGCGACCTACTTTTCCACGCATGTGATGCGCAGTATCATCGGCCCTCCAGGTCTTAACGGCCGTGTTCGGGATGGGAACGGGTGTGACCCCTGGGGAAAAGCCACGACGAAGGGTTAGAAGGCGAGAAGGGTTTAAGGCGAAGCTCTGTAGAGCGTTCGTGGGTATGTCGAATGTTATTGATTGATGAAAGGTCAAGTCAGTGGACCGATTAGTATCGCTCAGCTTAAGCCGTTACCGGCCTTACACATGCGACCTATCAACGTGGTGGTCTTCCACGGGTCTCATAGGGAGATCTCATCTTGAGGGGTGTTTCGCGCTTAGATGCTTTCAGCGCTTCTCACTTCCCGACATAGCTACCCAGCATTGCACCTGGAGGCACAACTGGAACACCAGAGGTCAGTCCATCCCGGTCCTCTCGTACTAAGGACAGGTCCTCTCAAATCTCCTGCGCCCACACTAGATAGGGACCGAACTGTCTCGCGACGTTCTGAACCCAACTCACGTACCACTATTGATCGGCGAACAGCCGAACCCTTGGGACCTGCTTCAGCCCCAGGATGTGATGAGTCGACATCGAGGTGCCAAACCTTGCCGTCGATATGAACTCTTGGGCAAGATCAGCCTGTTATCCCCGGCGTACCTTTTATCCGTTGAGCGATGGCCCTTCCATTCGGGACCACCGGATCACTATAACCTGCTTTCGCACCTGCTCGTCGTGTCTGACTCGCAGTCAAGCTCCCTTATACTATTGCGCTCTGCGGCTGATTTCCAAACAGCCTGAGGGAACCTTCGTACGCCTCCGTTACGCTTTAGGAGGCGACCGCCCCAGTCAAACTACCCGCCTGACATTGTCTTCCACCCGGATCACGGGTGCGAGTTAGAGATCAGCGTTAAACAGGGTGGTATCTCAAGGGTGACTCCACCGACCCTAACGAGCCAGTTTCATAGTCTCCCACCTATCCTGCACAGTCCAACGCCAACCTCAATGTCAAGGTGTAGTAAAGGTGCACGGGGTCTTTCCGTCTAAGTGCGGGTAACCGGCATCTTCACCGGTGCTACAAGTTCGCTGAGTCTCTGCTGGAGACAGTTTCCAGATCGTTACGCCATTCGTGCAGGTCGGAACTTACCCGACAAGGAATTTCGCTACCTTAGGACCGTTATAGTTACGGCCGCCGTTCACCGGGGCTTAAATTCGTAGCTTCGCTTGCGCTGACCACTCCTCTTGACCTTCCGGCACCGGGCAGGCGTCAGCCCCTATACCTCCTCTTTGGAGTTTGCAGAGACCTGTGTTTTTGTTAAACAGTCGCCTGGAACATTTATGTGCCACCACCTCGGGCTATGAACCCTACCGTGGTACCCCTTCTCCCGAAGTTACGGGGTTAATTTGCCGAGTTCCTTCAGCAGAGTTCTCTCAAACGCCTGAGGATTCTCTCCTCGACTACCTGTGTCGGTTTGCGGTACGGACACAAGCACCTCTCCTTAGCAGCTTTTCTCGGCAGTGTAGGATCAGGACTTTTCGTCAGAAACCTTGAGCTCATGGCGCCCGGACTTCCCTAAGCACCACCCTTGGATCCTTTCGCAGAACATTCCATAGCTCTGCGTCCCTACCTTCCTGCGTCCCTGCATCGTACAAACGAGATGCTCATGGTGCTGGAATATTAACCAGCCTTCCATCGCCTACGCCTTTCGGCCTCGGCTTAGGGTCCGACTAACCCAACGCGGATTGACCTTGCGTTGGAAACCTTAGTCTTACGGCGGACGGGGTTCTCGCCCGTCTTTACGCTACTTATGCCGACAGAGTCTCTTCCCATGTCTCCAGCTGTCCTTACGGTCAACCTTCACAGACGTAGGGAATGCTCCCCTACCACTTACGTTCGCAGCTTCGGTAACATGCTTTAGCCCCGTTGAATTGTCGGCACAGACCCGCTTGACCAGTGAGCTATTACGCTTTCTTTAAAGGATAGCTGCTTCTAAGCTAACCTCCTGGCTGTCTAAGCACATCCACATCCTTTTCCACTTAGCATGTATTTTGGGACCTTAGCTGGCGATCTGGGTTCTTTCCCTCTCGACTACGGATCTTATCACCCGCAGTCTGACTGCCGGACTTCACGGCGTGCCATTCGAAGATTGGTTGGATTCAGTAAGCTGGTAAGCCCCCTAGTCCATTCAGGTCTCTACCTGCACGACGAAACATCCGACGCTAGCCCTAAAGCTATTTCGGGGAGAACGAGCTATCACGGAATTTGATTGGCCTTTCACCCCTATCCTCAACTCATCCAAGCGGTTTTCAACCCACACTGGTTCGGACCTCCAATAGGTTTCACCCTACCTTCATCCTGGTCAAGGATAGATCATCCCGTTTCGCGTCTATTTCCAGCGACTGGTCGCCCTATTCAGACTCGGTTTCCCTACGGCACCGCCTCATCGGCTTCGCCTCGCCACTGAAAATAACTAGCCGGCTCATTATGCAAAAGGCACGCGGTTCCCCTGGTAAACCATAGGGGTTCCACTGCTTGTAGATTGACGGTTTCAGGTTCTATTTCACTCCCCTCATCGGGGTTCTTTTCGCCTTTCCCTCACGGTACTGGTTCACTATCGGTCAGATGAACATATTTAGCCTTACCGCATGGTCGCGGCAAATTCTGTCAAGGTTTCTCGTGCCCCGACATACTTGGGAACACCACTCAGAGTCCTCGTAGCTTTCGCATAAGGGGCTATCACCCTGTATCGCCGGCCTTTCCATGCCGTTCCGCTAACTAGAGGTTTTGTAACTCTGTGCCAGGGGGCAGCCCTGACCTGTAGGTCCCACGACCCCCCATACGCAACGCCTGCCGCTTACACGTATGAGGTTTGGGCTCTTCCGGTTTCGCTCGCCGCTACTACCGGAATCACTGTTGTTTTCTGTTCCTGTGGGTACTGAGATGGTTCACTTCCCCACGTTCGCTTCCCGAAGCCTATGAATTCAGCTTCGGGATGACTGAGCTTTCACCCAGACGGGTTTCCCCATTCGGACATTCCCGGATCACCGTTCGCGTGCAACTCCCCGAGACTTTTCGCAGCTTACCACGTCCTTCATCGCTGTCATCTGCCAAGGCATCCACCGTCAACCCTTTGTAACTTGGCCTTCCATCAATGAATAACATTGACTTCAGACCCACGAGAGTATTTCGATTTCGCTAAACTTGCCTCGCCTTAAGCCCACAGCGTCACTTCAACGCCATGGATCACCCTTCTCTATTCCTTCTATTTAAATGTCAAACAACTCTGCCTTTCGGCCACCGACCCTTGAATCGGTCTTGAGCTGGATTCAAACCTCGAAAGGTCTCAACTCAACTCAAATTGGTGGGCCTAGGTGGATTCGAACCACCGACCTCACGCTTATCAGGCGTGCGCTCTAACCAGACTGAGCTATAGGCCCGTGTTCCTTGCTCCATTCGGCGCTGGTGGACCCGACCGGGTTCGAACCGACGACCTCCTGGATGCAAACCAGGCGCTCTCCCAGCTGAGCTACGGGCCCAGTTACAGACGCCCAAACACGCTCGTCAAAGATTGCACGAGCGTCTTTAAAAACCGGATAGATATTGCGATCGGAAGCGTTGACCTATCGTCATCTCATTGAGACGACTCTCCTTAGAAAGGAGGTGATCCAGCCACAGGTTCTCCTACAGCTACCTTGTTACGACTTCACCCCAATCACCAAGTTCACCATTGAGACCTAGCCCCCTTGCGGGTTACCACAGCCTCTTCAAGTGCTCCCGGCTTTCGTGATGTGACGGGCGGTGTGTACAAGGCCCGGGAACGTATTCACCGTATCATTCTGATACACGATTACTAGCGATTCCACCTTCATGTAGTCGAGTTGCAGACTACAATCCGAACTGAGGACGACTTTCTCCGATTAGCTCCATCTCGCGACTTTGCAACGGTTTGTATCGCCCATTGTAGCACGTGTGTAGCCCTGGACATAAGGGCCATGAGGACTTGACATCATCCCCACCTTCCTCCCGGTTAACCCGGGCAGTCCCCGTAGAGTTCCCGCCATGACGCGCTGGCAACTACGGGTAAGGGTTGCGCTCGTTGCGGGACTTAACCCAACATCTCACGACACGAGCTGACGACAGCCATGCAGCACCTCTGCAGCAGTTCTTGCGAAAAGGCACATCTCTGCACCGGTCCACTGCAGTTCAAGCCCAGGTAAGGTTCTTCGCGTTGCGTCGAATTAAACCACATGCTCCACCGCTTGTGCGGGCCCCCGTCAATTCCTTTGAGTTTCAGCCTTGCGACCGTACTCCCCAGGCGGAACACTTAACGCGTTAGCTCCGGCACGGAAGGGGTCAACTCCCTCCACACCAAGTGTTCATCGTTTACAGCGTGGACTACCAGGGTATCTAATCCTGTTTGCTACCCACACTTTCGCGCCTCAGCGTCAGTTACTGTCCAGGTGGCCGCCTTCGCCACTGGTGTTCCTCCTCATCTCTACGCATTTCACCGCTACACGAGGAATTCCACCACCCTCTCCAGTACTCTAGCCTTCCAGTCTCAGATGCAGTTCCCAAGTTAAGCTCGGGGATTACACATCTGACTTAAAAAACCGCCTACGCGCCCTTTACGCCCAATAATTCCGAATAACGCTTGCCCCCTCTGTATTACCGCGGCTGCTGGCACAGAGTTAGCCGGGGCTTCCTCTCCAGGTACCGTCAAATGAAAGCGCTATTAACGCCCCCACCTTCGTCCCTGACGACAGGGTTTTACAGTCCGAAGACCTTCATCACCCACGCGGCGTTGCTGCGTCAGACTTTCGTCCATTGCGCAAAATTCCCCACTGCTGCCTCCCGTAGGAGTCTGGACCGTGTCTCAGTTCCAGTGTGGCCGATCACCCTCTCAGGCCGGCTACTGATCGTCGCCTTGGTGGGCCATTACCCCGCCAACTAGCTAATCAGACGCAGGATCCTCTCCTTGCCCCAGGCCTTTCGGTCCCCAGGTTTCACCATGGTCATCCCAGACCACGGTCTCATGCGGTATTACCACTCCTTTCGGAGCGTTATTCCCCACAAAGAGGTAGATTCCCCACGCGTTACTCACCCGTCTGCCATGCACCTTGCGGCACATCCGACTTGCATGTGTTAGGCACGCCGCCAGCGTTCATTCTGAGCCAGGATCAAACTCTCAAGTTTCATTCTGAACTCTCATCCCAAATCCTTAGACTTGGAAAAAATGCTCTGGTCGAAAAATTGTTCTGAATTCTGATCGACATCCTTAGACGCCAACCAAAACCCTCAAAGGCTTCCTATCTTCTATCCGGTTTTCAAAGACGCTCGCCATGCTCTCCGCATGACTCGGAACAGCCTCTCAGCCATCCTCGCACCCCACAGCCTCAACTGCGCAGGACATTCAGACTAACACCAACCGCCCCTAGTTCAAGAGAAAATTTACTCCGCAGTGCTCCCGCCCCAGCGGAATGGCCTATGCAGGCTTGGCTTAGGGCCCGCCAAGGTCAGCGGAGGCACGGTCCGCCGGGGAACTCGGCACATGCCGTAGAATCAGCCGCCTGGGGGGAAGCCTTGATCCACATCATCGGTGCAGGATTGGCTGGGTCCGAGGCCGCCTGGCAACTGGCTTCCCGCGGTCATTCCGTTCAGATCACGGAAATGCGGCCGCAATGGACCACGCCGGCACACACGACCGATCGGGCAGCGGAGATGGTCTGCTCGAACTCGTTCAAGAGCGACGATCCGAACTCCGCCACCGGAATTCTGAAGGCGGAGATGCATCGGATGGATTCCCTGATCCTGCGCTGCGCCGAAGCCACGCGCGTGCCGGCCGGCAACAGCCTCGCCGTGGATCGGGATCTGTTCTCCTCCGCAGTGACCGAGACGCTGAAGAATCATCCGAACATCGCGTGGGTGGAGGCTCAGGTCTCGGTTCCCAACCTTCGTCATCCGACCATCCTCGCCACCGGCCCCCTGACCTCAGACCCCTTGGCTGAATGGCTCGCCAGGATCACCGGAAGCGGATGCCTGCATTTCTACGATGCCATCGCCCCCATCGTCGAACGGGACAGCATCGACATGGAGATCGCCTGGAAGGCCTCCCGGTATGACAAGGGTGGTGCTGACTTCATCAATTGTCCCCTTGATCAGCTGCAGTACGATGCCTTCCTGGATGCCCTGCTCTCAGCTGAACGGGTTCCCCTGCACGAGGTGGATACGCCCTACTTCGAGGCCTGCCTGCCCATCGAGGTCATGGCGGACCGCGGGCGGGAGACCCTCCGCCACGGCCCCATGAAACCCGTGGGTCTGGACAACCCGAGGACCGGGCGCTGGCCCCATGCCATCGTCCAATTGCGGCAGGACACGCTGGCCGGAGAGCACTTCAACCTGGTCGGATTCCAGACCCGTCTGAAGTGGGGCGCGCAGAAGGAGGTCTTCAGGCTCATTCCGGGACTGGCCCATGCGGAGTTCGCGCGCTTCGGCAGCATCCACCGCAATACCTACCTCCAGGCGCCATCCCTTCTGGATGCGACACTCGCTGTCAAGCCGGTTCCAAACCTGTGGGTGGCGGGGCAGCTCGCCGGCGTGGAGGGCTACCTGGAATCCGCGGCGGCCGGGCTGGCCGCCGCCCACTTCGTGGATCGCGCGACCCGCGGCGAGGCACCTCTGCCCTTCCCCCGTGACACGGTCCTGGGCAGCCTCCTTCACTACCTGGCCCATTCCTCCAGCAAGGATTTCGGCCCGACCAACGCGATGCTGGGGTTGCTGCCGGCCATTCCAGAGGATGCCTTGGACGTGCGCGGCCTGAAACGGGCGGGCGGACTCCGGGCCGTCAAGGCCGCCAAAGGCGAGGTCCATCGCAAGAGGGCCCTCACCTCCCTGGAGAGGCACCTCGGCAGCCTGGGTCAGGTCAGGTAATCGAAGAGGTTCACCTTGTTCGCTTTGGCCATGGTGCTCAAGGTCGCCGACTGCATCGTCTCATCAGCCGTGACTTCGGTCATCACCTTCGGATAGTCGGTCGCCTCCTGGGCGGACTGCAGACCCTCGAGGGTGGCGTTGAAATTGGCATACGTATCCTTGAGATTCGTAAGCCCCGCCTGACGGCCCCCGAGATCGGCCTGCGCCTTGTTCAGGTTGGCGAGAATGAGGTTCAGGTTTGCGGAAACCGTCTTCACCGCAGCCGGATTGTTGGCAGTGAAGGCAGCCTTGAGGTCGGTGATGGCCTGGAAGATGTCTGTGCTGGAACCCAGGCCCCCTGCACCGAAGAAGACAGAGTCACCCGGGATGTTCGTGCTGACCTGGTTGGGATTGGTGGCATTCGCATCCAAGTTCACCTTGATCTGGCCGGAATTCCCCTGGTAGGTGATCTGTGAGGTGGGGTCGTTGGGGTTGGCCAGCACGAAGGGCTTGGTGTCCGTCGCAGTGCCGGCGAACAGGTACTTCCCCTGGGATTGGGCATTCGCCATGGAGAGCAGGTTGGAGCGGATGGCATCCAACTCCGAGATCGACGCCGTCGACCCACCGACCGCCAGTTCCTGAAGCCTCATGGTCGCTTCGATGGCCGATGCCACGTTGTTCTCGGATGGCGTCAGGTAGGAGAGCGCCGCATCGGCCTGTTTGATGAACTGGGTATTCACCTGGATGGAGTTGTTGAAGTCCAGGATCGCGGCGGAGGCGGTGGGATCGTCGCCGGGGCCGGTGATGCGGCTACCGGTGGTGATCCGGGTCTGATTCTGAGCCAGCCGCTCCTGGGTGCGCTGGAGGTCCATCAGGCTCTGACGCTGCTGGGTTGTACTGGCGGTTCGGAAGGACATGGGTCACCTGCTTCCTGGGTTATCGGCCGAACTGGTTCACCAATTGATCCGTGAGCTGGTTGATGACGCTGATGAAGCGCGCCGAGGCCTGGTAGCCCCTCTGGAGCGTCATCATGCTCGAAGCCTCTTCGTCGAGGTTCACCCCCGAGAGGCTGTCACGCTGATTCTGGAGAGCCGTCAGCAGGTTCTGCTGAGCCGTGGTCTGAGTGTCGTAGAGCTGGACCTTGTTTCCCACGTCGCTGATCAGGTTCCCGACCACGTTGCTGTAGGTGGTACCCGAGTCCCCGACTCCATTGCCATCCAGGTCGACCGTGCCCGCTGCCGTCTGCAGGGCGGCCATGGCCAGGGCGTTGGCGTTGTCGCCCTTCGCCCCGCCCGCGCCGGCCGCGGCAATCAGCGAGGAATCCATCACGATGTTCGGATCGATGGCGAGGTTGCTCACCATGCCCTTGTAGTTGCCGGTGAAGTCGACCCCCGTGGGAAGCCCCGGATTGTTGGCGTTGGCGGGATTGCCGACGAAGAAATAGTTGTTGAAGGCCAGCGGCGGGTGGGGTGGCGCCGAAGCCGCGTTGGTGACGCCGTCCGCGGCGTAACCGGTCCGGTGCAGCTGGTTCACGCCCTGCACGATGCCCGCGGCCAGCTGATCCAGCTGCCGCTGGAAGCCAGGCAGGAGGTTGTCGCGCAGGTCGAGCTTCGCCCCCAGCTGGCCATCCTTGATGCCTGAGGTGACATCCAGAGGGGGGACTCCCACATCCAGCAAGACACTCGATTTTCCGTCCAGGGCTCCACCGGGGGCGGTCTTTAGCTGGTACGAACTCGTCCCGCTGACCAGCACACCCGTACCGGAATCCAGGGTGATCTGGTATTCCCCCTTGGCACCCTCGAAGACATTGATGCCGACCAGCGCCGAAAGCTTGTCCGTCAGGGCCTTCCTTTGGTCCCGCGCATCGTTGTTGGCGCCCGGAACGGTCTCGGTCATGATGCGCTGGTTCAAGCTGGCGATCTGATCGGTCAGCGTGTTCACTTCGGTCACCAGGCTTCCCACGGCCTGATCGGCATTGTTCCGCTGGTCCTCCAGCAGCTGGTACCGGGTCTTCAAGGCGGAAACCAGCCCCTGCGCCTTGTTGACCAGATTGGTCCGGAGGGCAGCGCTCTCCGGCTGGGCCGACAGGTCCTGGAATCCCTGGAAGAAGGCCTGAACCTGGGCCCCGATCCCGGAGGTGCCGGTATCGACGAGGCTGGTGGAGATCGCGTTCAGGCCCGCGAACCGCTCGGAGGCACCGGATTGTTTGGCGGTTTCCCGATAGATCTGGAGGTCCAGGAACCGATCGCGAACGCCCTGAATCGAAGTCAGGGAGACCCCGGTGCCGAAATAGAGCTGCCCTTCGGTGAGCGAGAGGTTGGAGGAAAGATCGGCCCGCTGCCGGGTGTACCCGGGAGTGTTCACGTTCGCGATGTTCTGGCCGACGACGCCCAGCGCGGCCTGCTGGGCCTGGAGGCCGGAAAGCCCAAGGTAGAGGCTGGCATTCAATCCGGGCATGGCTAGACCTTTCCGTGCAACCGCTGGACGCGGACCGGGGCCTCCGCGGGGAATCCCCCCCGTCCGTACACGGGCGCGTCGGACATCTCGGAGAAGGCCGCCCGCAGAGGAGACTGGAGCCCCATGATCAAGGTCTGGATGGCGATGATCCGCTGCTTCAGGGTGCGGGCGGCCATGGCGTCCTCGGGCCATCCCACCAGTTCCGACCAGCGGATTCCGGACAGGAGGGCGGCCGGATCCTCACCCTCGATCAATCGTGTCTCGAGCGCGTCCAGGAGTTCGGGCACGGCATGCAGCATGGAAGACCTCCGTAGCCCTCTTCCGGCAAGCCTCAGGCCAAGAGGTCCACATGTGGCCCGGCACCCTCTGCCGGGAGATCTCCGCCACCCTCCTCCGGGAGTTCCTCCGTGGCCCCGGTGGCGTGCCCCCGCCCCCCGTTCCGCTCCTGGGCGCCCTGTTCTGTCAGCTTCAGGACATCTGTCTCCGCCACGTCCGACACATCGAGCATGGCCTCGGCAAGCTTGGCGTCGAAGGCCTGACGGCGAGCCTGCTCCCGCTGCACCTGGAGTCCGCCCTCCATGGCCTGCCGGACCGTCTCGACCGCGGCGGTCTGGAGGATCTGGCGCTGTCCAAGTGGACTGATCATGCCCTCACGACAAGGGCCTGGGGGTCAGGACTGGCGTCCTTTCGCCATGTGCTCCTTGATGAGCCCCTCGGCCACGGCCTCTCCATCGGGGTTGTAGGCATCGGCATCCAACCGGACCTTGATGGCTTCCACCTTCTCCATCCGGATGTCGGGGACGACGGCCAAGGCCTCCTGGGCCACGGCCACAAGCCGAGCCTCTGAAGACACTTGGACGGCATCCGAACCAGAAACCGAAGTGACGGGAGCTGAAGCAGGGGCGCCGGACGTCTTGGGTCCGGTCGCGCTCTGGGTGCTTCCGACACCGCTCGGTTTGCCACTGATGCGCATGATTACCTCGACAAGGTTCTATCGGCAGTTTGCCAAGAACCTTCAATCCACTGGGAGTTCTTTTTCATGCGCGGTTTTTTCTTGCCGGGTCCAGCTGGCCTTCAACCGCTCGGCCAGACCCCACCCATGGCCCGTGGACACGGCCTGGTCCACCACCGCCTGGTCCATCAGGTACTCGTAGGTGGACCGCGACTGCCCGGATTCCCCGAACAGCCCCGAGGGCTGCACCGTCTTCCGCATGGTCTGGAAGAGGAGGCTCATCAGCAGTCCCTCGAACTGGCGGGCCGCCTTGTCCGTGCGCTCGGTCTGGTCAGGCAGGGCCTTGGCGCCCTGGGCCTGGGTAACCGAATCGATGGATGGCAGGCCCTGGACGATCACAGCACCCTCAGTTCGGCCTGGAGGGCGCCCGCCTCCTTGATCGCCTGGAGGATGGCCACCATGTCCCGGGGACTCACGCCCATGCCGTTCAGCATCTCGGCCAGCTTGCCCACGCTGACGCCCGGTTCGACGGTCACTGTCTTGGGCTTTTCCTCCACGGCCGTCACGTCCTTCTTGGTGGCCTGGACGGTCTTGCCCTGGCTGAAGGGGGCCGGCTGGCTCACCAGCGGCGTCGAAGACACCACGATGCTCAGGCCACCCTGCACGATGCTCACGGCCCCGATCCGCACTTCCGAACCGAGGATCACGGTGCCCGTGCGCTCGTTCACCACCACCCGCGCCTTGGGCTGCAGCTGGATGTTCAGGTTCTCGAGCCTAGCCACCAGCTCCACGGCGCGCCCCTGGAACTCCTTCGGGATCTTCAATTCCACCGTGCGGGCATCGAGCGGCTGGGCGAGCTTCTCCCCCAACTCCTCGTTGATGGCATGCACCACACGGATGGCGGTGGTGAAGTCCTCTTCCACGAGGCTGTACCGCAGCGTGGGGCGTGCGTTGAAGTCACCCCCCACTTCGCGCTCGATGATGCCCCCGTCCGGTACGCGGCCCACGGTGGGGTGGTTCTTGGTGACCGAGGCTCCCCCGGCCGAGGCGCTGAAGCCGCCCACCAGCAGGGGACCCTGCGCCACGGCGTAGGTCTGCCCATCGGGCCCCTGCATGGCGGTCATCAGCAGGGTCCCACCAGCCAACGACTTGGCGTCACCGGTGCTCGAAACCGTCACATCCAGACGCGACCCGGACCGGGCGAAGGGGGGCAGTTCCGCCGTCACCATGACCGCCGCCACATTCTTCACCTTGATCGTGGTCGGATTGACCGTCAGTCCCTGGCGGGACATGAGGTTGGCCAGGGACTGGACCGTGAACTTGGTCTGGTCCTTGTCGCCAGTGCCATCCAGGCCCACGACCATGCCGTAGCCCAGGAGCTGGTTGCCCCGGACGCCCTGGAGCCGGGCCACGTCCCGGAGCTTGGACTCGACCTTCTTTTCGGTCTTGGCGACATCCGCCCCGAAGAGGGCCAGGCATGCGAGGAAGAGGACGACGATGCGCATGGAAGCTCCCTAGAACGGCCAGATGTAGGCAAGCAGGCGGCTGATGTAGCCCGGCTTCAGCGTTTCGTCGACCACGCCCTGGCCTCCGTACCCGACGCGCAGTTCGGCCACCTGCCCGGAGGTGATGGCGTTGGTGGCATCCAGCATGTGGGGATCAAGCATGCCGGCCACATAGAGGCGCTGGGTCTCGTTGTTCAGCTGGATGTCCCGATAGCCCTCGAAGATCAGGTTCCCGTTGCCCACGACCTTGACGACCCGCGCCGTAACCGTGGTGGTGAAGGTGGCGCTGCGCCCGGTGGTTCCTGTCCCGGCGTACTTGTTGGTATTGCCCGTGGTCTTGTCGGCGGTGCTGCTCCCGATCCCGAACCCGGCCAGTGCGCTGAAGAGATTGGGGCTGCTGAGCTTGTTGCTGCCCACGCGGCTGGTCGTGACATCCGCCTTGCTGATGGCATTGGTGCTCTCGCTGATCTTCAGGGTCACCAGGTCATTGACGCGGAAGGCCCGCAGGTCCGCGATCATCGGGCGGTCCCGCCAGAGGCTCCCCTCGCTCAGGGGTTGCATCGGCGGCGCCTCGTCCACATAGGGGATGGCGGGCTTCTTGGCCAGGTTGGCATCGTGACGCTTGGGAATGGAGCAGCCGAATCCCACGAAGAGCAGGACGATAGGCAGCATTTTCCTCATGACGCACCTCCAAGCCTTCTTGGGGCGAGGACAGTGCCAAACCTTCAGGCGAGAGCGACCAGAATGCGGTCATGACCCGCAAGATCTTGATGAATCATGACCTTGCTCCAGCCGATGCCCATGCCGCGGCGGCACAACTCGCCCCCCTGACCGGCTCCGATCTCCAGCAGGCAGGCCGACGCCTGCCGCTCCCGGGCCTGCCGCAGCAGGGTCTCGGACAGGGCCAGGCCCCGATCTGGGGCGAAGAGGGCGGAAGCTGGCTCGAATGTCAGTTCCCGCTGGAGGGTTGGCTGGTCGGCGGGATCCACATAGGGCAGGTTCGCCACCACCAATCCCACGGGATCCGGCAGGGGTTCCAGAAGGCTGCCCTCCAGGAAGGACACCTGGGCCCCGAGTATCTGGGCATTCTCCGCGGCCACGGCCAGGGCACCGGGGCTCAGATCCGAGGCGGTGACCTGCCAGCCCGTTTCCAGGGCCAAGCTCACGGCGATGATGCCGCTGCCCGTCCCCACATCCACGCAGCGATCCACCTTCAAGCGTCTGCCCACGTCCAGGGCTGCCTCCACCAGCAGTTCGGTCTCGGGGCGCGGGATGAGCGTGTCGGAACTGACCTTGAAGCGCCGGTCGCGGAAGAAGGTCCAGCCCAGGATGTAGGCCCAGGGCTCGCCCTTGCGTCGGCGACGCACCCAGGCGCTCACCCGCCGACGGACCTCGGCGGGCACCTGGTCGCTGCCGTGGGCCGCCATCCAGGTGCGCGACAGGTCCAGGCCCTCCTCGAACCAGCGGATGCACTCCGCGTGGGCCTCGTCCGGATCGAGAAACACGGCCAGGGCCGCGGCCAGGTCGAGGCGGAGCTGGTGGTAGGTCTGGGCCATCCCTCCAGCCTAGCGCGGGAGGAATCGATCCAAAACGCCCGGATTCACGCCATCAGCGCCTTGGCGCGCTCCTGGCTCTGCTGGGCTACGATCTCGTGGAGGCTGCCGCCGTGACTGTCCATGGTGACCACCAGGGGGAAGTCCTCCACCTCGATGATCCAGAAGGCCTCGGGGCTGCCGAATTCCTCGAGCATCTTCACGTCCACCACGCGCTTCACGCGCTCGGCCAGCAGGCTGCCCGCGCCGCCCGTGGCGTGGAGGTAGACCGCGCCGGTCTTCTGCAGGCCTTCGCTGGTCTTCTTGCCCATGCCGCCCTTGCCGATGACGCCTCGCACCTTGTAGGTCTCGATGACGTCGGCCTGGTAGGGTTCTTCGCGGATGCTGGTGGTGGGACCAGCGGCCACGAAGGACCAGGTGCCGTCCTCGTTCTTCTTCACGACCGGGCCGCAGTGGTAGATGACCATGTTCTCGAGGATGGGCTTCAGCCACTCGGGCTTCTGCTCCTTCATGAACTTGTGGCCCATGTCGCGGCTGAGGACGACGCGGCCATTCAGCAGCACTTCGTCGCCGACCTTGAGTTCGCGGATCTGATCTTCGGTGATGGGGGTGGTGAGTCGGATCATGGGAGCCTCACAGATCAAAGGAAGGCTGGCCGCTGGCCGGGAAGGTGACCGTTCCGCGTCGGCTGCTCCAGCACATGTAGCTGATGCTCACGTAGAAGCTGGCCGGATGGCGGTACATCTCCTCGACGTGGATGCCGAGGGCGGTGGTGACGCCGCCGTAGCCCATGGGCCCGATGCCCAGCGTGTTGAGGTCCCTGGTGACCTCCTTCTCGAAGGCATCCATCTTGGGATCCGCATTGGCCGTGCCCAGCTTGCGGAGGATGAGTTCCTTGCTCTTCTCATAGCCGGTGACGCGATCACCGCCGATGGCCACGCCGAGGATGCCGGGGCTGCAGCCCTGACCCTGGGCCTTCACCACGGCATCGATGATGCACTTGCGCACACCCTTGATGTCGCGGCCCGCGCCCAGCGCGGCGTCGGGCAGACGGTACTGGGCACCCACGTTTTCGCAGCCCCCGCCCTTCTGCATGACCGAGATCTCGATCTCCGGCCTGTCCCACTCCTCGAAGTGGATGGCCGGGTGGTGCTCGTGGAAAGGATCCATGTTGGTGCCGCTGTTCTTGCCGCTCAGCGATTCCACGCAGTTGGGACGCAACCATGAACGCTTGGTCGCCTCGACGACGGCGGCGCGGATTTGCGCCTTGGCGGCGCGCTGACTGAGGCCGAAGGGATGGCGCACCCAGAAGATCACCGAGCCCGTGTCCTGGCAGAGCGGCGTCACCTGGCCATCCGCCAGGTTGATGTTGCGCACCATGTCGTTCAGGGTGTTGAAGGCGCGGCTGCCCTCCTCCTCGGCGTCGCGGCCCTTCACGATGGCCTCGATCACGTCCTGGGGCAGGCGGCTGGTGGTGCGCCGCAGCAGTTCCGTCACCGGCTGGGTGAGGTCCAGGGTCTTCAAGTTGGCAAGGTCTGCTTTCCAGCCCTCGGGCAGGACGGACTTGGACGCCACCACCTCTGGGGAGGTCAGGGTGGGAATGACGCACTCAGACATGGGCCCTCCGGGATGCAGACCCCCATGATCCGCCCGGCGAAGCTCACGCTCAAGTGATCAATGTCCGGTTCACCCGGCGGCAGGAGGCGGGCCAGCCCCACCATCCGGGGTCCCAGCCGGCCACCGCGTCGCCTTGCCCCCTACCTTCGGGTTCCAGTCTCGTTCAATATGGGGCATCACATATTCCTTTGCAGGAGCAGATTCCATGAAGCTGAGGTCGATGGACCTGATCGGGGGCTTGGCCGTCGTCGCCGGCATCCTCTGTACCCCGGGCTGCTCCAACGCCGCGGGTTATACCCAGACTCCCGAAGAGTTGACCCCAAGGCTGGACATCCTTGCCGGGGACAACCAGAGCGCGCCGGTGAACTCGGCATTCCCCACGGCCATGAAGGTGCATTTCCACAAGAACGGCATGTCCCTGGGGGGGCACCCCGTGACGTTCTCGGCGCCCGAATCAGGCGCTGGCGGCACCTTCCCGGGTGGCTCCACCAACGCGACCGTGATCACGGATGATGGGGGTAATGCGGTGGCTCCCGTGCTCACGGCAAATGCCATCGCGGGCAGCTACACCGTCCTTGCTTGGAGCACGAGCTACCAGGCCACGTTCCACCTGACCAATCAGTAGGCCCGGGGGAGCCTCAACGACCCCAGGCCCGGCAAAGGGCCAGGGTGAGATCCAGGAGGGGCGCCTCGCTCCGGGACAGGGCCATGCCCTTGAGATCCCGCTCACACTGATTGACCCGCCCCAGGAGGGCCTTGACCCCTCGGGCCTTGAGCTTGGCCAGGGCACCCCGGTACCCGTCCAGCAGGAAGGCCTGCTTGGGTGACATCCCGAGGGCACTGAGCAGTTCGGTCCCCTTCAATCCCGCCGCCTCGGCTTCCGCCAGTCGCAGCAGCCGGTCCACCTCACGGCGGACCTGGCCCAGCATCATCAGGGGTTCGTCCCCATCCTCCAGGGCCGTGCGCAGGGCCCGTAGCGCCCCGGCGGCATCTCCCTTCTGCCAGGCGCCGGACCAGGCGAAGGCCTTCTGATCGGCGAGCCTGAAGGTGACCTGGTCCACCATGGCCTCGGTCACCCGCCGGTCCTCGGCGAGCAAGTCCAGCACTTCGAGGGCGCGCTTGAGCAGGCCCGGGTGGCCACCCTGACGCTGGGCCAGCATGGCCGCGGCGGCCCCCTGAAGCGACAGGCCCAGCCGCCGCGCCTCAGCCTCGATGTACCCCGGGATCTCCATCGCATCAAGGGCGCCGACCTTCAGGATCCTTCCGGCCTTGGTCCAGTCTGTCCAGGGCTTGGCGCCCAGGGCTTTCCCCGGGGAGGCTGGAAGGGTCGTCCAGGCCACCAGCAGCAGGTTCACGCCAGCCGGAGGCTTCTCGAGGATCGCCTTGACCACGGCCGGCAGTTCCTTGGCGCGGGTGAACAGGTTGTCGGCGGCGGGCACGATGACGGTGCGGGTTTCTGCGCCCAGAGGCGCCGCTTCCTGCAGGGCGGCCGTGACCTCGGGCCAGGGGCAGCCTTCGGAACAGACCGTGAGCGAGAAGTCCGCCCACTCGGGATCCACGTGCTTCTGCTTCCAGGCCTCCAGGGCCTCGCGGCGGCCGTCGCCATCCTCACCATGCAGCAGGGCGAAGTCGTGATTCAGCCAGGCGGCGGGCACGGCCATCAGTCGATGCCTTCCAACAGCTGCGTGAGGAAGCTCTCGGCGAAGTCGTCAGCTAGGCTTTCCAGCACCTGCAGCTCACGGCTGTCGAAGCTGGCGAAGTTCTGGTCCACCCGGTACTGGTTCGAGAAGGTCAGGCCACGGCGGGAGAGCACCACCACGCCCGTCTGCCCGTCGAGCAGGTCCACGCTGGCCACCACGGCCACCTCGACGCGGGAGGCTGATCCTGCGCTGGCCTTGGCCTTGTCGTTGCCGAGGGTGAGGCCGATGGGGCGGGACACATAGCTTTCCAGAGTCCCCTGAAGCACCCAACGGGAGGGTTCCCCCTGCGCCACCAACCGCCAAGGGCTGGCCGCCACCACGCGGTTCTCCAGGGCCTTGGTGAAGCGGTCCTCCAGCCCCAGCCGCGGCGTGAGGTTGCGGAACCGAGCCAGGCGGATGGTCTCCCCCTGCTTCGCCCAGGGCGCGGACCGCTGCTGGCGGTCCAGACGGTGATAGCCGCACCCGGTCGCCGACAGGCACGCGACCAGCAGAAGGGAGGCTCCAGGCAGAGGAATCGTCACGGGTGGTACACGCCGACGTAGGGCAGGTTGCGGAGCTTCCCGTCGAGGTCGAGGCCGTAGCCCACGACGAAATGATCCTCGATGGTGAAGCCGATGTAGTCCACCGGGACCTCGATCTTCCGGCGGCTGGGCTTGTCCAGCAGGGTGCAGATCTTCAGGCTGAGGGGTTCGCGGTCGGTGAGCAGGTTCCGGACCTTGAACAGCGTGAGGCCCGTATCCACGATGTCCTCCACGACTAGGGCGTGGCGCCCCTGGATGCTGCGATCGAGGTCCTTGAGGATGTGCACCTCGCCGGTGCTTTCCATGCCGCCACCGTAGCTGGCCACCTGCATGAAGCTCACGTCGATGTCCAGATCCATGGTGCGGACGAGATCCGCGAAGAAGGGGAACACGCCGTTCAGGAGGCCGATGACCACCAGGTCCTTCCCCGCATAATCCTTCGAGAGCTGGGCCCCCAGCTCCTGGACCCGGGCCCGGATCTGAGCCTCGGACACGAGGGGGGTGATGCGCGTTCGCATGAAGACTCCTGAAATTGGGACCTGAAAGTCGTGCCCTAAATCCATGTCCATTCAACCTCATGAGGCCACGCCGGGTCCATCCGGTGACGGCGGTTTCTCCTTGATTCCTGCTGTCGGAGTCTAACATGATGGCAATAGCCACCTTGAGCGAGCCCCTGATGATCCAGACGGCCAACCCGACCGCCGATCGGACCCCCGATCCGGGCTCGCCGTACCACACCCCGGAGGTCCTGGCCTGGGTGGAGGAGGCGCAGCAGGGCGATCAGACCGCCTTCGGCTCCCTGGTTCGGCTCTTCTCCCGGGATGTCTACGGCAAGGCCTTCTCCATCCTGAAGAACCACCAGGACGCGGATGACGTGGTGCAGGAGACCTTCATCCGGGTCTTCCGCTCCCTGCCGGGCTTCCGCTTCGAATCCTCCTTTCGGACCTGGCTCATCACCATCGCCACCCGCCAGGCCCTGAACTACCGGGAGCGCGTCGCCAAGGAACACGAGAGCCTCGACGGCCCGGAGGGCACGCTCGAACATCCGGCCCTCCGCGTGGAGGAGACTCAGATCTCCTCGCTCATGGACCAGGAGGCCCGCCGTCTGCTCCAGGAAGCCCTGCCCAAGCTGCCCAAGCGCCAGAAGCAGGCACTGACGCTCAAGCTCCAGCACGATTGGAAATATGAACGGATCGCCCAGGAGATGGGCACCTCGGTGGGCAGCGTGAAGGCCCACATCTTCCATGCCATCCAGAACCTGACCCGCCATGTGAGGCCGCAGCAGGAGCGCAGGCCCACGGACGCGAAGCGACCGCCCAGCGGGCGAGGCCCAGGATGGGCCGAGTGAGAGGAGGCCAACACACCATGCGCGAGATCCCCATTCCCCCCGCCTGCGTTCCCACCATGGAGTCCGTCCTGGTGGACCCCGTCGACCCGGGCCCTGAGGCGGAAGCCCACCTGAAGATCTGCCGGGCCTGCTCGGAGGTCCGGGTGGCCTACCTCGCCCAGGAGGAGAGCCCGGAGGCCCTGGCGCCCGCTGGCTACTTCGAGCGGCTCCCCGAGCGCATCCTCCGGAAGCTGCCTGCCCGCCCCCGCCTCCACCTGCGCGTGGGTCCCTTCGCCTGGGGCGCGGCTGCGGCCCTGCTGATGGCCGTGGGGGCTGGCGCCTTCTGGGCCGGACGGGCCAACCGCACCCCCCTCGTGGAAGCCACCCTGCCCCGGACGCCCTCCGAAGTCCAGGAGGTCCTTCCCGAGACCCCCTTCCAGGATCCGGAGGACGCCGTGTCCCAGCTGACGGCCCTCTCCCAGCAGGAGGCGGATGCCGTCCTCAGGATCCTCAGCGACCGGCAGGCCCAGCCACCCGCAAAGAAGTGATCGCAGCTCCCCGTGGAGTCTTCCATGTCCATCCGCACCCTCCTGATCCTTGTCTTGACCGGCCTCGCCCTGAGCGCCCAGGGTCGGGTCCGCCCCGAGCGGGCCTTCAGGGACCCCCCGGAGCGCCGGGCCGCACCGCGCCGGGAGCGGATCGTGGCGATGCTCCACGAGCTCAGGTCGAAGAAGCTCCAGAAGGCCCTCGGCCTGTCCGAGGAGAAGGCCAACGCCATTGCGGATCGCTGGGCCCTTTTCGACGAGGAATCCTCCTCACGTCGGCTATTGATGGGCCAGTTGCGCCACCAGATGAATGCCACCCTGATGGGCCCCGGCAGCGAGGATGAGAAGAATCGGAAGCTGCAGCCCGTGGTGGAGGAGCTCGCCGCGCTCCGGCAGCAGCAGGAGGCCTCCCGGAAGCGCTTCGAGGAGGACATCCGGGGTTCCCTCACGCCGGCCCAGCAGGGCCGCTTCATCCTGCTGGTGGACGAGTTCCAGAAATCCATCCAGGAAGCCATCCAGGAACAGCGGAAGGATAAATAGCCGTGCGTTCCTGCCGAAAGGAGAGGGGCGGTCCCCTCTCCTTTCGTTTGTCCCCTCCCACCCTTCACCCCTTCCCAAGCAGGTGACCCGTGAAATGGATCGTCCTGGCAGCAGCCTCGCTGCCGGCCCTGGCCCAGTCGAGTGCCGAGTTGGCTATCACCCCTCCACCGCCTCCGAACCTCACGCTCAAGCTGGGCGGGCTGGCCGACAGCAGCGAGGGCCATGACCTCCACGGCAAGCTCACCTGGAGTGCGAGCGGAGCCCTCACCTTGTTCCTCTCGGGCGTCAAATCCAACCTCGCCTCCACGACCCAGGCCCCCAGTCCCGCCGGGACCACGACGACCACGACCACCACGAGCCTTGGCGGCGACCGTTCCTTCGGCGTGTTCGACCTCGGCCTGCGGTACGACCGGACGGACATGTCCGACCTGCTGGCCTATGACCGCTACGTCTTCCTGCCTGCCTTCGATATCGGCGCCTGGCGGCTCGGCTTCGAGCTATCCAGGCGGACCACCGAGTTCGATCGCCTCCGCTTCACCAGCCGACCCATCAACACGCCCACCGGCATCGTCTACGTGACGGGGTACGCCGACCTGAGGGTCACCGATACGGGCCTCGGGGCCAACCTCGACTATCTCGGCGAGGTCTGGCGTCCGTACTGCTCGTACATCTACTACGACTATGGGTCTCTGCACGGCGAGACCGATGTCAGCCGTATCCGGAACAGCGCCGGAGGCGTGAGTCCCGAGGTCTTCCAGGCCCTCGCCGGCAGGCTGGTGAGTCGGCTCGAGAGGATGTCCGCCTCCAGGGTGGGCGGCAAGGCCTCCCTCCTCGACTGGACAGCGACGATGGGCCTGGAAGCCGACCTGAAGCGCACCCGCTGGGGGCTGGAGGCAACCAGAGACGTGGATCACATGACTGGAGAGAGATCGGACACCGTGACGGGAACGGCCGCCTGGAAGGTCTCCTCCAGGTTTCTCCTGGAATTCCAGCTGGGGGCCACGCGGTCCGAGGCCTTCGGAACGGACCG
The DNA here is from genome assembly GCF_030219325.1 of Geothrix sp. NCBI lineage: Bacteria > Pseudomonadati > Acidobacteriota > Holophagae > Holophagales > Holophagaceae > Geothrix > Geothrix sp. Next base: position 1,276,252 of record NZ_CP126625.1, on the reverse strand, counting down.
CTTCGCGGGCCTGAGCTTCACCATCCGCACCCGACCGGGATTCTAGGATCCCGGCGCCTCCAGGATCACCGGGATCACCAGGGGCCGGGTCTGCGTGGTCTTCCGGATGATCCGGCGCAGAGCCAGGCGCAGCGTATCCCGGATGGCCTCACCGTTCCCGCGGACCTCGGCGGGCGCCTCCTCGTAGGCCTTCCGCGCCACGCCCGCGAGCAGCTCGGCATAGGCTTCATCGTCGGACAGCATCACGAAACCCCGGCTGAGGATGGTGGGCGTCGCCGCCAGTTCCCCCGTCTGCGGATCCACCAGCAGGGTGGCGAAGACGACGCCGTCCTCCTGGAGGATGAGGCGGTCCTGCACCACCCGGGCATCCACCATGTGGTCCACGCCCTCATGCACGAAGCACTTGCCCACGGGCACCGCGCCCGGCATGTCCACCCGGCCATCCAGGAACAGGCGCAGGCAGAGGCCACCATCGAGCAGGGAGATCCGCTCGGGCGGCCAGCCCAAGGAAGCCGCCAGGGCGCTGTGGGCCCGCAGGTTCCGGTAGGTGCCATGGACGGGCACCATCTGCGTGGGCCGGACGGCGCGGATCAGGTCGGCCAGTTCCTCACGGCTGCCATGACCGGAGGCATGGACGGGACCCAGGCCATCATTGGAAGTCTCGGCGCCCAGGCGTTCCGCCGCATCAAGCATGCGCGAGATGGCCACCTCGTTGCCGGGAATGGCCCGGGCGCTCACCACCAGCCGGTCACCGGGCTCCATGGGCAGGCCCTTCACCTCCCGGCGGAGCAGTCGCGCCAGCCCGCTCATGGGCTCGCCCTGGCTGCCGGTGCAGAGCACCACCAGCTCACCCTTGCGGAAGAGGTGGGCGTCCTTGACGTCCACCAGGATGTCGTCCGGCAGGTCCAGCCGCTTGAGAGAGCGCGCCAGGGCCAGGTTCCGATCCAGGCTGCGGCCCAGGAGCACCACCTGGCGGCGGAACTCGTAGGCCAGGTCCACCACCGTCTGGAGGCGGTGGATGTTGGAGCTGAACGTGGTGACGAAGAGCCGCCCTTTGGTCTGCTCGAAGGCGGCCTCCAGCCCTTCGCGGCACACGGCCTCCGAGGGGGAGCGCCCCGGCCGGCCCACGTTGGTGGAATCGGCCATCAGCAGGCGTACGCCGGCATCCCCCAGGGCCTTCAGGCGCTCCAGGCCCGTGTGGCGACCATCCAGAGGCTCGGGATCGAGCTTGAAGTCGCCCGAGTGGACCAGCACGCCCTGGGGCGTGTGCAGCGCCAGGGCGCAGGCATCCGGGATGCTGTGGGTCACGGGGATCCACTCGGCCTCGATCTCGCCATCGCCCACTTTCACGCGGCCATAATCCCGCACCACATGCAGCAATCCCGTGTCCAGGCCGTGTTCGCGGAGCTTGCCTTCCAGCAGGCCCAGCGTGAAGGCCGTACCATAGACCGGGACCGGCCAGCGCCGGAGGAAATACGGCAGCGCGCCGAGATGATCCTCGTGGCCATGGGTGAGCAGCACGGCCTGGAGCCGGTCCGCGAAGGGCTCCAGGTAGGCGAAGTCCGGCACGATGGAATCGATGCCCGGCTGGTCATCGGAGGGGAACAGCTGGCCGCAGTCCACCAGGAAGAGGCTGCGGGCGCTGTGCACCACCAGCGCGTTCATGCCGAACTCGCCAAGTCCGCCGATGGGGATCAGGCGCAGCTCGTCGGCGGCGGGGGCCTCGGCCCAGGTTTCGAATTCAGGCGCTACGGGCATGACGATGGGAACACCTCGGGATGATGATTCAACAATTCACGGGTCGCCAAGAGCCACGCCGAAGGCGCGATCACTTCGGCGCGCAGCGCCGAAGTGATGCCGGCCTTTGACAGGGCCTCAGCCGACAGGACGCCCTGCCAGTTGTTCGCCAGGGTCTTCCGGCGGTGGGCGAAGGAGCGGTGGAGCACCTGCAGCAGGGCCCTGCGTTCCTGAAGCAAGGGGGCATCTTGGCGGGGCTCGAACAGCACGACGGCCGAGTCCACCTTGGGCGCCGGGCGGAAGGAGCCCGGCCCCAGCTTCACGAGCCGGGTCAGCCGGGCGCAGAGCTGGGCCAGCACGGACAGGGGACCGTAGGCTTTGGTGCCGGGGATGCCCATGAGCTTCTGGGCCACCTCCAGCTGGAACATGAGCACCATGCGCTCCCAGGCGACGCCCTCGGTCAGCAGGCGGGCCAGGATGGGCGTGGCGGCGTTGTAGGGCAGGTTGCCGATCACGGACCAGGGTCCGCCCTCCGGAAGCGGGATCCGGACCGCATCGCCCTGCAGCAGGTGGAACTGCGGGCAGCCTCCGAAACGCGTCTGGAGCAGCTCACAGGCCTCGGGGTCCAGGTCCACGGCCCACAGGGGCCGCCCATCCGCCAGCAGGCGCTCCGTCAGCACCCCCGGGCCGGGACCGATCTCCAGCAGGCGCGGGGCATCCGACGCGACCGCCGCCCCCACGATGGTGGCAATGGCACCGTCGTTCACCAGGAAGTTCTGGCCGAAGGCCTTTTTGGGTCGAAGGCGGGCGATGGGCGAAGGATCCGGCACACCCCAGCGTACCACCTCGGCCCATCCACCAAGAAAAGGGGCCCTTCCGGGCCCCTTGGACAACTCCATGGGTGAAACAGCTATCGGACGATGCGCCAGGTCCTCGGAGCGAAGGCGATGGTGCCCCCCCCCGCGGCAAAACTCTGGATCTTCACACTGTTGCTGGTGGCGCTCGTGGCGTCCTGGCCGCTCTGCAACACGAGGCGGCTGCCGACCGAGGTCAGGTCGCCGGCCAGGTTGGCCCAGGTGAAGACATAGCCGTCGCCACCACCCGCAGCTGCCGTGGACACGTCCCCATTGGCGAAAGCCGGTGAGAGGGCGTTGCCCATGCGGTAGGTGTAGGTGGTGCCCGCGCCCTGGCAGGTGGTGGAACTGCCGGTGGAGGCGGGGCGGAAGGTGGAGAACACCAGAGCGCCGTTGATGACCAGCGGCGTCAGGTAGGCCTTCTCGTAGAGATAGTGCGTGGCATCGTTGGGATCCACGATGGGCGCATGGAAGCGGAGGTAATAGCCCAGCAGCTGGTTGTTGCCGAGGTAGCTGGTGTCTCCCGGGGTCGTGACGCTGGTCAGGTCGGCCAGCTGGGAGTCGGTGACGGGGCTGATGTCCACATTGCTCGGCAGGCCGCCCACCGTCGGCAGATCGGCGCTGTCCTGCCGGTCGAAGACCATGACCTGACGGTTCACCCGGCTCGAGACAGGATTGATGGGATCCTTGTCCATGGGGTCATTGCGATCGCCCGTCCCGAAGGTCACGCCCACAGCCGGCGGGATCATGTTGGCAGCATAGGTGCTGCCGGCAGGCCGCAGGAACTGCGGGATGGCCCTGGGCACCCGGAAAGCCACGGGAATGGAGGTCACGGGTGAGGCAGCCGTCACCAGGCCTGCCGACAGGGTGGTCTGTCCTTTATAGATCCACCGGACCCCCGCGTTTCCAGGCGTGATGCTGGAATTCGCGGTTCCATCGGTGGTCCACTGGTCGATGTTCGAGTGGTCCAGGCGCCAGTTGGGGGCCCCGGATGTCAGCTTCTCCATGGACCCCAGGGCATAGACACCCCCCGACTGGTCTCCGAAGTAGACACGCTGGGCACGGCCGGAGCCCAGGAGGAACTGGAAGGGGAAGCCTCCGGCCGCAATGGCCCCCATGTTCGGGAAGGAGGACGCCAATGCGGCATTGTTCACGAAGTCGTAGATCTTGACAGGCGCACCCGTCTCCACGTCCAGGGCGAGCAGGGAGCGGCCAAGCTTGGCGGCACCCGCGTTGGGCGGGACCGTCAACCCATCCAGTTCGTTGTTGCTGTAGCCGCCACCCAGAATGGCGATGTACCTGGGAGTGGTCGCGTTCGGCCCCGGATCCACCGCGGCCAGACCGATGGTGGAAGTGGCCAAGCCCATGGTCTTGATGGCCGGATCGGTATAGGAGGAAGGAGTCCCAGAACCCAGGACGATCCCATTGTTCGGATCCACCATCCAGGACAGAACCGGGGCCGCCGGGTTCTTGATGTCGATGGCGTAGTAGCTGCGCCCCCCCTTGCGGAGGCCGAAGATGACGCGGACGGTATCGGCGCTGTCGACCTTGAAGTTGCCGATGGTGCTGCCGCTGACTGGCGCGTCGTTGAAGTAGATGATGGGCGTGCCATCCACGGCATAGAGGTGAGTACTGGGGTCGCCGGTCATCAACTGCCCAAGCTTGTTGACATTGGCCCCGCCGGGCTTATTCAGGAATTCCGACGGCACGAAGCTCCAGAGCTCATCCAGGGTGGCGAAGAGCCGGCCTGCGGTGTCGAAGCCGCTGACCTCCCCGAAGCAGTGGAAGTGCCCCTGGTTGTCGCCCGCGAAGATGAGCTGGAACCGGGCGTCCTTCATCGTGGAGTAGGTGCTTCCCCACAGGGTCGAGAGGTTGCTGTAGGCGGGAATGAGCGCCGGGTCGAACTCGATGGCCGCAGGCGAGCTGTTGACCACGTCACCCATGATGTCGGTCCGGGTGTTGACCGTGCCGGTGGTGGGAATGGCCACCTTGGCCTGGTCGGTCGAGTTGGCACCCATGATGAACCGGATCAGGGCCACGGCGCTCGTGGCATCGGCGGTGCCCATGACCACGGGATCCCGCAGAGCCGCGTTCGTGTCACTGAAGGCCTGAGCCGCCGCGGTCAGGGGCAGTCCCCCTGCGGGAATGGCGGTTCCCGGAATCACGGTGTAGATCTTCCGGTTCTTCCAGGTCTTGGCGTAGAGCATCACCGCAGCCGAAGCCACCGCATTGGACGCATTGATATCCGACTGGAAGGTGCCGTCGGCCGCCTTCAACCCGACGGTGCCGTCCGACTGGAGGCCGATGCCCGTCATCAGCAGGTCGCCCTTCCAGATGGAACCTTGGCCATCATTGTTGGCCTCGAAGCGGCCCAGGTAGGCGCGGTTGCCAAGGTTGAGACCCACCAGCGGGGCCGAGGGGGCTGTGATGCCTGTGTTGGCGCTGACCACCCGGCGCATGATGGCGTTCAGGCTGTTGGCGAGGTAGACCGGATCCGTCGCATCGAAGAAGTTGGTCTGAGCACCTCCCGTGGTGCCATAGGGAACCGCCGTGGTGACGTCGAAGCCGGCCGTCTTGGGATCGCCGAACAGGGCCGCCTTGAGGAGCGGCCCCTTGCCGCCGCCGGTATCCGAATTCGTGCCCGACAGGCAGAGGCCCACGGTCATGATCGTGATCCGACGGCCGCTGGTCCCGGCCGATCCCCGGGACTTGATGATGAAGGGTGCGTAGGCACTGGGGGCCGAAGCGCCCCAGTAGACCTGGGAGGCGTTGGGCAGGCCGTGGGCCGCCACGGCCGCCAGGCTCCAGAGGTTGAAGTTGGACGAACCGGGGGTCAGGTTGGCGTAGCTGACGGCGGTTCCGCCGGTCTGGATCTGGGCCTCGGAAGTCCACGTACCGCCTCCGGCGCCGATGGCGTTCCCGCTGGTGCTCCCGGCTGTCAGGCTGTCATTGGCGTTGCCGTCCGTGAAGAGGATCACGTATGAAGTCCGGCAGGGGGGCGGGATCTCCCCGGTCCCCGCCAGGTCGAAGACGCTTGGATGGCCGTCATCCACCGTGAGCTGGGCGAGGCAGTTCGCCAGGGCATAGGTGAGCGGCGTGACCGAGGTGGGTGTCTTGGCCTGGATGGCCGTCACCGAGGCATGAGTGGAACCTGACGTGGATTTCTGCAGGAGGATCAGGTCCCGCTCCTTGGAGCGGGTGCCCCGGGTGGTGAAATTGGAGGAATTGATGGTTGTGAGGCCTTCCTCGTTGGAACTCTGATCCAGGAACCGGTAGGCCCACCAGACGCGGTCGCGGTTGGCAAACCAGGCGGTCAGCACGGCCCGCTTCACGTACTGACAGCGGGTGCCCACGGGCAGGCCGTTGAGGAAGCCGGGGCGGTTGCCCGCGTTGACGGTGGCGCCGCCAATCACGAAGCCCCCGGTGGCGGCAGTCGTACCGACCGTTCCGCTGGCGGCGGGCGCAGTCCCATTGTCGTCCTTGAAGGTTCCCGTAGCTCCATAGTTGTCGCTGCCGCTGGAGCCCTTCGTATCCTGGCCGAAGAACATCCAGTCCACGTAGTCGGTGTTGAAGGAGAACCAGCTGTCCAGACCGTTGCTGCCGGTGGGGTTGGTGACCTGGGACGCGGTGGTGTACACGGTGTCGTAGGCGATGTAGTTGTTGCCGGTGACGTCAGGGTCCGCCACGCCATCGATCCAGGTCGACAGCGGTGCTGTGGTCAGGGGCGCCACGAGGGGCGACTTGAGCAGGGACCAGGGGAAGGGCATGTCCACCGTGCGGGTGTAGGTGGTGCCATTGATCTTCCGGCTGCCCGTCATGCGGGCGTGGGTGGCGGTCTTGACCAGGGCCATGGTGAGCACCCCGCTGATGCGGTTGCCGCTGGCATCGACCAGGAACCCGGTGAGGTCTGTCGTCCATTTGTTCGTGGAGTTCGGCCCCTTCCCGTTCATGGCCATGGTGAGCGTGTTGTTCGTCAAATTGTCCAAGGTCGTGCTGACGGTGAACTGGATGCCGTCGTCCCCGGGGGTTCCGCCGATGTGCGTCCCATAGCTCTTGTTTGTCCAGAATTTACGATGCCAGAAGACCGCCGTCATGGAGCCCGACATGTCGATCATGGTGAGCATCTCCGGCTTCACGCCGCCGCTCTTGTAGACGTCGAGCAGATCCGTGACGGGGGCAAGAGAGGTGCCGACCTGGGCCTGAAGGCCCAGGCTCAGGACGAAGCCGAGGATCAGGGTCTTGAGGGGGCTTAGGCGAAGGGAAGCCATGGGGTCCTCCAGTGAGGGAATGAACTTGGAGAAGGCGGTGCGTCTTTACTCGTTCAGTTCGGGAAGGTGGCGACGACTTCCCGCTGGGACTGGTAGGTCTGGGAAGTCGAGTTGGGCGTGGCGTAGCCGGTGACGAGTGCACGCCAGCCCTTGGGGGTGATCGAGCTCAGATTTCCCTTCGTGTCGTTGGAGGCGGCACTGTTGTCCGAGCTGCCCCCACCGCCCACGATGGGCGCATTCCCCCACCCCTTGCCAAGGTAGCGGAGCTCCACGTCGAATGACTGCTTGGCGACGGCTGCTCCGCCGTTGTTCATGTTCATCGCCGTATCAGAGACGCCATAGATGGTGATGGGCGCCCCCGTGTTGATCCCCAGCATCTGGTTGTTGATGCCATCGACCAGCGCCTTCTGCCCGGTGGTGGGGCTGGCCGCAGTGTAGTCGGCATCACTCACGTGCCCCTGGCCCCAGGTGATCACCCAGTCGAGCCCGGCATCTGCGGCGGCGGCGGCCTTCTCGCCCTGGACGACCGTGCCGGCCATGGAGAGTTCCCGGACCACGTTGCGGCTCAGGCTGAACGTGGCGGCACCCAGCACGGCGACGAGGACCAGGGCCATGATGATGGTCATTCCACCCTGCTGTTTCCGATTGAAGATTGCGATGGTTGCCGTGGACATGGAGGACCTCTAGAGGGGAAGACCGAAGTTGCGGGGCGAGACCATGAGCGTCTGGGTGCGACGCACGTAGGCGGCCTGGCCGGTCACATCACTGTTCTCGGCCCTGGGTGCCGCGGACCGGGAGACCACGTCCATGCGGATGAGGAAGGGGTAGTTGCGGAACCAGAGGGGATCTGCCGCGTTCCGGGCGGGCACGCCCGTGGCGCCGAGGGGGGCCAGCGCAGTGGTGATCTTGCCCACGATGGCATCCCAGTTGGCGGCCCCGGATCGCACCCAGGTCGTGCCGCCGTCGAAGCTGAAGTCGACGCGGAAGCCCTCGATGTTCTCGGCGATGACTTCGACGGGCACGGCGGCCCAGGCGATGAGCGAACCGTCGGCGGGATAGGCCTTCTGCTGACGGACCAGACACGGGATGGTGATCGCAGGGTTGGAGGGATCCCAGGAGCGGGCCTGGATGGAATAGCGGGTGACCACGCTGGGCCGGTAGAACGCCAGGGGTACCCCGCCAATGTGAGTCTTGCTGCCTGGCGGAATCACCGAGTAGGCCCCACCCATGCTCTGGTGTTGTGTCGTGGCCGGCAGATCCGCCGTCACCGCGTTGGTGTTGGATGGCCCGGAGATGATGAATTGTTCGAAGTTCGAGTCGAGGACGGCGACGATGTCCCCGGAACGCAGGTCCGAGAGGCTGCCGCTCTTCAGGCTCAGGGTAAGTCCAACGCTGTTGATGGTGGACAGGTCGGCCTGGATGGGCAGGGCGATATCGCTGACATACTGCAGTTCGTCGGGGTTGGGGACCAGGGGGCCGGTCACCAGGGTGCCGGGGCTCGCCGGGTTGGGCCCGGTCACGATCACCGCGCTGGGGCTCGGCAGGATCATGAAGGGTTCCTGGGTCCCACTGACCACCGAGTATTTCCCCTCGCTGGGACTGTTGAATCCGACATAGCCGAAGAAACCGATCGAAGCGACATCATCCTGGAGCGAGGCCAGAGCCCAGCGACCCCGGCGCTGGCTGGCGATGGTGTCGTTCACCCGCTGGAACCCGGCCAGGTTCGTGGAGTAGACGCGCAACATGCCCGCGGTCAGGAAGCCGATGAACATCACTGCCACCAGCATCTCGATCAACGAGAATCCCTGCTGGAGGGGACGGAAGCGCCGGAAGGAACGAAGCGTCATGGCTGGACTCCTAGTACCGGATCAATCGGCTCATGGACAGGGTGCTGGCCGGCATGGCGCTGCCTGAGGCATCGACGGCCTGATCCCGCCAAGTCACCGTGACGACGAATTCCCGCATGTCCATGCCCATGATGGGAGCCTTGGGCGTGGCGGCATTGGCATTGTTCCTGGACCACTGGACCGTGAAGACGGTGGTGGGGTCGCCCACGGCCACGGGAAGCCCGTTGATGTCGAAGGAGCCGAAGGGCCCGGTCGCGTTCCCCCCGGTGTAGACCCGGGCGAGCGGATAGGCCACCCCGGTACCCTTGATGCCCGCGGAGTAGATCCAGGAGTTGTTGCCTTCCGATTGGATGGCGCTGAGGCACCCCTCGGCGAGGGCCGTGGCCGTGAAGCGGTTCCGGCCGCCGGAGTTGCTGCGCAGGGTGGAGACCTGCAGCGCGGCGAGGCCGAGCAGGCCGATGCCGAAGATGAGCGCAGTCATCAACAGCTCGACCAAGGTGAATCCAGACTGGCGGGAGGCCCGGGACGTCATGAGGAACTCCTAGAGTCGCTGCCAGGGCGAGGCCGGATCGCCCGCATTGGGTTTGTAGAAGGCGTGGATGCCGTTCGCCCGGGTCACCAGGACCAGACCCACCGGCGCGCTCCGGTAGGAGGCGCCGTTCCGCATGCCCCCGACGTAGACATAGAAATCGGCACTCGCGTGCCCCGTGGAATCGAATGAGAACGTGGTGTTGGTGGCCCCCGTGAACAGCTTGGCCGAGGTGCCCGGATTGACGCCGTTGGTGAAGAGGCTGGAGATGGCGGCGACACCACCAGTCAGCGGATCGGGATTCGGTGCCGCCTGTGTGTAGATGGGCCAGGTGGAGCTGGTGTCGATGCCGGAATAGCGGGTCGCGTCCCGGCCGGCGGCGTCCCGGCGCCAGGTGGTGAGGACCTGGTTGGCGGGAGCGGGCACCACATCCCCCTGAGCCGGGAACGTGATGGTCAAGGTCGATTGCGCCCCCGTGGTCGTGAGGGTCACCGTTCTTCCAGTCGATTGAGCCACGGTGCGGGCATCGGACAGGGCGCCCACCAGGGAGTTGACTGTTCCCTTTACGGCTGCCGGCTGCGTCGCGCCGTACCAGGTGCCCGTCACGACGGCCACGATGCCGATGATCACCACCACGACGAGCAGTTCGAGAATCGAAAAACCTCGGGCGGATCGACGCATTTCAGACCCCTCACAGTGGATGCCCCAAGCATCGGCCCATGGGCAGGATTGATTGGTTGAATTTAAACATTGATATTTAATGCCTTGAAACACACGAGCACCAGCTTGTCCTCATTTTGCTCGATGAATGTATATTTTTTATACATCATCCAAACTGGATGGGATCCCGATCCAGGCTGATGGGGCCGGTCGGGTCCAGGGGGTGCCTGGCCAGCACCTCGCCCAGGGCGCCCCGCCCTCCCTTCAGCAGCAGATGCATGCGCCAGCGATCGCGGATCCTTGGGACCGGCGCTTCCAGGGGGCCCAGCACCCGCAGGCCTGGAACGGACAACCGCTGTCGAAATACATCCAGGGCCTCCCGCGCCTCCCGCGGCGTGTCGGCCTCGGCGCGGTAGAGGGAGAGGGCCGTGAAGGGCGGATAGCCCAGGCCTTCACGGAAGGGCAGCTCCGAGGCGGCGAACCCCTCGAAATCCTGGGCCAGGGCGAAGGTGATGGCCGGGTGCTCGGGCGAATAGGTCTGGAGGATCACGCGACCGGGCAGCTCGGCCCGTCCCGCCCGGCCGGCCACCTGGGTGAGCAGCTGGAAGGTCCGCTCCGAGGCCCTGAAACCCGCGACCTTCAACCCCTGGTCCGCGTTGAGCACGCCCACCAGCGTGAGCCCGGGAAAGGTGTGGCCCTTGGCCAGCATCTGGGTGCCCACCAGGATGTCCACCTGGCCGGCTTCCGCGGCCAGCAGTCCGGCCTCGAAGGAACCGCGGCGGCGCGTGGTGTCCCGATCCAGGCGCAGGATCCGGGCCGCGGGGAAGAGCTGGTTCAGGTGTTCCTCCACCTGCTCGGTGCCCTCCCCGACACCGCGCAGGTGGTCGGCGCCGCAGTCCGGGCAGGCCTCCGGCGGCACCGTTTCGTGGCCGCAGAGGTGGCAGCGCAGGCGGAAGTCACCGCGATGGTAGGTGAGCGAAATGGCACAGTGCGGGCAGCCCAGCGTCCTGCCGCAGGCCCGGCACATCCAGAAGTTCTCGTAGCCCCGGCGGTTCAGGAGCAGCAGGACCTGCTCACCCTTTGCCAAGGTGCCCGTGATGGCCTGCATGAGCGGCGGAGCCAGGATGACCTTGCGCCGCACCTGCCGGTAGGCGTCGCGGAGGTCCACGATCTCGACGGTCGGCAGCGTGATGCCCGCAGGCCGCTCTCGCAAACGCAGCAATCCGTATCGGCCGCTCCGCGCGGCCTGCCAGCTCTCGAGGCTGGGCGTGGCGCTGCCCAGCACGATAGGGCAGCCTTCGAGCTGGGCCCGCTTGATGGCCAGATCCCGGGCGTGGATGCGCGGATGTTCCTCGGACTTGTACGAACCCTCGTGTTCCTCGTCCACCACGATGAGGCCGATGTCCCGCAGGGGTGCCAGCACTGCGTTGCGCACCCCCACGAAGAGGTCGGCCCCGTTGAAGAGCAGGCGCACCACGTCGCCATGCCGCTCGCCGGCATTGAGACCCGCATGGCCCACCGCGACCCGGCCGGGGAACCGCGCCTCCAGGCGGTCCAGCAACCGTGTGGTGAGCCCGATCTCCGGCACCAGCCACAGCACTCGGCGCCCTGCGGCCAGCACCCGCTCGGCCAGGGCCAGGTAGACCTCGGTCTTGCCCGACCCCGTAACGCCCTGGAGAAGATGGACGCCGAAGGTGCCCGTCGCCACCGCGTCGAGAGCTGCCTGCTGCTCGGCATTCAGCGTCACCGTCCGGTCCACTCCGGCCTCCCGGCGCTGGCCGAGCAGGTCCACCCGCTTCAGGCGCTGGATGAGACCACGCTTCTCCAGCGTGCCCAGGACCGAGGCGCCAACCCCTGTCGACGCCAGCAGCTCTGGTTCCATCAGGGCGCCACCCGCGTCCTCCAGGGTCAGCAGCACTTTGGCCTGGGAGGGTGTCACCCGGGGGGGGTGGGGAGCCCCCGTGAGGCGCACCTCCGTGAATCCCGAACCGCGTAGTGCGGAGCGGTGCAACAGCGTCGGAAGGATGGAGGGATCGCGTTGCCAGGCCTCTCCGAGCTCGGCCAACGCAGCCCATGCCCCGCGCTCCCGTTGGATCGACAGTCGCTGTCCATCCTCGTCGGCTTCCCAGTTGGGAAGCATGGAGGAGGGCAGGCTCAGGGGCAGCAGGTGAGCCTCGAGGCAGCCGTAGTAGCGGGCGGCGAAGGACTGGAGCTCCCGCAACTTCGCGGGCAGCAGGGGAAAGGGATCCAGCACGGCCTCGATGGGCCGCAGCTTCGCCGCGGGGGGCGACGGGTCCGGCCCCATGGCCAGACCCACGGCCAGGCTGTTGCGCACCTTCACCTGCACCCGCACGCCCTCGGGCAGGCCCTGGGGCGCCAGATAGGTCAGGGGTGGCAGGGGCCGGTTCAGCTGGATGCGCGTGGGGACCGAGTTCATGGGTAGGCCAGGATACACTCAGGCAGATGCTGATCCTTGGTCTCGAGTCCTCTTGCGACGACTGCTCCGCCGCCGTGGTGGAGGAGACGGCTGCCGGTCCGGTGCTCCGGTCCCTGGTGCGGGAAAGCCAGGATGCCATCCATGGCCCCTTCGGGGGCGTGGTCCCCGAGCTTGCCGCCCGGGAGCATCTGCTCCAGGTGCGGTCGGTGATCGCGGGGGCTCTCGCACAGGCTGGCCTGGGCCTCCCGGACCTGGATCGCATCGCAGTGACCCGGGGGCCGGGACTGGTCGGCAGCCTGCTGGCCACCTTCAGCGCCAGCAAGGCCGTGGCCTGGCGCCACGGGGTCCCCTGGGTGGGCGTCCACCACCTGCTGGGGCACCTCAACGCCGCCCGCTTCGCCGCCCCCGACCTGGCCTTCCCCGCCCTGGTGCTCCTCGTCTCCGGCGGCCATACCCACCTGTACCTCGCCAAGGACTGGACTTCGCTCCACCTGCTTCAGAAGACGCGCGATGACGCAGCGGGCGAGGCCTTCGACAAGACCGCGCGGATGCTGAACCTGGGCTATCCCGGGGGGCCCCTGGTGGATGCCTGCGCCCAGGCGGCCGCCCGGGCCGGGGATTCTTTCACGCCGCCGAAATTCCGGGATGGCAGGGCCTCCTGGAGTTTCTCCGGGCTCAAGACCGGCGTGAAGCTGCGGGTGGAGCGGAATCCCCGCCTGGCCGAAGCCGGAGCCGCGGACCCCGAAGTGCAGGGCCTCTGTCGCAGCCTCCAGGAGGCCATCGCAGCCTGGCTGCTGAAGCCCATCCCCCACCTGGCGCAGGAACATGGCGCCCACAGCCTGGTCATCAGCGGTGGCGTCGCCTGCAACTCCAGACTGCGGGCCGAGGCGGCAACCCTGGCCACCCGCACGGGTCTGAGGCTCGCGATCCCGGAGCCGCGCCTGTGCACGGACAACGGGGCCATGATCGCCGCCGCGGGGGCCCTGCTGGCCCCCGATCCGGAGCCCTGGAGCCAGAATGCCGATGCTGACCTGAAGTTGGGAGCCTGACATGGAAGTCACGCGCGAAGATGTCCTGAGGTGCGCCGCGCTGGCCCACCTGAGCCTCCGGGAGGAGGAGATCGAGCCCATGCGCCTGGCCATGGCGAAGATGCTCACCCACGCCACCAGCCTGGATGAGCTGCCCCTCGATGAGGTCGAGCCACTTCTCCTGGGCCATGGGCGGCCTCTGCCCCGCCGCGAGGATGAACCGCGGGAGAGCTTCACACAGGCCGAGGCCCTGGCCAATGCCCCGGAGCAGGATCGGGGCTACTTCGTGGTGCCGAAGGTGCTCTAGGCCGTACAGGGAGGGCGGCCCGGAGCCGGGCCGCCCTCGCCATCTGTGTGGGTGAAATCAGAAGCTGAATCGGATGCCCATCCGGATGGACCGCGGACTCTGGAACGTGGTGGGGGACTTGAAGTAGGGGTTCGTCTGTCCCACGTCGAGACCGCTGAAGTTGTAGCGCTGATCCAGGGCCGTGGCGGATTGGCTGTTGAGCAGGTTGGTGATGTCGAGCATGAACCGGAGGCCCAGCTTTCCGCTGAAGCGGAGGGTGTAGCTAGCGTTCACATCCAGCCGCGTGGTGTCCGGCGTCCGGCCCTCGGAACCCCGCGGCGCAAGGAAGAGTTCGTAGCGCGTGTACGGGAAGGGCTGCACCTGGTCGGCATAGCCAAGCCGGTTGACCGGGGTGCCCGTGGCGTACGTGAAGGAGGCCCCCAGGGTGAATCCGAAATCCCACTCGTAATACCCGTTGGCCTTCAGCTGATGCGTGCGATCCCCGCTGAGCCGGCCGTAGCTGTTGACCATGAAGGCCGGCTCGTCGAAGGCTGAGTTGATGTTCGGGTCCAGCTGGCCAGTGCCGTCGGCCCCACCCACACCCTGGTAGGCGCCTTCGTAGTTGCCGTCGAGCTTGCTCCAGAGGTATGAGGCCTGCCAGGTGTAGTGGTCGGCGAACTTCTTCTGGACGCTGACCTCGAAGCCCTTGTAGTCCCGCACGGCGCGCGGGTACTGCTTGCCGGTCTGGCTGAAGCCGGGGTTCATGATGAAGTAGTCGCCGAGCGGGCTGTTCACGTCGAGGGAATCCTCGATGGCCCGCCCGACATAACGCCGGATGTACTTGGCGCCCAGGATGTAGTTGGAGGCCACGGTGGTCTCGGCGCCCAGGATGAGTTCGTCCGAGTACTGGCCCTTCAGGTCGGGATCCACGGGCTCGATGTACGAACCCACGATGGCGCTGGTTCCAGCCGCCGGGTTGGGGGTGGTGCTCGTGGGGCTGAAGTTGAAGATGGTGGGATTGCTCTCGTCGCTGAAGGAGCGGATGACCAGATCCAGGGGCACCTGCTCGTAGAAGCGCGAGAGGCTCAGGTAGATCTTGTCCTGCCCCTTCCCGGCCCAATCCCAGACCAGCCCGAGGCGGGGTGCCCACTGGTCCTTCAGCTCGATCTTGGTGACGCCGTGCTGATCCTTGATCTTGGTGGTGTCCAACCGGACGCCCAGGTTGAGCGTCAGGGCTGGGATGACCGTCCACTTGTCCTGGACGAAGTAGCCCGCGCTCTCGTGCTTGGGGGAGGCGTTGAAGATGATGCTCGGAGCGTTGTTCACGTCCGAACCGGCCACGGTCCAGTAGTAGTGGGAGTAAACCGAAGATCCTTGGTACAGCGGATCGGATCCAGTGTAAGGCCCAAGGTAGGTCACCTGCTGCCCACCGGAGTACCCGCGCTGGATGGTGGCCTTGTCCGTCTGCAGATCGAAGCCGCCCTTGAGCTCATGGGGCCCCAGGTACCAGGTGGCCGAGCCGGTCAGGTTGGTGCGGGTGAAGTCCTTGTCATCGAAGCGCCCGAACCCGCCCGTGTTCCGTCCTGTGGTGTTGTCGACGGTCTGGACGATGGAAGCGCCGGCGGCGCCGGGAAGGATGGAGTTCTTCTCCTCATGCTGGCTCGCCTGCACCTGGACGAACCAGGACTGGCCGGTCAGCTCGTAGCGCAGGCTCAGGTCCGTGCCGCCGACCTTGTGCACGCCATCCCAGGTGGCGGAGGGCCCCTGGGCCGAATTCCGCACATCTCCGGTCACCTTCTGGGGGTCGCCCAGCACCGAGGCGATGAGGGTCTGGTTTTCCGCGAGCTTCCAGGTCAGCTTCATGGCGTAGAGGTCGCGGGTCGAATCCGTGGGCGCCTTGAGCCCGAGATCCGGCCCCGGCACGCGCACCTGGGATTCCTGGTTCTGAGTGCTCCGGCTGTAGGCCGTGAAGAACCACAGCTTGTCCTTGATGATCGGTCCTCCGACATCGAAGCCGAACTCCGACTTGCGGTTCTCCAGCAGCAGGGGCTTGAACTTCAGGTTCTCGTCGTTGGCGTGCTGGTTCCCGCTCTTGAAGTAGCGACCCTCGGAGTAGGCGAAGGCATCGCCCGAGAACTCGTTGCCACCCGACTTGGTGATGACGTTGATGATGCCGCCGGTGGCCTTCCCGTACTCTGCCTCGTAGCCGCCGGTCTTGACCTGGAACTCCTGGATGAACTCCTGGGGGATGGTCTTGCCCTGGGTGCCGAATTCCACGTTGGTGGTGTTGATGCCGTCCACCACGAAGTTGTTCTCCGCGCCGGAGGAGCCGTAGACCTTGAACCCCGAATTGTCCTGTGTCACGCCGGGCGAGAGCAGGGCGATGCTGGAATAGTCCCGAGCGGTGGGGAGGTTCAGGATCGCCTCGCTGCTGAAGTTGGCGCCGGAGGTGGTGGCCTTGAGATCCACGGCCGAGCTGGCCTCGGTCACTTCGACGACGGCCGCAGCCACGGCATTCATGGTGAGGTCCACGGTCGCCGTCCGGTCCAGCCCCAGCTGAACCTGGGACTTGGCGGTGTTCAGGCCCTCCTTGGTGGCCGTGATGGTGCAGGGGCCGGGCGGCAGCAGTCCGATCCGGTAGTTGCCGGAGTCGTCGGTGACGGCGTTCCGGCCGCCCTGGATGGATGGCCCGCTCAGGGTCACCTTGGCTCCAGCCACCGGCCGCCCCTTGGGGTCGAGCACGCGGCCCTGGAGGGCCCCGGTGGTCTGAGCCGAGAGCATGGCCCCGGAAGCGAGAAGCAAGGATAGATACCGCAAGCGACGGCTCATGTTGGCCGCTCCCCGAAAAAGACCATCATCGGATGGCCGACCATGGAAAGAAGTGGACTCATCATGGGCATCCAGCCAGATGAATCAATCAAAAATTCCTGGCCGTTAATGGCGATATCAAGATCGCCATTATTCCCGCCCCCTCCCGGATGGGTCGTGGTCTGCCCTCACTTCGGGGCCGGCAGGCCCTGGAATCTACCAGTCCCCGCCCGAGTCCCCGCCACCGGAATCGCCACCGCCGAAATCTCCTCCGGAGTCGCCCCAGTCGCTGGACCCGGAGTTGGATTCACCCCAATCGCTGGACGAGCCATCGGAGGAGCCACCGGTCCAACCGTCGCCGTCGCCCGGACGATCGTGGTGCTGGTGGCCGCCGCCCATCATGCTGCCGAGCATCATGCCGGTGAGCAGCCCGCCCATCCCGCCGCCGGGCTGGCCGTAACCGCCCTGCTGCATGGGGAGGGAACCTTGCATGGGGCCATCCAGCCCCAGCTGGCGACGGGCCGAGGGTGGGAGCTCTTCATCCTTGAGGGACTGCAGGCCAGCCAGGGCGCCGCAGTAGCCGCAGGTCCACTTCACCGACCGCAGGCCGTCCCATTCCTGCTTCATCCGGTCCCCGGAGGCGCCGCAGGTGGGGCATTTGGGATAGGGGCAGGGGAAGGTGTGGGGTTCCAGGGGACCTGTGGGAAGGCCGCGGCGCGAGGCGCCCAGCTGCTCGGGACGGTCCTGCCTGCCACGCATCGCCAGATAGATCACGACGCCAATGATGAGAAGGACGAAGAGCATCGTCATGGGAACCTCCGAGGCATTCAGGCTACTCCGGAACCTGCGGCAAGGAGTAGGCGCCGGCCGTTGAAGATCGGCCAACGGCTGTTCCAGGCCGGGCAGCGATCGTCCGGGGCTGCGAGCGCGAGTCCCCCGGACGGCATTCGTTGCTGGCATCATCACCCCCATGCAGCCACGCATCCCGATCCCGGCCGACCGGCCCTGGCGCGTGCTGGGCCTGATGTCGGGCACCAGCGCGGACGGGGTGGACGCCGTGGCCATCGAGGTGGATCCCGGGGCGTTCGAAGCGGGGCGCCCGTTCCGCCGTCTGCTCGGTCACATGGCGCTGCCCTATTCCCGGGAACTCCACGAGGAGGTGCTGGACGCCGCCTCCAATCGCCTGGATCCGGCAGGCCTCTGCATCCTCCAGCGCCGCCTGGGCGACCACCACGCCAAAGCGGCGGGGCAGTTGTGCGGCACCTTGGGTATCCACCCGGACCTTGCCTCGCTCCACGGACAGACGGTGCAGCACCACCCGGAGCATGGCGCGAGCCTGCAGCTGGCGGATCCCTACGTGCTGGTCGAGGCTCTGGGCTGCCCAGTGGTGTGGGACCTCCGGCGGCGCGACCTCGCCGTGGGCGGCCAGGGCGCGCCGCTGGTCCCCCTGCCTGAACGCTGGTTGCACGGCCCCGGGCCCTGGCTGGCCCTCAACCTGGGCGGCATCGCCAACCTGACGGTGTGGGATGGAAAATCCACCCGCGCCTGGGACACGGGACCCGGGATGTCCCTGCTGGATCTGGCGGCCAAGCTGTGGCTGGACCTCCCCTTCGACCCTGACGGCATCCACGCCACCGGGACCGTCGCCATGCCCCTCCTGTCCCGTTGGCTGGCCCACCCCTATTTCCAGGCTGCGCCGCCCAAATCCACCGGTCGCGAAGTGTTCGGTGCGGCCTGGTTCGAGGCTGAGCGCCACCTCCTCGAACCCCTGCCCCTGTCGGACCGGCTGGCGACCCTGGCAGCCTTCTCGGCCGCCACCATCGCAGTCGAGGCCACCCGCAGCAGACCCTGGCCGGCAGGGATGCGGGGGCTGGTCAGTGGCGGGGGAGCCCGGCACCGGCGGCTGCGCGCGGAGCTGGACGGGCGTCTGCAGCTGACTCTGGGGGACGACCTCGCCTTCCCTTCCGGGGCCCGGGAGGCCGTGAGCTGGGCCCTGCTGGGGGCGGCCTCGGCCATGGGCCTGCCCGGCCATCTCCCCGAAGTCACGGGTGCCTCACGATCGCGGGTGTTGGGGAGCTGGGTGTGGCCGTGAGGTGGGGCCGCTGGATCGACCACCTGCCCCTGTGGGTGGCTCTGGGTGCCACGGTGTCCACGGGCATCTACGAACCTGCCGAGCTGCTCGTCATGGCGATCCCGCTGGTGATGGCCGGCATCGTCGAAGCCTTCCGCTGGGACTTCAGCCGGCATCACCGCTGGCTGGAGGTGGGAGCCCTGCTCTTCTTCCTGGGGGACCTGACCAGGGGGCGCGGCCTCTTTATCGTGGCCATCCACACCCTGTTCGTCCTGGCCGGGGTGCGGCTCATCCTGCCCCGGGAACCCTCCCACCAGCGCCAGCTGCTGCTGATGGGCTTCCTGCTGTTCCTCACCACCGCCATCGGCACCACGGACGTCCTCTTCCTGGTCTGGACCCTGGCCTGGTCCGTGGCGGCCACTCTGGCCCTGCTGCAGCAGAGCTGGGAGCCCTCGGCCGCCCTCCGCCGGGGCACCCTGTCCCGTCCCCCGTATGTCCGCGTTCCCCTCTGGGTGGGTGCGGCCCTGCTCCTGAGCGCCGGCTTCTTCGTGATCATGCCCCGCCTGAGCCTGGGCCTCCGCCCGGGCCTCTTCCTCGGCGTGTCCCGCAGCTTCGGCCAGGCGGGCCTGGGGGATCGCCTCGATCTGTCGGGCGGCGGCCCCATCGAGCCCAACCCGGAGGTGGCGGTGAGGATCCTGCCACCCGCCGGCACGGATCCGGTCACGAATCCCCAGTGGCTGCGGGGACTGGAGCTGCTTCGCGGGGTCACGCTGGAGGCCATCCAGGGCGCCCGGTGGGAGCCCGCCGACCTCACGCCCCCCATTCCCTTCGCATCATCGGGAAGCAGGCCGGATTCCCAGGCCGAGTTCCTCTACACACCCACCCCCCATGGCATCCTCACCCTTCCCGCCGGATTGACCCGCCTGGAACCCACTGACCTGCTAAATGCGCGGAGCTCCGGGGCCAGCATCCGGTGGCGGTTCCTGAGGGCCCGCACGGCCCCCGTGACCGTGAGGTGGAACCCGGAGCAGCCTGAGGCCCGGGAGGCCTACCTCTCCCCCCGCCGCCTGGATCTGCTGACCCGCATGGAGCCCGGACACGAAGCGGTCCGGCGCGCCAGCCTCCGCATCGCCCCGGGGATCCTCCCCACCCCGCAGCTGGCCCAGGCCCTGGAATCGAGCCTCCGCCGCTTCGCCTACACCCTGGACAATCCCTCCGGGAAGGCCGCCAACCCCCTTCAGGATTTCCTTGAACGGACCCAGGCGGGGCACTGCGAGTACTTCGCCTCCGCCATGGCCCTCATGCTGCGCGCCCGGGGCGTGCCGGCCCGGGTGGTGAACGGCTACCGGCTGGGGCCCTGGATTCCGGAGGGGGGCTATTTCCGGGTGAGCCAGAACGAGGCCCACAGCTGGGTGGAGTACTGGCACGAAGGCCGCTGGTGGACTGCGGACCCCACGCCCCAGGGACCAGCTGCCACCGCCTCAGGAGCGGGTGAACTCAGTGTCATGGCGCGCTGGCTCGATGCCCTCCGCTACCGCTGGGAACGCCATGTGGTGCGATTCTCGGATCAGGACCAGCAAGCGGGCCTGTCGTGGCTCCAGGAGTGGATCCAGGGCTGGCGATGGCGATGGAAGAGCCCGCCAACTCCGGTCCTCTGGAGCCTCGGGGTCCTGGCCCTGTTCTGGATGCTGTGGCGCAGCCGCAGCCGCTGGCAACCCGCCCCGGCGGGCCCGGGCCGGATCCGCGCCCTGCGCCCCCTCCTGGGCGCCACCCGGGCCTGGTCCCCGCCCCGCCCCGGTGACACGGCCCGCTCCTGGCTCCAGCGCCTGGCTGCGCTGCGACCGGAGCGGCTGGAGGCCCTGCTCATCCTCGCGGATGCCGTGGACGCGCTGGCCTATGGCTCCGGAAACACCGCGGCCTCCGCCCTGGCAAAGGCGGAGGCCGCGGCGTGGCGGGGCTGGAGGCCTACTCCTTCGTGAACTTCTCGAAGGCCTTCATGAGCTCCATGGGCAGCGGGAAGACGATGGTGCTGTTCTTCTCCACGGCGATCTCCGTGAGGGTCTGCAGGTAGCGCATCTGGATGGCGGTGGGGTTCTGGCTGATCTTGTTGGCGGCCTCCAGTAGCTGCGTCGAGGCCATCAGTTCGCCTTCGGCGGCGATGACCTTGGCCCGCTTCTCGCGTTCGGCCTCGGCCTGCTTGCCCATGGCCCGCTGGATCTGCTCGGGCAGGTCCACGCTCTTGAGCTCGACGCTGTTGACCTCCACGCCCCAGGGCTCCGTGGAGCGGTCGATGATCTCCCGCAGGCGCATGCTGAGCTTCTCGCGATCCGCCAGTAGCTCGTCCAGGCTCACTTCGCCCAGGATGGAGCGCAGGGTCGTCTGGGCGATCTGGCTGGTGGCGTAGTAGTAGTTCTCCACGCCGACGATGGCCTGCTTGGGATCCAGCACCTTGGAGTAGACGACGGCGCTCACCTTCAGGCTCACGTTGTCGCGGGTGATGATGTCCTGGCTGGGCACCTCCAGCACCGTGGTGCGCAGCGACACGATCACCGCCTTCTGGAAGGGCCGCCAGATGAAGACGAGGCCGGGTCCCTTGGGGGTGTTGCTCACCTTGCCGAGGGTGAAGACCACAGCCCGCTCGTACTCGTTGATGACCTTGAGGCAGCTGAGGGCCCAGATCACGGCGAAGATGACGAGAGGGCCTAGCAATCCGAACGAAGCGAGCAGGGCGTCCATGGTGGCTCCTCGAGAGGCCCCCATCATGCCAGGATCGGCCAGCTTAAAGACAACCCATTTCTCGGCTATGCTGGAGCCGTCTTTTTACAGGAGGCCTCATGCGCCACACCCTTCTCGCCCTAGCCCTGGTGGCCGGTTCATCCCTGGCTGCCCAGACCACCACCATCAACGGTGGCCTGCAGACCGGCCTCAGCCTGCCCACGGGAGACTTCGCCGACAAGAAATTCAATGGCTACTACCTGGGGGCCAATGATGGCCTTGGCATTCACTTCGGTGGCCACATGGACTTCAATTTCACGCCTCACCACCAGATGCGTCTCATCCTGAACGTGAATGGCTTCGCCAGCAAGGAACAGACGATCTACGGCGACAAGAATCAGAACAGCTTCGGCATCACCCAGTTCGGGGTCGACTATGTTTTCAACGCCACCTCCCCCAACCGCGGCGGCTACTTCCTGGTGGGCCTGAACATCAACAAGGTGAAGGCCAAGTACGAACTGACCGGCGTGCCGGACTTCGAGGCGAACCAGTCCGGGAAGCTCGGCTTCCGCATTGGCGGCGGCTATAACTTCAACAGAGTGTTCAGCCTCGAGGGCCACGCCAACAGCGTGTCGGTGGACAAGAACGGCGCAGACGGGCTTGGCATGGACTCCCTCACCTGGGTGACCGTCAGTGCGGTCTTCCGCTTCGGTCGCTAGGCTACTTCCGCACGAAGGGATTGGTCTCCGCCTCCACCCCCAGGGTGGTGGCGGGGCCGTGGCCCGGAATGACCAGCGTCGCGCCGTCCAGGGCGTAGAGCTCCCGCCGGATGCTCTGCTCCAGCAGCTCCCAGCTGCCGCCCCAGAGGTCCGTGCGGCCCACGCCGCCGCGGAACAGCGTGTCGCCCGCCAGGAGCACCTGCCCCTTCGCGAAGGCCCCATGGAAGCAGCAGGAACCCGGCGTGTGGCCCGGGGTGTGCAGCGTCGTCAGATCCAGGTGCTGATCGCCGGCGCCAAGCCCCGTCATCTCGGGTTGGGGAATGGCGGGCATGCCGAACATCCCCGTCTGCTGGGGCAGGGCCTCGATGAGGAAGGTGTCGTCGCCGTGCAGGTGGGCCGGACACTGCCACAGGTCCTGCAGCTCCCGGGTGGCCCCCACGTGGTCGAAGTGGGCGTGGGTGTGGAGCAGGGCCGTGACCTTGAAGCCAAGGGCCTCCACCCGCTTGCGGATCTTCGCGCCATCCCCGCCGGGATCCACCACCACCCCGACGCCCGTGTCCGGCTCCCACAGCAGCGAGCAGTTGCAGCCCAGGGGGCCCACGGGGAAGGTCTCGAGGTTCAGCATGGTTCCAGTGTGGCAAACCCGGCGGTAGATTGGGGCCATGGAACCCGACGATCCTTCCCCAATACCCTGGTTCTCCCCCTGGGACCTGCTCCCTCTGCTGAGCGCGCTGTCCCTCGCCCTCGCCCTTCCCAGGCTGATGGCCGGCCTGCCGGATCCCATCCCCACGCACTTCGACGCCCGGGGCGTTCCCAACGGGTGGACTCCCCAGGCCGGCTATCCCTGGCTGGCCTTCGGCCTGCCTGCGGCGATCTGGGCCGTGCTGTGGCTCACGGGCCGGGCCTTCGTGGGCTCGAACCAGGATCCGGAAGGCCGTAAATGCGCGGCCCTGGCCCCGCTTCGGAGCCTGGTCACCGTGGGCCTGCTGGGGATGATGGCGGGTGGCCTCCTGATCCCGCGCCACGGCCAGGGCGTGATCGCCTGGATGATCGGCGGCTTCCTGGCCCTGACCATCCTCGGCATCCTGCTCATGGTGCGGCAGATGAAGCAGACGCTGCAGGAGGACGAACGGAGCGAGTACTACCGCTGGGGCGTCTTCTACGTGAACGCCGGGGACCCGGCCATCTGGGTGCCCAAGCGGCTCGGGCTGGGCTGGACCCTCAATTTCGCCCACGGCCTCAGCTGGGCCATCCTGACCCTGCTGCTGCTCCCCGTCCTCCTCCTCATCGCCTTCGCGCGGCCCCACTGAGGCCTTCATGCCCGATTTTCTCGTCATCGCCCTCCTGGTCATCGGTCCCGTTGGCATCTGGCTGCTCATGCGCCTCCTGAACAAGCCCACTCCGCCCCCTGAGGCTTGAGCCGGATCCCCGTGGCCGCCGTCCGCACCAACCTCGAGAAGTCTCCTTTCCTGAAACGGAAGCTGGGGGATCTGCCCCTGCGTCCCGGCTGCTATCTCTACCGCGACGAGGGCGGAAACCTCCTCTACGTGGGCAAAGCCAAGGTGCTGCGCAACCGCGTGAAATCCTACTTCCAGCAGAAGCGGCTGGACGCCAAGACGCGGCGCCTGGTGGCGCGGATCTGGGACATCGAGCTCATCGTCTGCGAAACGGAACTCGAGGCCCTTGTCCTCGAGAACAACCTCATCAAGGAGCACCTGCCGCCCTTCAACATCCTGCTCAAGGACGACAAGAGCTACCCCTACGTGAAGCTCACGTGGAAGGAGGCCTTCCCCAAGGTCTTCGTCACGCGCAAGGTGCGCAAGGACGGCAGCCTCTACTTCGGCCCCTTCTTTCCCGCCAGCACCGCCTACCGAACGGCGGAGCTGGTGTACCGCTTCTTCCAGATCCGGGACTGCGACATCGACATCGATGGCAAGCGGGGCCGGGCCTGCCTCAAATACCAGCTGCACCGCTGCACGGCCCCCTGCATTGCCGCCGTGGGGCAGGAAGCCTACCGCGAGCAGGCCAGGGAGGCGCGGCTGTTCCTGGAGGGCAAACGCGACGAGCTGAAGGCCCGGCTGGAGGCGGCCATGTGGAAGGCCGCGGAGGCCGCCGCCTTCGAGCAGGCGGCCCAGCACCGCGATGCCCTGCAGCAAGTGGATGCCTGGTTCACCCGCCAGAAGGCCGCCAGCGCGGACCTGGACGACACGGATGTCTACGGCTCCGCGGTGCTCGACGGCCGGGCCTGCGTCCATCGGCTGATGTTGCGGGAGGGCCGCATGGTGGGCCGCCAGGAATACTTGCTGGACGATGTCGAAACCTTCGATGGCGCCGTGCTGGCCCAGGTGCTCCAGCGGGTCTACAGTGCCGATCCCGTGCCCGCCCGGATCCTGGCGGAGGTGCAGCCCGAGGATGCTGAGCTGCTGGGCGAGTGGCTGGCCTCCATGCGGGGGACCAAGACCCGCATCCACGTCCCACAGAAGGGGGAGAAGGTCGAGCTGCTCACCATGGCCCAGGAGAACGCCCGCCTGGCCCTGGAGCGCAAGTTCGAGCCGGCCCGCCTGAACGAGGCGGTGCTGGAGGGCCTGCAGGCCTTCCTGGGCCTGAGCCACCTGCCCCGCCGCCTGGAGTGCTTCGACATCAGCCACGGCCAGGGTCGCGAGGTCGTGGCCAGCTGTGTGGTCTTCAGCGATGGCGTGCCCGACAAGGCCCGCTACCGCCGCTTCAAGATGACCAACGAACAGAACGACGACTTCGCCAACATGCAGGAGGCCGTGACGCGCCGCTACCGGCGGATGAAAGACGAAGGCCAGGAGTTCCCCAACCTGGTGCTCATCGATGGCGGACTGGGCCAGCTGCACGCTGCCGAGGCCGCGCTGAGAGAGCTCGGCCTTGAACACCTGGAATTGGCCAGCCTCGCCAAGAAGGAGGAGCTGGTCTTCCGGCCCGGTTCCAGCGAACCGCTGAAAATCCCGAAATCCTCACCCGTGCTGCAGCTGCTGCAGCGCATCCGCGACGAGGCCCACCGCTTCGCCATCACCTACCACCGGGCCCTGCGGGCCAAGCGCACCCTCCAGACCGAGCTGACGCAGATCCCAGGCATCGGCCAAGTCACGGCGAAGAAGCTGCTGCAGACCTTCGGCAGTGCCACCAAGGTCCGGGAGGCCTCTCCGTCCGAGCTGGCGGATGCCATCGGGGTCGCGGCTTCACGGAAGGTGCTGGCCTGGCGTGAGACCCCGGTGGACGGGGCCAAGTGATCAGCGGCCGCCCTCGATCTGGTTCAGTTCCGACCGGGCCGCGTCGCTGCCCATTTCCGCGGCCTTCCGGTACCAGTAGAGCCCCTTCTCGCGATCCTTGGGGACGTTGAGGCCCTGCAGGTACATGGCGCCGAGCATGCGCATGGCGTGGGTGTCTCCGGCCTTGGCCTGCTCCAGGTAGGCCTGGACGTCCGGTGGCAGGGCCCCGGCCGTGCCGGTCGTCTCCCGCGCGCCGACGTCAGGCCCGGCCGTGGGGCGCGTGGGGGGAGGGACCGGTCCCTTGGAGAACACCAGGAAGCCTGCCGCTCCCAACACCACCAGGGCGCCAAGACCGAGGGACCACCTCCAACCGAAGGGGGCCGGGGCCGCGGGGCGAAGCGGCTGATCCTGCGTCTGCCCTTCCGCTCCGGTCGGTTGATCCACCCGCTGCACGCGGAGGGGAGGTTCGCCCATCTTGGGGCGAGTCATCTTCAGGGTCTGATCGGAGGCTGCCATCGACTTCCCCGCCGGGAGCTTTTGGCTGGCGTCGATCCCCAAGTCATTCGACAGGTTGAGCCGCTGGGTGGCATAGGGATCGGCCGGCGCCCCGGCGGACAGACGAACCGTGTCATCGGGTGACGGCGCGGAGGGATCGACAGGCTCGGGGTCGCGCATGGACCTTCCTCAGAGGATGCCTTTCCAGCATACCTGGACAGCTCAGCCCTTCAGCTGCTCCGCCCACCGGTCGTACCCAGGCACGAGGGCCAGGAACAGCACCGGGGTCAGCAGGATGAATCCCCAGACATGGCGGGTCGCCTGGGCGCCCACGAGCACCCAGTAGGCCAGGCCGCAGAGGCTGCTGATCTCGAAGGCCGCGGCATAGAGAAGGCTCTCCCGGAGCACCGTGGAGGGCCGCTCGGCCTCAGGCAGTCGCCGGAACGCGCCCAGGGCCCTCCCGCTGCGCCACCAGACCCAGGCTGCGGACAGGAACACCAGGCCCGTGAGGAGGTAACCGACCTGCTGGTAGATCCCCCCCGGCGACTCCCGGCCCGGGGGCACGGTTCCGGAAAGGACGAGCGCCGCGACCAGGGTTGGCGTGCCGAAGCAGAGGGCCATGCCGAGCAGGCGGCCCAGGCGATGGGCCGACCGGAGGGCTTCCGTCCCGCTGTTCACGCGGCCTCGGCGGCCTTGACCCGGATCTCGCCGAAAGTCTCGCCCTGGACCAGGGCGATGCGGCCCGTGCGGACCAGCTCCAGGAGCGCGAGGAAGGTGAGCACCAGCTCGTCGCGGGTGCGCGCCTGGCCCAGCAGTCCCTGGAAGGGCTTCCAGAGGCCATCCTGCAGGTCCCGCATCACCTCCATCACCCGCTGTTCGAGGGACTTGGGTTGGGTGCGGACCTCCACGGGCGGCGGCGGCATCAGCCGCTTCAGGGCCTCGCGGTAGGCGCCCAGCAGATCGAAGAGGGTGGCGCGGATGGGCTCGTCCTCCACGCGCTTGTGGTCCTCCAGGTCGATTCCCGGCGCAAAGGCGATCTTCTGCCAGTCGGACTCGCGGTCCGATAGCTGGGCGGCGGCGGCCTTCACCTGCTGGTAGTCCAGCAGGCGCTGCACCAGGGCCTCGCGGGGATCCTCCTCACCGCAGGCCTCTGGCGGGCGGGGCAGCATCAGCCGCGACTTGATCTGGAGCAGCTGCGCGGCCATGGCCACGAACTCCGCCGCGATCTCCAGGTTCAGCTCCTCCATAAGCCGCAGGTAGTCCATGTACTGCTGGGTGACCTGGGCCATGGGGAGGTTCAGGATGTCCAGCTT
The DNA here is from genome assembly GCF_030219325.1 of Geothrix sp. Lineage (NCBI taxonomy): Bacteria > Pseudomonadati > Acidobacteriota > Holophagae > Holophagales > Holophagaceae > Geothrix > Geothrix sp. The sequence goes on along the minus strand of NZ_CP126625.1, from coordinate 1,249,249 downwards.
CTGCTCCTGGATGAGGTGCATCAGCAGGTCCAGGGGCCCTTCGAAGGCGGTGAGGTGCAGGGCCAATCCCCGGAACTTCGTCTCGAAGCCCTTGGGGGACTCGAAGGTCCTGGGGGCCTCCGGCGCGGGCAGGGCTTCAGCCACGGATTCTGGGACTTCCTGCGGGGTGTCGGTCATGAATCCATTCTAGCCGGGCGAGGCGTCCCAGTGCCGTGAAGGAAAGGCCTGTTCGGCCACAACTGGACACGGATGAAGCCGGGAATGGATTCTGCCGCCAATGAGAGACAATGGAAACCTATGGCCCGCCCCCCCGTCCTCCCCGGCCCCCGTCCCGACTGGCTGAAGATCCGCATTCCGGCCCCGGAAGTGGTGGCCGAGGTCGAGGGACTCATCCGGGAGCAGCGGCTGGTGACGGTCTGCGAGGAGGCCCGCTGCCCCAACCTGCATGAGTGCTGGGGCATCCACCGCACCGCCACCTTCATGCTCATGGGTGACATCTGCACCCGCCACTGCGGGTTCTGCAACGTGGGCAAGGGGCGCCCTGGCGAGCTGGATCCCCAGGAACCCCAGCGGGTGGCCGAAGCCGTGGCGCGCCTGGGCCTGCGGTTCGCCGTGGTCACCTCGGTGAACCGGGACGACCTTTCGGACGGAGGTTCGACCCACTTCGCGCAGACCATCCAGTGGATCCGCAGCCTCACCCCCCATAGCGGCATCGAGGTGCTCATCCCGGATTTCCGGGGCAGCGAGGCGGCGCTGCGAACCGTGCTGGAGGCCCGGCCGGACGTGCTCAACCACAATGTGGAGACCGTACCCCATCTCTACAAGCGGGTGCGCCCGGACGCCGACTACGGACAGAGCCTGGAGCTGCTGCGTCGGACGGCCACGTGGCGGGACCAGCATGCTCCCACCCTGCGCGTGAAGAGCGGCATCATGGTGGGTCTGGGGGAGACGGCCGAGCAGGTGCTGGAGCTGATGGCCGACTGGCGGGAAAGCCGCGTGGACGTGGCCACCATCGGCCAGTACCTCCCGCCTTCCGAGCACCACCTTCCCCTGCACCGGTTCGTGGAGCCGGCCGAGTTCGATCTCTACCGGCGAAAGGGCCTGGAGATGGGCTTCCAGCGCGTGGAATCCGGGCCCCTGGTGCGCTCCAGCTATCACGCTGGAGACAGCTACGGGGGCCCGGAGGCCCCCGTAGCGGAGTGACCTGATCGACCTAGGCTTTGGCGTGCTCGTCCGCGCCGAGGAACTGCTGTTCGAAGACCGTCCAGTCCAGCGGACCGGCGCCCTGGGGGCCGTTCGCCGCCCGGAGGCGGGTGATCTCCTCCTGGTACCAGTCGATGACGGGCTTGCCGATCTTGAGGGCCGACAGTTCCGAGGCGAGGTCGCTGGGGGTCAGCAGGCAGACCCAGCCGCGATCATAGGGGCTGCGGATGAGCTCGCCGGGATCGGTCTTGAGGCCGGCGTTGTCATGCTCGATGCGGCCCGACAGCGGCGCGGCCACGTGGACCGTGCCGGTCGCCCCCTTCAGGGTGAACAGGGTCTCACCCACCTTCACGGTCTTGCCGCGCTCAGGCAGCTCGATCTCCTTGACCGTACCCAGGGCCTTCCGGATGAAGTCGTCGATGCCGATGCGGACCTGTCCCTCGGGCTCGATGCGCACCCAGGCGTGGCCAGGAGACAGGAAGGCGCCGCCTGGCACGCAGAACTCGGTGGCGGGCACCACTTCGGCCATCTCGGGCGAGACCATGCGGACGTTCGGACGGCGGGCCGCCTCGAGCCTGGCTTCGCGCTTGATCAGGAGCTTCTTCGCGAAGTCGCCGAGCTCATCGGCCGTGAAGGGCTTCTGCACGTACTCGCAGGCACCATGCTGCAACGTCTGGACCGCGGTCTCGATGCTGCCGTAGCCGGTGATGACGACCACGTCCACGTCGGGACGGAGGTGCTTCACCGCCTTCACCACCTCCACGCCGTCCATGTCCGGCATCTTGAGGTCGGTGAAGACGAAGTCGTAGTCGTTGCGCTGCACCAGCCCCAGAGCCTCGGGACCGTGCTCGACCGTGTCCACGCTGAAGCCCTCGAGGACCAGGATGCGCCGGAAGGAGTCCAGCACTACGGACTCGTCATCCACGGCCAGGATGCGGGCCTTGGGATTGGGGACCGCGACCCGCTTGAGGCTCTTGGCCTCATGGGTGAAGTCCAGGCGGATGGCCGTGTTGAGGACGGCTTCGCGCGCCTGGCGTTCCCGGCCCTCCCGCATTCGCCGGAGCGAGGTGCGCACCACGAAGTCGATGCCCACAAAGGCCACAAACATGAGAAGGATCAATACAGCGGTCATGGCGACCTCCTAGGTGAGGGTGGGAATGTTCGGTGTTCCGCCGTCGGTCCCGATGACCGTCGGCAGGCGAAGGGTGAAGCAGGTGCCCTGACCGGGCTGGCTCTGGACTTCCAGCGAGCCACCGTGGGCCTCCACGATGCCCCAGCTGACCGCCAACCCCAGACCCGTGCCGTGGTTGCCCTTGGTGGTGAAGAAGGGTTCGAAGATCCTGGGCAGGTCCTCGGCGGAGATCCCCCGCCCACTGTCCTCCAGCAGGAATTCGATGGCGTTGGAGGCCCCAGACCGCGTGATGGCCCGGATCTGGCCGCCGTCGGCTCCGATGGCGTCCGCCGCGTTCAGCAGCAGGTTCACGACCACCTGCTGGATCTGGTTCGGGTCCGCCTGGACCTGGGGCAGATCGGCCGTCAGATCCAGGGACAGGTTCACCTGGTTCAGGCTCAGCTGGGTCATCACCACCGATACCGATCTCCGCACCACCTCGTTGAGGTCCATGGGTTTCCGGGCTGGCGCAGCCGGCCGGGCGAAGTCCAGGAGCTCGCGGATGATGCCGCGGCAGCGAACCGTCTCCCGCACGATCACGTCCAGGTCCTCGCAGGCCGGCACGTCATGCTCCATGCGCTTGCGCAGCAGGGAGGCATAGCTCAGCACGCCGGTCAGCGGGTTGTTGATCTCATGGGCCACGCCGGCGGCCAGCCGGCCGACGGAGGCGAGCTTGTCGGCCTGGGTCAGCTGGCGCTGGGTATCCGCCAGCGTCTGGGTCATCTCGTTGAAGGCCCGGGCGAGAACTCCCAGCTCGTGCCGTCCGCTGACGGGGATGGTGACGCCCAGATCGCCCTCCATGACGCGGCGGGTGCCCTCGACCAGGGCCGCCACCGGACGGACCACCAGGCGGCGGTTGAGCCACCAGAGCATGGAACTGCCGGCCAGGATGGCCAGGACGGCGGAGGCCGTGATCACGAGGCGGCTGTGGGCGATCTCCCGATCCACCTCCGCCAGGGAAACGTTCACGTCCAGCACGCCAAGGAGGCTCTGCTTGGCGTTGTGGGCGTGGCAGGCCGCCGTGGAACAGGATGCCTCATTGGGGATGGGGTTGATGACGCCGAGGACGCGGGTCCCATCCGCGGCCCGGAAGGTCCGGGCCCGGGCCTGGATGTCCAGGCGCTCAAGGGGACGCCCCTCCGCATGGCAGGCGTAGCAGGCCTCGCCCCTGGGATCCAGGCTGGTGCCGATCTCCTCGCTGGCCGAGGAGAACATGATCCGCCCCTCCTTGTTGAAGACGCGGACCTTGCGGATGCCCTCATCCTGCAGGCCACCCACGCCCCGGATCTGGCGGTGCAGGTTCTCCCGCCGGTTCTCCAGCATGTCGAAGTGGGTGGCGCTCTTGATCGTTTCGCTCAGCTGATCGGCGCTCCGGGTCCGTTCCGCGAGCAACTGGGCTGTGTGGGATCGGAGGACGGTCACGGACATGCCCCCGATCACCAGCGCCGTCGCGAGGCCGGCGCCGAGGATCAGACGGGTGCCGATGCGGGTACGCATGGCTCAGGCTCCCTCTTCCGGAACTTGGGATTCCGTCACGGGACCCTCTGGGAAGATGCGCAGGTTGCGCACGGCGAAGGCGAATACCGCCATGCCCGTGGCCACTAGGCCCACGGAGACGATGATCTCCATGGCCGAGGGGATGTAGCGGATCCCCGAGGCGGCTTCCATGCCCGTGATGCTGACGTTCAGACGGTTCATGACGAAGCCCATCACCGCCAGGAAGGCCCCGCCCACCAGCCAATCAGGGTTGCTCCGCAGCCGGCGGAAGGACATCAGCACCACCGGGAGGATCACGCCCATGACGAACTCGAGGAGGAACATCCGGCCTTCATACCCGAAATCGAGAAGGGTGCCGAATGCGTGATTCCGGTAGATGGCCTGGATCCGCATGAGTCCATAGATGCCCAGGGCCACCACCATGCCGCGGGCCAGGGGCTCCAGCAGGTCCATTTCCAGGTGTCGGCCAAAGGCCCGCTTGCTGAGGTAGGACTCCAGGATCACCATGCCGATGCCCGCGCCGATGGCCGAGATGTAGAAGTGCAGCGGCAGCAGTGGGGAGTACCAGAGGGAGTGCAGCTTGCTCGGGACGATCAGGTAGACCGTGCCCAGGGAGGACTGGTGCAGGGTCGACAGGATCACGCCGAGAACCACCAGGGGCGTGATGAACTTGTGGATGAGCCGTGCCGGGGCATGGAGGCCAAAGCGTTCAAAGACGATGGGCGAGAACTCCAGCGCCAGCACCGTCGTGTAG